>NZ_CP026121.1:342500-685000 GCF_003330845.1 Streptomyces sp. Go-475 | reverse complement strand
CCGGGCCGATGCCGGGCAGCACGCCGATCGCCGTGCCGAGCAGCACGCCGATGACGGCCCACAGGAGGTTGATCGGTGTGAGGGCCGTGCCGAAGCCGTCCAGAAGGGAGTTGAAGGCATCCATGTCACAGCACTCCCATCAGCGGACCGCCGGGCAGGGGCACTCCGAGCAGGTTGTTGAAGACGGTGTAGGTGACCAGGGAGAGCCCGGCCGCGATGAGCGGGTCGCGGTCGATCCGGCGGCTGCCCAGCGCGAACGCCGCGCCCCAGAACAGCAGCGCGCCCGCGATGGGGAAGCCGAGCGGCTCGATCAGCACGGCCGCGCCGAGGAACACCCCGGCGAGCAGCAGCACCGTGCGCCAGTCGGCGGGTTCCGACAGGTCGACGTCCTCGCCGGTCTCGGCCTGGCCCCGGCCGCCGCGCAGCACGTCCACGGCGAGCAGCGCGGCGATCACCAGCAGCCCGGCGCCGACCACGACCGGCACGGTCTTCGGGCCGACCGGGCCGCGCTGGGCGATGTCGACGTCCATGGTGAGCGCGTCGGTCAGGACGAGCACGCCCAGCGCCAGCAGCAGCGCGCACACACCCAGCTCGGAGTGCTCCCGCAGCCACGAGCGCTTCTCGCTGCCCTGCGCGGGGGGAATGTCGGTGGTCTGCGTCGTCACAGTCCCAGCTCCTTCAGCACCGAAACCACGCGCTTGTCCTCGGCGTCGAGGAACGCGCCGAACTCCTCACCCGTGAGGAAGGCGTCGTCCCAGCCGTTCTGCTCCAGGGACTTGCGCCACTCGTCCGAGTCGTGCAGCTCCTCGATCAGCCGCACGAGCTTGTCCCGCTCGCCGTCGGTCAGGCCGGGCGGGGCGACGATGCCGCGCCAGTTGGTGAAGTTCACGTCGTAGCCGGCCTCCTTCAGCGTGGGAGCGTCCAGCCCCTCGACGCGCTCCGGGCCGGTGACCGCGAGCAGACGCAGCTCGCCCGCCTTGATCTGGTCGAGGTACTCGCCGACGCCGGAGACGCCGAAGGCGACCTTGTTGCCGAGGATGGAGGCGAGCAGCTCGCCGCCGCCGTCGAAGGGGATGTAGTTGACCTGCTTCGGGGGGATCCCGGCCGCCCGGGCCATCAGCATCGGCGCGAGGTGGTCGGGCCCACCGGGGGAGGAGCCGCCGCCCACCGGCAGCTTGCCCGGGTTCTCCTTCCAGGCGCCGATCAGGTCGTCGATCGTCTTGTACGGGGAGTCCTTCGCGACCACCACCACGTCCTGCTCCTCGGTGAGCCGGGCGATCGGCGTGGTGTCGCCGAGCGTCTTCGGCGCGTCGTTGGAGCGGACGGCGCCCACGACCCCGAGGCCCATGGACATGGCGAGCTTGCCGTTGCCGTGCTCGCTCACCAGCCGGCTCAGGCCCACCGTGCCGCCGGCGCCGGGCAGGTTGAACACCTCGATGTTGTGGGTCAGTCCGGCGTCCTCGGCGTTCTTCGCGGCCGTCCGGGCCGTGATGTCGTAGCCTCCGCCGGGCGTGTTGGGGACCATGAAACGCAGGCCCGGGATCTGTGTGCCGGTCTCGGTGCCGCTGCCGGTGGTCACCAGCGGCGGACCGACGAGCACGAGCACGGCGGCCCCGAGCAGGGCGAGGGGAGTGCGCAGGCGCACGAGTGCCACCACCTGTCGGTACGTCGATGCGGGTAGGTAAAGGCCCTGTGGGGGAGGGTGACGTGGGCCACATGCTGCACCGGACGCCGACGGGCTGTCTCGCTTGCGGAACCAACGGAGGTTTTGGTCATTGCGGTCGCCGAGGTATCCCAGCCGGGGCCTCTTGCGCGGGCGGTCCGCGGGGCCCGCCCTCCGGGCGGACGACGGGTCCTTACGGCGCCCTCCAGGGCCCAGGCGGTGCGCCGGGGCCCTGGCATGCGCGGCGGTTCAGCGACTGCTACGCCGTGTGGATCTCCAGAGCGGCCCGCACGGCGGATTCCACGGCCCCCTCGATCCACGCCGGCTTGACGGACGTGTGGTCACCGGCGAAGTGCAACGGTCCCTCGCGCACGGGGATGGCCGGCAGCAGTTCCGTGTGCTGTCCGGGCAGGAGCACGGACGCCTCCCCGTAGGCGTAGGGGTCGCGCAGCCAGCTCTGCGTGCGGCCCGCGCCGGTGTAGAAGACCTCGATGCGCTGCCCGTAGACCTGCTGGAGGCCGCACAGGGCGTGCGGGTAGCGTGCTTCGTCGTCCAGGGAGTCCCAGCGCAGCGCGTCGTCGGCCCAGCTGTAGGAGGCCAGAACCACACCCCCCGCGCTGCCCGGGACCGGATGGGAGGGGTGGAACATGAAGCGGTTGGCGTTGTCCGACACCGAGCCGCCGCCCAGGACGTCGACCGCCTCCGGCTGATCCCGGCTGATCGCGCGGTTGGCGGCGTAGTGGGTGCGCTGACCCGCTGTGATGTGCCCGCCGGGCACGGAGGGGTGAGCGCCGAGCAGGCTCCCGTCCGTGGCGGCGCGGCCGGTGCGGTAAGCCTCGTACAGGCCCGGGTCGACGGCGTCGAGCTCGCGCTTCCAGTCGGCCTCGTCGAACTCCCACCAGCGGCGGCTGAACTCCAGCAGCACCTTGGTCGCGCTGTCGTAGTGCAGTTCGCAGACCGCGCGGCGCTTGCCGTACGACATGGGCGGGTCGATCTGCACGTGGCGCAGTCCGGAGAACGGCACCGTGACGACGGCGACGTCCGCGGTGAACTGCTCGCGGACGACGGGACCGTCGCGGCCCTCGGACACGGTGTCCACCCACACGTGCGGGCCCTTGTTCCGCACGTGCTCGGTGTCCGCCGAAGGGCGGTCCGGGTGGTGGTACTCGATGCGTGTGACACGGCGGTCGAACCGCACGTCCTCGCGGACGCGTTCCAGCAGGGCGTCCGGCAGTACGGCCGTGCCGCCCTCCAGCTCGTAGAACGGCGTGTCGGGGCTGATGAGGGAGGAGCCGATGAAGCTGTGGATGAAGGACAGCGGGAGGCGCGAGGTGAGGTTCTCCAGGGTGCCGATCAGGTCGATGGTCCGCTCGTCGAGCCCGGCGTGCTCGGTGAGGAAGCGGAACATCGACCAGTCGCCGAACCGGCGCACCACGCGGGCCCAGCCCCGCAGCCGCTCCGGGAGCGGCTTGTCGACCCGCTTGCCTTCACCGTTGACGTAGCTGAACTCGTCGCGCACCGGGTCCAGCGCCGCGCGCAGGATGGCGGCGGCGGGGGTGTCCCAATGGGTCCGGGGGACGCCGAAGGACCGGTTCACGCGCCGGGGCGCGCGGGCGTAGTCGGCGCGCCGTACGCGGATGCCGTTGACGTGGATCCAGGTGCGGCCCGCGGCACGTCCCTCGGCGTCGACGTCGACGTAGTGGAAGCGCCGCTTCTTCAGTCCGAACTGGTCGATCAGCTCCATCACCAGGGGATGGCTCCCGGGAATGCGCATCGCGCCCGCTTCGGCGTACTGGCGGGGATCGGCGAAGGGCTGCGCGGCGTTCTCGTGGCCGCCGTTGCGGAAGGTCTTGACGCGGCCGCCCGCGCGGTTGCCGTTTGCCTCCAGGATCGTCACCCGGTGACCTGCCTTCTTCAGCAGCCAGGCAGCCACCAGTCCGGCCGGGCCGGCGCCGATGACGAGGACGTCCTTGGGGCGTGTCCGCCGCTGAGCCGGCAGTCCCTTGTTGAGGACGCGCTGGTAGACCGGGACGAGGGGGCGGTCGTCGGAGTCGAGGACGAGGAGGGCGCGGGCGACGGCGAGGCACCGGTCGAAGTCGGCGCCACGGCTGTCGCCCCGGGCGGTCGGGGCGGGCAGTGCCGTGGCGGGACCGCCGGCCAGGGCCGTGGCCACCGTGGCCGTACCGGCCGCCGCAGCGAAGCTCCTCCGTGAGAAACCGCCGTCCGGGTGCACCACCGCGTGATCTTCAGTCATGGCGGCCTTTGTACTGGCGGTCGTGTCCGGGCGCCGTCCATCGCCAGGGCGTTGACCCGAAGGAGGGAAAGTCGCGACAAACCCTGACGTGACAGCGGGTCGGCCGGCGTGGACGGCCAGGGGAACCCGAAGGAATGAATGCGCGGCGAACCGCGCCTTCCGCCGCGTTCGGGCCTCCACACTGCGACAGGCGTATTCACATCCGTGCTCTCCGGCGTTCAGCGCGGCGCACCGCTCAGGCGGCGCCGGCGGACCGCACGAGAGGCCGGGGCGACGGAGGGGGGAAGAGTGGCGCGGCGGCGCACTCCGCTCGGTGACCGGGCCCGTTACTGGTTCGACAGCACGCTGGCCCGCGGCGCCTCCGCCCTGGTCGGCTGGATGGCGCTGTTGTGCCTGACCGTCGTCGTCCCGGCCAGTGCTGTGGTGGTGTGGACCGACCCCGACGCGCCGGCGTCCTTGCCGGACCGGCTGGCGGAGGTGTGGCACCTCACCGGAGAGACCCTGCGTCTGGGCGGCGCCACCGGCACGCCGCTGCGCGTGACGATGTCGGTGCTGCTCGCGTTGGTCGCGCTGTTGTACGTCTCGACGCTGGTCGGCCTGATCACGACGGCGCTCACGGAACGGCTCACCGCGCTGCGGCGGGGCCGGTCCACCGTGCTGGAACAAGGGCACGTCGTGGTCCTGGGGTGGTCGGAGCAGGTCTTCACGGTGGTGAGCGAGTTGGTGGCCGCCAACGCCAACCAGCGGCGCGCCGCGGTGGCGGTGCTGGCCGACCAGGACAAGACCGCCATGGAGGAGGCCCTGAGCACGAAGGTGGGCGCCGTCGGCCGGACGCGCCTGATCTGCCGCAGCGGCCCCACCACCGACCCGGCCGTGCTCAGACTGACCAGTCCGGCCACGGCCGGTGTCGTGCTGGTCCTGCCCCGTGACGAGCCCGACGCCGACGCCGAGGTGGTCAAGACGCTGCTGGCGCTCAGGGCGGCCCTGGCGGGGGAGGAGACCCGCCCGCCGGTCGTCGCCGCCGTACGGGACGACCGCTACCGTCTGGCCGCCGATCTCGCCGCCGGGCCGGGCGGCGTGGTCCTGGAGAGCGACACCGTCACCGCCCGGTTGATCGTCCAGGCCGCCCGCCGCCCGGGGCTCTCCCTCGTCCACCAGGAGCTCCTCGACTTCGCCGGCGACGAGTTCTACCTGGTGAGCGAACCGTCCCTGGCGGGACGCCCGTTCGGCGACGCGCTGCTGTCCTACCCGACGTCGAGCGTCGTGGGGATGGTGCGCGCGGACACACCCCTGCTCAATCCGTCTCCGCAGACACCCGTCGCCGCGGACGACCTGCTCATCGTCATCACCCGGGACGACGACACGGCCTGGGCGGCCGATTGCGATGAGTGGGTCGAGAAGGCGGCGATGGTCTCCGGCCCGGTGACGCCCGCGCGGCCCGAGCGGGTCCTCCTGCTGGGCTGGAACCGCCGGGCGCCGCTCATGCTCGATCAGTTGCGCCGCCGCGCCCGGCCCGGATCAGTCGTCGACGTGGTGGCGGACGGTGGTGAGGCGACGGTCCGGGAGGTGAGCGAGGCCGATGCGCGCCACGGCACCGATCTGACCCTGACCCTCCACCAGGGGGACGTGACTCGTCCCGAGACACTGCGGCGTCTCGACGTGCACTCCTACGACAGCGTGATCGTGCTGGGTCAGGACCCCGCTCCCAGCCACCCGCCGCACGACCCCGACAACCGCACGCTCGTCACCCTCCTGCTGCTGCGCCAACTGGAGGAAACCACCGGGCGCGAACTGCCGGTCGTCACCGAGCTGATCGACGACCGCAACCGGGCACTCGCCCCGATCGGCCCCGGAGCCGACGTGATCATCAGTGGCAAGCTCATCGGCCTGCTCATGGCACAGATCTCCCAGAACCGGCACCTGGCGGCGGTTTTCGAGGAGCTGTTCTCCGCCGACGGTACGGGTATTCGCCTGCGCCCGGCGGGCGACTACGTACTGCCGGGGTGCGAGACGACCTTCGCCACCGTCGTGGCCGCGGCGCGCCGGCGCGGCGAATGCGCCATCGGCTACCGAATCCACGATGACGCGTCGACGAGTCCGGGCTACGGCGTGCGGATCAATCCGCCCAAAGCCGAGCGACGCCGATGGAGGGCCGAGGACGAGGTGGTCGTCGTCGGCAAGGACTGAAACAGGGCCTGTTGCTCTTGCGGGTATCCGCCGACGGCGCCGAAAGGAGGGCAGGTGCCCGCGATCCCGGTGAAGAAACACTGAAATTCGACTGTGTGTTCGCCTGTTCGCCGGGCACCAGGAGGAGCGGAGGTTGATGACTATGGTTCCCCTGCTTCTCGTCCTGCTGCTGGCCCTGATCCTGTTCGGCGCGGGCTTCGCGGTGAAGGTCCTGTGGTGGATCGCGGTGTTCGTGCTGGTGCTGTGGCTGCTCGGCTTCGTGGTGCGCACCGCGGACAGCGGAGGTCGCAAGGGCCGCTGGTATCGCTGGTAACGGGTACAGGAAAGTGGCCCGAATTTCTCGAAGGAAAGGCGTCCTGTTCCATGACCGATACGCAAGACGTCGTCGAACTCATTCTCCGGGACCACCGGCGCATGGAGGACCTCTTCCGCCGAATGCGCAGTGTCGAGGCCGATCGTGAGGGCGCGTTGCGGGAATTCGCGGACCTGCTGATCGCCCACGCACTGGCCGAGGAGGCCAAGGTCTACCCGGCGCTCAAGCGGTACAAGAACATCGATGACGAAGAAGTCGAGCACGGCGAGCACGAGCACGACGAGGGCAACAAGGCACTCCTGGAACTCCTCGAGGTGGAGGAGGTCGGCTCCGAGGAGTGGGACGAAAAGCTCGAGGAGCTGGTGGAGGCCGTCACCCACCACGCCGACGAGGAGGAGCGCACCATCCTCAACGGTGCGCGGGAGAACGTGGCGATGGAGCGGCGGGAGGAGCTGGGCCTGGCGTTCTCGCAGGAACGCGAGCGTCAGCTGAAGGCCGGCTGTGGATCCGTGGACAACGTGCGCAAGATCGTCGAGTCCTGAGGGGCTCGATCCCGCCCACTCCGGGAGCCCGGACCGGCGACGGTCCGGGCTCCCGCGTGCGTCAGCCGCGCGTGGGCGCCCCGCAGTCGAGGTCACGCACCGGCAGCCGCCCGGTGGCCAGGTACGCGTTCACCGCGTCGTCCACGCACGGCGACCCGTAGACGCCGTACACCGCGTGCTGGTCGGCGCCGCGCAGGGTGACCAGCCGCGAGGAGGGCCACATCGCCCGCACCGCCTGGGCGCCGACGTAGCCGGTGCGCGGGTCTCCGGTGGCGTTGACGAGCAGCGCGGGCAGGTCGTCGCGGACCGTGGTCGGGCGTTCCCGCGGCGCGTCCCAGAAGGCGCACGGGTTGATGTTGTGGGTCACGGGCGCGAACAGCGGATCCTGCGCCCGGGTGCGCTGGACGTCACGCCAGTAGACCTCCGGGTCGCGCGGGGCCGTGCCGTCGCCGCACAGGATCGCCGTCTGCACGCTGCCGTAGTGCGAGTCGGCACCGGTGAGCACGAAGTCGAGCACCCCGGCGAGCCAGGGGGACGGTGTGACCCGCTGCCCCCGGGAGGCCCGCAGCATGTCCCGCATCCCCTGCGCGAACTCCCCGTAGGCGGTGTCGTTGTGCTGCGACAGGCCGTTGAAGACGACGATGGGCATCACGTGCCCGTCCACCCGGTGGTCGCCGAGCCGCAGCGGGGACCGGCCGGCGGCTCGGCGCACCCGCTCCACGGCCGCCAGCACCTCACCGCGCGTCCCGCCCAGGCCGTACGTCGTGTCACGGGCGGCGGCCCAGGAGGCCCAGCCCTGCAGCGCCCGGCGGTTGGCCCGCTCGATGCCCAGCAGCAGCCGGGGGCCGTAGCGCTCCGGGTCGATCACCCCGTCCAGGACGACCCGGTCGGTGCGGCCGGGGAACATCGTGGCGTACACCTCGCCCAGATAGCTGCCGTAGGAGTAGCCCAGGTAGGAGATCCGCCGCTCGCCGAGCGCGGCCCGGATCACGTCCATGTCGCGCGCGGTGTTGCGGGTGTTGATGTGGGACAGCACTCCACCGGCGTTCTTGCGGCAGCGCTCGGCGAGGTCCTTCGAGAAGGCGGCCACGCGGTCGAAGCCGGCCCGGTCCGCACCAGCCCCGCGGAACGCCGAGCCGGTCGGCCAGCGGCAGTCCAGCGGTGTGCTGCGGCCCACGAAACGGGGGTCCACCCCCACCACGTCGTAGCGCGCGCCGACGTCCTTCATCGCCTTGCGCACCCACGGCGGGTCCCCGAGCGTCTGCCCGCCCGGTCCGCCGCCGTTGAGCAGCAGCGGGCCGACGCGGCGGCCGGTGTCGGCGGCGGGGACCCGGGAGATCGCGACGGTGATCGTACGGCCGCCGGGGTCCGCGTAGTCCAGCGGCACGGTCACGTCGGCGCAGCGGGCGCCGGCCTGTTCCAGTTCCTTGCCGGTCGTGTCGTCCGGGCCGAGCACGCAGCTCTTCCAGGTCAGGCGCTGCTGGTGGTAGCGGGCGAGGGGGTCGGAGCCGGGGGCGCGCTCGGCGGCCGTGGCGGGCAGCGCCGTGCAGGCGAGAGCCCCGGCGGTCAGGGCGAGGGCGGCTCTCCTCGCGGTGCCCGGGAGGCGGGATAACACGTGGGTGTCCCTTCTGTCGCGGATATCCCCCTCCCTGGCGTGGCAGGGTCATGCCAGGGAGGGGGGTGTGTGACAGAACGGTAGGGAGGGGGCGCCGCGCGATCACTCCGGCTGGCGGCCGGTTCGCGGTGGGGTATGCCCCCGTAAGGGGGCGGGGGAACGCCGTTTCCCGGCCGCGGCGCACCTCGGCATCTCCGCCCCGAGCTGGGAGAACGCGCGCGCAGACCTTGTGCAGGTCCGTGCAGGGGGGTTGTCCAGACATTCTCTCGCGCCTAGGGTCACCTTCCGAGTGCAAGCGCTTTCCAAGCGTGTGTCCGCCGGCCGTCCGAGGAGCGCCGCATGTCCGTGTCCCCAGGGTCTCCCACCCGCCGCCGCGTGGCCGTCGTCGGCACCGGAGCCATCGTCAGCGGCAGCCACCTGCCCGCGCTGCGGGCCCACTCCGACCGGGTGGAACTGGTCGCCGCCGTCGACGTGGACCAGGAGCGGCTCGACGCCTTCCGCGAGCTGGCCGGCGAGCAGGTCGCCGGGTACACCTCGGTGGACGCGATGCTGGACGCCGCACGCCCCGACCTGGTCCTCATCGGCACGCCGCCCTCCCTGCACCGGGACCAGACGGTGGCCGCGCTCAAGGCCGGTGCCTGGGTGCTGTGCGAGAAGCCGCTCACCCTGTCGCTCGCCGAGTACGACGAGATCGCCGCCGCCGAGGAGGCCTCGGGCGCCTACGCGGCGGTCGTCTTCCAGCACCGCTACGGCTCCGGCGCCGTACACGCCCGCGAGCTGATCACCAGCGGCGAACTGGGCGCCCCGCTCGTCGCGCACTGCCAGACCACCTGGCACCGGGACGCCGCCTACTACGCGGTGCCGTGGCGCGGGAAGTGGGCCAGTGAGGGCGGCGGCCCCACCATGGGCCACGGCATCCACCAGTACGACCTGATGCTGCACCTGCTCGGCGAGTGGGAGGAGATCCGCGCCATGGCCGCCCGGCTCGTCCACGACACCGAGAGCGAGGACGTCTCCACCGCCCTGGTGCGCTTCAGGAGCGGCGCCCTCGCCACCGTCGTCAACAGCGTGCTCTCCCCGGACGAGGTCAGCCGCATCCGCATCGACTGCGCCGACGCCACCGTCGAACTCACCCACCTGTACGGCCACAGCAACGACAGCTGGGTCTACACCCCGGCCCCGCACGTCGCCTCCGACCGCGCCATCGCCTGGCGCACCCCCGCGCACGACGTGCCGAGCTCGCACACGGCCCAGCTCGGCGCGCTCCTCGACGCCTACGACAGCGGCACCCGGCCGCCGGGCAGCGGTCAGGAGGCCCGCGCCACCCTCGAGTTCGCCGCCGCCCTGTACAAGGCGGCGTTCACCGGCCGATCCGTGCACGCGGGGGAGATCGGCCCCGGCGACCCCTTCTACGAGGCCATGCACGGCGAGTACCCCGACTGGGCCCCCAAGGAGCGCGCATGAGCATCCGCGTCACCCACACCCACGGCGAGGACATCGCCGTCACGGCGGCGAACGGCACGGAGATCCTCCGCTACGTCTACCGCCCCGACCCGGACCCCTTCGAGTCCCGCAAGCCCTACGCCCATCCCGTGCGCACCCTGTCCGGCCGCACGGTCACCGGCTACCGCCCGAACGACCACCGCTGGCACAAGGGCCTGCAGATGACGGCGAGTCATCTGTCCGGCCAGAACTTCTGGGGCGGCAACTGCTACGTCCACGGCCAGGGCTACCTCCGCCTGCCGGAACGGGTCGGCTCGATGCGGCACGACGGCTTCTCCGCCTTCACCGTCGACGAGGACCGCCTCTCCTTCACCGAGGACCTCACCTGGCTCGAGAACGGCGGCCAGGAGTGGGCGCACGAGGCGCGGTCGCTGACCGTGCACTCGGTGGACGAGGAGACCGGCTCCTGGGCCCTCGACTGGTCGATCCGGCTCACCAACACCCGCTCCGAACCCCTGGCCTTCGGCTCCCCGACCACCGCGGGCCGCGAGATGGCCGGCTACACCGGACTCCAGTGGCGCGGCCCGCGCGACTTCACCGGCGGCACGGTCTTCGCCCCGGACACCGACGCCGACGCCGGCAAGCTCATGGGCAGCCAGGGCCCCTGGCTCGCCTTCACCACCGAGCACGACGACGTCGACGGCCACTCCACCCTGGTCTTCGCGCACGCCCCCGAGAACCTCGACGAGACGTCCGCCATCCACGAGTCCCACTGGTTCGTCCGCTCCGAGCCGTTCCCGACGGTCGCCTTCTCCTGGGCGTTCTTCGAGGAGTTCGAGCTGCCGCCGGGCGAGTCCTTCGCGTACCGCTACCGCATCCTCGTCGCCGACGGCGCCTGGGACCGCGACCGGGTCGGCACCCACCTCGGGAGCCTGCCGTGGTGAGCGAACCGAAACCGGCTCTTCCGCACCCCCTGCCCGGAGCGGTCGGACTGTCCCACCTGAGCGCCTACGACTGGGAGGCCGCCGACGGCGTCTGCGGCGGCAGCCCCCACCTGCACCTGGTGTGCACCGAGGCGTACGTCGTCACCGGCGGCCGGGGCGCGGTCCAGACGCTGAGCCCCGACGGCTACCGGGACATCCCCCTCGCGGCCGGCTCCGTCGCCTGGTTCACGCCGGGCACCGTGCACCGCATGGTGCAGGGCGGCGATCTGCGCATCACCGTGCTGATGCAGAACAGCGGCCTGCCCGAGGCCGGGGACGCCGTGTTCACCTTCCCGCCCGAGGTGCTCGCCGACCCGGAGAGGTACGCCGCCGCGGCGGCCCTGCCGCCCGGCACCGGACCGGAGACCGCGGCGGCCGCCCGGCGCCGCAGGGACCTCGCCGTCGAGGGCTACCTCGCCCTGCGCGAGGCGCTCGTCGCCGGGGACAACGGCCCCTACCGGGAGTTCCAGCGGGCCGCCGCCCGCCTCGTGCGCGACAAGGTGCCCACCTGGCGCGCCCTGTGGCGGGCGGGCGCCCTCGCCACCGCCGAACGCACCGGCGCCCAGCTCGACGCGCTGGCCGCCGGCGAGCCCGCCTACCTCGGCGAGGCCACCGCCCACGAGGCGGCGCCCACCCGGCTCGGCGGCTTCGGCATGTGCGGCCGCCGCGACGAGTACGCGCTGCCGGGCACCACGCTGCCGTACCAGGCGGAGTAGCCGCACACCGAGCGAGGGGGGACCTGGGGGGTCTCGACCCATCTCCGAGGAGAGGAGTGACCTCGGCATGCCCGGACACAGGACAAAGGGGTTCTGCGCGTCGGCCGCCGCACTGGCACTGTGCGCCGTGCTGGCGGGCTGCGGAGGACCCGGCGAGTCCGCCGACGGCGGCAAGGTCGTGCTGCGCTACACGTGGTGGGGCAACCCCGACCGCGCGGAACGCACCGAGCAGGCCGTCGCGCTGTTCGAGAAACAGCATCCGAACGTCGACGTGACGACGTCGTTCTCCGGCTACGACGCCTACAAGCAGAAGCTCGCCACCCAGGCCGCCGGCGGCGACGCCCCGGACGTGATGCAGCTGGACTACCGCCAGATCGACCAGTACGCCTCCGGCGGCGTCCTGCTCGACCTCGGCAAGCAGAAGTCCGTCCTGCGCACCTCCGAGATCGACCCGGGACTGCTCGCCACCGGCCGCGTCGACGACGTCCAGTACGCCATCCCACAGGGCCGCGGCACCGAGACCGTCGCCTACGACGTCCAGACCTGGAAGAAGTCGGGCGTGCCCCTGCCCGGCAAGAGCTGGACCTGGAGCCAGTGGGCCGACACCATGCGCGCCCTCGCGAAGAAGACCGGCAAACCGGGGGCGACCGACCCGGGCCAGAGCGAGGACGCCTTCGAGGTCTGGCTGCGCGGCCAGGGCAAGGCCCTCTACACCGAAGACGGCGGGCTCGGCTTCACCGCCGCCGACCTCACCCGCTGGTGGACCTTCACCGACCAACTGCGCCGCGAGGGCGCCGTCTCGCCCGCCGAGCAGACCACCCAGCTCGACGGCTCCGTCGAGAACACCCCGCTGGGACGCGGCAAGTCCGTCACCGACGCCAACTGGGACGCCCCCGCGAGCGGATTCCTCGCCCTCGTCCCGACCGGCGTCGCCCTCGCCCCCATGCCGACCGGCGAGGACGGCACACCCGGCCAGTACTTCAAGCCGTCCATGTTCCTCGGCGTCTCCGCCCACACCGCCCACCCCGAGGAGGCGGCCCAGCTCCTCGACTTCATGATCAACAACCGGGAGGCGGCGAAGATCCTCGGCGCGAGCCGAGGCATCCCCGTCAACGAGACGATCCGCGACGAGATCGGCCCGCGGCTGAAGGACTTCGACAAGACCATCGCCGACTACCAGGCATCCCTGGAGGGCAAGCTCAAGGACCCGCCCCAGGCCCCGCCCGCGGGTGACAACGCCCTCCAGAGCACCTTCCAGCGCGACTACGACCAGGTGTCCTACGCGCGCATGTCGCCCCGCGAGGCGGCCGAGAACTACATCACCGAGGCGAAGGCGGAGCTGAGGTCATGACCACCACCGCGATCCCCGCGGAGGCGAAGCGCGCCCCCGCACCCGCCCCGGAACGCCGCCCCAAGCGCGAACGCGAGGGCGCCGCCTGGGTGTTCCTCTCCCCGTGGGTCCTCGGCGCGGTCGTCCTGACGCTGCTGCCGATGGCCGTGTCGCTGTACCTGTCGTTCACCGACTACGACCTGTTCACCCCGCCGAAGTGGGTGGGCCTGCGCAACTACGTGCAGATGTTCACCGAGGACCCCCGCTACTGGCGCTCCGTCGTGACGACCCTGACGTACGTCGTCATCGCCGTGCCCCTGCAACTGGCCCTCGCCCTCGTCGTGGCGCTCGCCCTGAAGGGCATGAAACGCGGCAAGGCCTTCTACCGCTCCGCGTTCTACGCGCCCTCCCTGCTCGGCGCGTCGATGTCGATCGCCCTGGTCTGGCGGGCGATCTTCAACGACGGCGGCACCGTGGACCACCTGTTCGGCACCGGCGGCTGGGTCAACAAGCCCGGCTGGGCACTGCTCGCCGTCGCCCTGCTGACGGTGTGGCAGTTCGGCGCGCCGATGGTCATCTTCCTCGCCGGGCTCCAGCAGATCCCCGCCGAGCTGTACGAGGCGGCGGCGTGCGACGGGGCCTCGAAGTGGCGTCAGTTCCTGTCGGTCACCGTGCCGATGCTCTCCCCGGTGATCTTCTTCAACCTGGTCCTGCAGACCATCCAGGCCTTCCAGGTGTTCACACCCGCCTTCGCGGTCAGCGCCGGCAAGGGCGGACCCGCCGACTCGACCCTCGTCTACACCATGTACCTCTACGACCGCGGCTTCGTCGCCTCCCACATGGGATACGCCTCCGCCATGGCCTGGGTGCTGCTCGTCGTGATCGGCGCCGTCACGGCGGTGCTGTTCCGCACCTCGCGCTCCTGGGTCTTCTACGCCTCCGAGGGGGACCGATGACCGCCGTCCCGACCACCGCGCCCCGCAAGCCCGTCCGCTGGGGCCGCCTCGCCCTGCACCTCGGCTGCCTGGCCGCCCTGCTGGTGATGCTCTACCCGCTGGCCTGGCTGCTGGCCACCTCGCTCAAGCCCGCCGACGAGGTCATCGCCAGCCTGAACCTGCTCCCGAGCCACCTGGAGTGGTCGAACTACACCACCGCCCTGGAGGGCGTGAACGACGTCTCCATCTGGCGGCTGCTCGGCAACTCCCTGCTCATCGCGGGCGGCGCGGTCCTCGGCAACGTCATCAGCTGCTCACTGGCCGCCTACGCCTTCGCCCGGCTGCGGTTCCGGCTGCGCGGGCCGCTGTTCGCCTTCATGATCGCGACGATCATGCTGCCGCACCACGCGGTGCTGATCCCGCAGTACATCATCTTCAACCAGCTCGGCCTGGTGAACACCTACTGGCCGCTGATCCTGCCGAAGTTCCTCGCCACCGAGGCGTTCTTCGTCTTCCTCATCGTGCAGTTCATGCGCGGGCTGCCGCGCGAGCTGGAGGAGGCGGCCCGGATCGACGGCTGCGGCCCGTTCCGCAGCTTCTTCCAGGTCGTGCTGCCGCTCACCCGGCCGGCCCTGATCACCACCGCCATCTTCACGTTCATCTGGACCTGGAACGACTTCTTCACCCAGCTCATCTACCTCTTCGACCCGGACAAGTTCACGCTGACGCTCGCGCTGCGGTCCTTCGTGGACGCCTCCAGCACCTCCGCCTTCGGCCCGATGTTCGCCCTGTCGGTGATCGCGCTGCTGCCGATCGTGCTGTTCTTCCTCGCCTTCCAGCGGTTCCTGGTGGAGGGCATGGCCAGCTCCGGACTGAAGGGGTGAGCGGGATGCCGACACGTGAGGCAGGCGAGGTGTTCGGGCCGCGCATGACCCTGTTCGCGGACGTGCTGAGCGTCGGACTCGTCACCTCGGTGGCGTGCCTGCCGCTGGTGACGGCCCCGGCCGCGCTGTCGACGGCGTGCGCCGTGCTGCGCGGGGCCGGGCAGGACCGGCCGGTCACGGCCGGACGGTACGTCGCCCTGCTGCGCGAGCGCCTGCGGGCCGGTGACCTGCTGGCGGGAGCCGTCGCGCTGGCGGGCCTGCTGCTGCTCGCCGCGGACCTGGCGCTGGCCGGGGCGGGGCTGCCCGGGGCGCCGCTGTTCGCGGTGGCCGCCGCCGGCATCGGCACGTGCGCCGCGGTCGTCGGCCTGCGCGCCTGCGGACGCCCCGAGTCGGTCACCGACTGGCGGGCGGCGCTGCGCGGGGCCGTGCGGGACGCAGTGGCGGACGTGGGCGGCAGCGGCCTGGTGCTGCTCGCCGTGGCGACGGCCGCGCTGTGCGCCTGGATGCTGCTGCCGCTGGCCTTCCTGGTCCCCGGGCCGCTGGCCCTGGCGCTCACGGCCGTCGACATCCGGCGGCCCGCCGCCGTTCCCGTTCCCTAGCCGGGCGTCGAGGGGCGGTCAGCCGGGCGTCGTGGGGCGGTCAGCCGGGCGATCGGCGGGCGCTCAGCCGGGCATCGGGGGGCGCTCAGCCGGGCGTCGAGAGGTCCTCGGGGCGGCTCGGGTGTGAGCGCCCCGAGGAGGCGGTCATCCTCCTGCCCTGACCTCCCGCGGCGCGAGGGGCGGGCCGCCGCTCACCGGCGCAGGGAGTCCGCGATGCCGATGCGCGGCCAGGAGCGGGCGGCCGCGAGGAGCGCCTGCGTCTTCGCCGAGGGGGTGGCGGCTGCCGCCGCCAGCGCCGCCGCGGCGCTCGCTATGCCGAGGACCGCGCCCGCGGCCACGTCGCCCGGATAGTGCACGCCGGTGTGGATGCGGGAGTAGCCGACGGCGCCCGCCAGCGCCCCGAGCGGCACCGCCGCCGGAGGCAGGACCACGCCGACGGCGGTGGCGAACGCGACCGCCGACGCCGTGTGCCCGGAGGGGAACGAGGCCGACGTCGGCATCTTGACGTGCCGGTCCACCGTCACCCGGGCGGCCTCCCGGTCCGGACGGGCCCGGCGCACCAGGCGCTTGCCGAGCAGGTTGGCGGAGGCCGAGGCCACGGCGATCGCGCCGACGCCGGCGACGGCGGCCCGGCGCGGCCGCTTGCCGGCCAGTGCCAGGGCGGCGGCGATGGTGAACGAGATCTTCGAGTGGTCCGCCGCGTGGGACAGGTGGCGCAGCGTCCGGTCGAGGGTGGGCGTGGGGGTGGCGGCCACCGCCGCGTACAGGGCGCCGTCCACGGCCCTGAGGTCGCCCATGACGGCGCCCAGGAGCCGGCCGGGCCCACCCGAGGGCTTCCCGGCCTTCGGGAGCGGACGGAGGGCGTCCGCGTCTGTGGTCGTCGGATCGGTCATGTGCTTCTCCCCGCAGTGGCCTTCCCAGCAAGGTACCGGCTCACGCCGGGCGCACGCTCGGCACCCCCGCGAGCCGGTACCTGCCGAGTGCCCAGGCGACGCCGGGCCATCTGCCCCGATGCGGCCCCGCGGTGCTCAGATGCGGCCGGCCCGTCGCTGGCGGCGCAGCAGGAGGCCCAGGTACACGCCGCCGACCACCGCGGTCACGACGCCGACCGGGAGCTGGGCCGACTCGTGGAGGTGCTGGGAGGCGAAGTCCGCGGTGACCACGAGCAGGGCGCCGGTGCAGGTGGCGGCGAGGAGGTTCGGGCCGGGCTGCCGGGTGAGGCGCCGGGCGAGCTGGGGTGCGATGAGGGCGACGAACGGGATCGGGCCGGCCGCCGCGGTGGCGACCGCGCAGGACGCCGTGGCCAGGACGAGCATCACCAGCCGGGTGCGCTGCACGGACACCCCGAGCCCGCCCGCGACGTCGTCGCCCATCTCCAGGATCTTCAGCCGGCCCGCCACGCACACGATGAGCGGCAGGACCACCAGCAGCCCGAGCGCGGCGGGCCGCACGTCCTGCCAACCCCGGCCGTTGAGGCTGCCGTTGAGCCACACCATGGCCTGCGCGGCCTCGGTGAACCGCGCCTTGGCCAGCAGATAGGCGTTGACGCCCTGGAGCAGGGCGCTGACGCCGATGCCGACGAGGACGAGCCGGAAGCCGTGGATGCCGTGCCGCCACGCGAGGACGTAGACCAGGACGGCGGTCGCCAGGCCCCCGCCCACCGCCCCGAGCGCGACCTGGCCGCCGGTGCCGCCCGCGACCAGGACGACGAGCAGACCGCCGGTGGCCGAGCCGTAGGTGAAGCCGACGATGTCGGGGCTGCCGAGGGGGTTGCGGGACAGGCTCTGGAAGAGCGCGCCGCTCACCCCGAGGGCGGCTCCGACGAGGATGCCGGTGAGCAGCCGCGGCAGCCGCAGTTCGCCCACGACGAAGTCGGTCCGGCGGCTGCCGTTGCCCAGCAGGGTGCGGACCACGTCCGCCGGGGAGATCGCGTACTCGCCGGTGCCCAGGGCGAGGACGCCCACCCCGGCCGTGGCGGCCAGCACGAGCAGGCAGACCGTGAGGGCGCGCACGTCCAGCCGCAGGGAAAGGCGGTGGGAGCGGCTCCGTACGACGTGGGTCCGGGCGGGGAGCCCGGCGGGCGCGGCTGTGCGTGTCGTCATGCGGCCACCACCCTGCGGTGCCGTACCAGCGCGATGAACACCGGCGCCCCGACGACCGCCGTGACCACGCCCGCGTCGAGTTCGTCGGGACGGACGGCGACCCGGCCGAGGACGTCCGCGAACAGCAGCAGCGCCGGGGCCAGGAGCAGCGACAGCGGGAGCGTCCAGCGCTGGTCGGCGCCGGCGATCATGCGGGCGATGTGCGGGACGGCGAGACCCACGAACACCAGGGGGCCGACGGCCGAGGTCGCCGCGCCGCACAGCAGTGTGACGGCGAGCAGCCCGAGGAAGCGGGTGCGGTGCAGATGGGCGCCGAGCGAGCGGGCGGCGTCGTCGCCGAGGGCCATCGCGTTGAGCGGCCGGACCAGGCCGAGCGCCAGCAGCAGGCCCACGACGACGAACGGCGTGATGGTCGTCAGCGTGGCGCTGTCGGCCCGGGCGAGCGAGCCCACGCTCCAGAACCGCAGCTGGTCCAGGGCCTGCGCGTCGAGCAGCATCAGGGTCTGGCTGATCCCGGTGAACACCGCGGCGATCACCGCGCCGCCGAGCGCGAGCCGTTCGGGCGTGGCGCCGCCGCGTCCGCCCGAGGCCAGCGTGTACACGAGCAGTCCCGCCACCACCGCGCCCGCCAGGGCGAACCACACCGAGGCCCACAGGCTGGTCAGGCCCAGCACGGTGAGGGACAGGACGACGCCGGTGGCGGCCCCGGCGTTGACGCCGAGCAGGCCGGGATCGGCCAGCGGGTTGCGGGTGAGCGCCTGGATGAGCGCGCCCGCGACACCGAGGGCGGCGCCCGCGGCGATCCCGGCCAGGGTGCGCGGCACCCGCACGTCCCAGATGACGGAGGCGGCGGTCGAGCCGTCGTCGTGCCGCAGCGCGTCCACCACGACGGAGACCGGCAGCGACCGCGACCCGATGGCCAGGCTGAGCAGGACGGCCGCGAGGAGCAGCAGCAGGGCGCCCAGGACGGCGAGGGTGCGGGTGGTGGCGGTCCGGCGGCGGGCGGGCGGCGCCGGGGAGGGCTTCTCCGGGCGGGCCGGAGCGGTGGTCTCAGCCGGCACCGCTGCCCTCCGCGCGCAGCAGGGCGGCGATCCTGCGGCCCAGTTCCTTCTTGTCGGTCTTGCCGACAGAGGTCCTGGGGAAGGCGTCGGCCACCTCCACCCGGTCGGGCAGCTTGTAGGCGGCGACGCCCCGCTCGGTGAGGAACGCGGCCAGCTCCCGCTGGGTGGGGACCGTGCCACCGCGGGGCACGAGGTAGGCGCAGGTGCGTTCGCCCATGGTCGCGTCGGGCATGCCGACCACGGCCGCGTCGTGCACGGCGGGGTGGGCGAGGAGGTGGTTCTCCAGTTCCTCGGCGGAGATCTTGTCGCCGCCCCGGTTGATCTGGTCCTTGGCCCGGCCCTCGACGACCAGGTGCCCGGAGGGCAGGACGCGCACCAGGTCGCCGGTGCGGTAGTAGCCGTCGGCGGTGAAGGAGCGGGCGTTGTGCGCGGGCGCCCGGTAGTAGCCGCGCAGGGTGTAGGGGCCGCGGGTGAGCAGCTCACCGGTGGCGCCGGGCGGCACGTCGTGCCCGTCCTCGTCGACGACGCGGATCTCGTCGGCCGGGGACAGCGGGCGGCCCTGGGTCCCGGCGACCAGCTCCGGCGGGTCGTCCAGGCGCGTGTAGTTGAGCAGGCCCTCGGCCATGCCGAAGACCTGCTGGAGGGCGCAGCCGAGGGCGGGGCCGACCCGGGCCGCGGGTTCGGCGCCCAGCTTGGAGCCGCCGACCTGGAGCAGCCGCAGCGACGACAGGTCGGCCTCCTCCCACTCCACGGCGTCCAGCCACAGCAGGGCGATCGGCGGGACCACGGCGGTGGCGGTGACCCCCTCCCGCTCGATCAGCGCGAAGGCGTCCTCGGGGCTCGGCGTGGGGGAGAGGACGACGGTGCCGCCGGCGTACAGCGTGCCGAGCAGTCCGGGGCAGGCGAGCGCGAAGTTGTGCGCGGTCGGCAGCACCACCAGGTAGACGGTGGAGCTGTCGAAGCCGCAGACCTCGGCGCTGGCGCGGACGTTGTAGGCGTAGTCGTCGTGGGTGCGGGGGATGAGTTTGGGCTTGCCCGTGGTGCCGCCGGACAGCAGCAGCACGGCCACGTCGGAGGGGTCGGGCACGGGCAGGGGGACCGGGTCGGCGTCGACCTCGTCCAGCGCGGTGAACTCCGCGGGATCACCGGCCACCAGGACGTGCTCCACGCGGGGCACGGCCTTGCGGACGGCCCGGGCGAGGGCCCGGTGGTCGAAGTGGTCGTGCGTGTCGGGGATCGCGTACGCCTTGGCGCCGGAGGTCTCGGCGACGTGGACGATCTCGCTCTCGCGGTGCGCGGGCAGCGTGAGCACCGGTATCGCACCCGCCCGCAGCAGCGCGAAGAACAGCACCACGAAGGCGTCCGTGTTGGGGAGTTGGACCACCACGCGGTCCCCGGCGCCGATGCCGAGCCGCCGCAGTCCCGCGGCCTGGCGGTCGGCGCGGGCGTCGAGTGCGGCGTACGACCACCGCTCGCCCTCAGCGTCCACCAGCGCGATCCGCTCCGGGTCGCGTTCGGCGCGGTCCCGCAGCAGCCGGTCGAGCGGCCGGCCCTCCCAGAACCCCTCGGCCCGATACCTCCGCGCGACCTCTTCCGGCCAGGGCACCCAACCGTCGAGCATCCTCAACTCCCGCCTGCTGTTTAGGAAAGGCTTCCCTAATGGAAGATCGGGGTCAAGCCTGGACGAGACTCCGACGCGGAGGCTAGGGTCGTGCCTTAGGTTAGGTTAACCTAAGCTCGGGAGGTAGGCGTTGCTGCGGTACCGGAGCGCGCGGACGGAACTGCCGGGAGACCCCGTCCTGCTGGCCGCCAGGCTGGCCGAGTCGGAACTGTTCGACCAGTACGTGGTCTACGAGAGGGAAGGCGAGTGGTGGTTCGCCGGAGACGCGCTCGGTGAGGTCGTGGTCGACCGCTCCGAGGTCCGTCGCCGCTGGCTCTCCGAGGACGCCGCGGTCCCGCTCGGACCGCACCCCCTGCGCCAAGTCCAGGAACAGCTCGACCGGATGGCCGTCGAGGGCTGGCACGCCTTCGGCTGGATGGCCTACGAGTTCGCGCACCTGAACGCCGGCCGCCCCGACCGGGCCGGGGACGCGCGGTTGCTCCATCTCGTCGTCCCGCACAGCGAGGTGAGGCTCCGTCAGGGCGAGGCCGAGGTGCGCAGCACCGACCCGGAGACGCTGGAGGCGTTACTCCGGCTGCTGGCCGAACCCGTTCCCCGGACCACCGTCGAGGCCCGGCCGATCGACGTGGCGGACACCGCCGGCACCTACCCCGGCCTCGTCGCCCGCGCGATCGAGGAGATACGGGCCGGTGAACTCCAGAAAGTCATCCTCTCCCGGACCGTCCCGGTGCCGTACCCGGTCGACTTCACCGCCACCTACGTGCACGGCAGGTCCCACAACACCCCCGCCCGCTCCTACCTGATGAACCTCGGCGGACGCCGGGTCGTCGGCTTCAGCCCCGAGACCGTCGCCGAGGTCGGCGCGGACGGCCGGGCCCTCACCCAGCCGCTCGCCGGCACCCGCGCCCGGGGCCTCGGCGAGCAGGAGGACGAACGGCTGCGCGCCGAACTCCTCGCCGACCCCAAGGAGATCTCCGAGCACGTGCTCTCCGTGAAACTGGCGGAGGAGGAGATGGCCACCGTGTGCCGCCCGGGCACCGTCTCCGTGCGCGACCTGCTGAGCGTGCGCCGGCGCGGCAGCGTCCAGCACCTCGGCTCCAGCGTGCACGGACTGCTCGCCGAGAACACCACCGCCTGGGACGTGCTGCGCGCCGTCTTCCCGGCCGTCACCGCCTCCGGCATCCCCAAGGCACCGGCGTACGACTGCATCGCCCGGCTGGAGGAGGAGCCGCGCGGCATCTACAGCGGCGCGGCCCTCATGGCGGGCAGCGACGGCTCGCTCGACGCCGCCCTGGTCCTGCGCAGCCTCTTCGAGGAGGACGGCCGCACCTGGCTGCGGGCCGGCGCCGGTATCCTCGCCGGGTCGACGCCCGCCCGGGAGCTGGAGGAGACCTGCGAGAAACTCCGCAGCGTCGCCCCCTACGTCGTCCCCGCGCAACCGGCGCCGCTCGCCGCGCCGTCCCTGAGGAGTTAGGTGCGAAGGTGCGACTGGGAGAAGTCGTCGTCGATGTCACCCCCCTGAGAGCGAGCAGGCACTTCCGGCTGCTGTTCGCCACCCAGGCGATCTCCATGCTGGGCACGCACCTCACCTCGGTCGCGGCCAGCATCCAGGTCTACGAACTGACCGGCTCGTCGGTCCAAGTCGGTCTGATGAGCCTGTCGTTGGGCCTGTCGCTGCTGGTCGGGCTGGTCGCGGGCGGGGTGCTCGCCGACCGGGTCGACCGGCGCCGGATCGTGCTCGTCACCCGGGCCGCGACCGCCGTGGTGATCACCGGCCTGGCGGTGAACGCGGCCCTGCCCGACCCGCAGTTGTGGTTCGTGTTCGTTGCCGCCGTCCTCGCGGGCGGCGCCAGTGGTCTCGGCGGACCCGCCCTGATGGCCGCCGCCCCGGCCCTGGTCGCGCCGGGCCAACTCGCCGCAGCCGGGGCGCTGATGACCCTCACCGCCCAGCTCGGCGCCATGGCCGGGCCCTCCCTCGCGGGCGTCATCGCGGCCGGGCCGGGCGTCGCGCTGTGCTTCGCGGCCGACGCCGTCATCTACGTCGTGGGTCTCGCCCTGCTCGCCCCGCTGCCCCGCCTCGCGCCCGAGGGGGCCGGGGAGCCACAGCACCCGCTGAAGGCCATGGGGGAGGGGCTGCGCTTCCTGCGGGGCAACCAGGTCGTCGCCGGGCTGCTGCTGATCGACGTGTGCGCCGTGGTCTTCGCCATGCCGTACGCGCTGTTCCCGGAACTCGGCACCGAGCACTTCGGCGGCGGCCCCTCCACCGTCGGCCTCCTCTACACCGCCCCCGCCGTCGGCTCGTTCTGCGGGGCCCTGGCCAGCGGCTGGACAGGCCGGATCCACCACACCGGACGCGCCCTGATCGGCGCGGTCGCGCTGTGGGGCCTGGCGATCACTTGCTTCGGCCTGAGCCCGAGCCTGTGGAGCGCGCTGGTCTTCCTGGCCCTGGCGGGCCTCGGCGACACCGTCTCCGAGATTCTGCGCCGGGCCCTGCTCCAGCACTACACGCCGGACCGTCTCCAGGGCCGGGTCGGCAGCCTCTGGCTCGCCCAGGCCACCGCCGGCCCCTCCGTCGGCAATGTGGAGGCCGGCCTGGTGGCCCGGGCGCTCGGCTCCTCGGCCGGCGCCGCCGTCGTCGGCGGAGTGGTGTGCCTGGCCGGAGTGGCGGCGGTCGCCCTCGTCCTGCCGGGGCTGCGCAAGGCCACCCTCCAGGGGCCGCCCGCCGGTGACGGACGCGCGGCGCCCGCCGAGACGTCACCCGCCGCCGACTGACCCCGCGCCCGCGAGGAGGGCCATGCCGAGCACGACCATCGACGGAGTCCGGATCCACTACGACGACACCGGTCACGGCGAGCCCGTGCTCCTGGTCATGGGCCAGGGCGCCCGGGGGCGCGCCTGGCACCTCCACCAGGTGCCCGCCCTGGTCGAGGCCGGACACCGCGTGGTCACCTTCGACAACCGGGGCGTCCCGCCGAGCGACGAGTGCCCCGGGGGCTTCACCGTCGACGACCTCGTGGCCGACACCGCGGGTCTCATCGAGCACCTCGGCCTCGCCCCCTGCCGCGTCGTCGGCGTCTCCATGGGGGCGTACGTCGTCCAGGAGCTGATGCTGCGCCGCCCCCGGCTCGTGCGGCAGGGCGTGCTGATGGCCACCCGAGGGAGGACCGACGCCCTGCGCGCCGCCACCGCCGCGGCCGAACGCGCCCTGTACGACAGCGGGGTGGAGCTGCCCCCTGCCTACGCGGCCTGGGTGCGGGCCGTGCGGAACCTCTCGCCCGCCACCCTTGACGACGAACAGCGGGTCCGGGACTGGCTGGAGCTCTTCGAGCTGTCGCCGGAGCCCGCCGGGCCGGGTGTCAGGGCCCAGCTCGACCTGGAGGTCTCCGAGGGGCGGCTCGACGCCTACCGGGCGATCGACGTGCCCTGCCTGGTGATCGGCTTCGCGGACGACCTCGTCCTGCCGCCCCGTCTGAGCCGTGAGGTCGCCGAGGCCGTCCCCGGCGCCCTCTACCAGGAGATCAAGGGCTGCGGCCACTACGGCTATCTGGAGCGCCCGGACGAAGTGAACCGCGTGCTCCTGGAGTTCTTCCGCAACTGTTCCGCGTAGCCGTTCTTCCCGACACGGCGATGTTGATTTAGGTTAGCCTCACCTAAGTGCTACTCCTCAGGGGGTCATGGTGCAGCGCACCTTGCTCAACGGCAAGATCCACCGAGCCACCGTCACCCAGGCCGATCTGCACTACGTAGGGTCCCTGACGATCGATCAGGACCTCATGGACGCCGCCGACATCACCGAGGGCGAGCAGGTCCACGTGGTCGACATCGACAACGGCGCCCGGCTCACCACCTACGCCATCACCGGCGCGCGCGGCACCGGCGTCATCGGCGTCAACGGGGCCGCCGCCCACCTCGTCCACCCCGGCCACCTCGTGATCGTCATGTCGTTCGCCGTCCTCGACGAATCGGAACGCGCCACCCACCGGCCCCGGGTCGTCCACGTCGACAAGGCCAACCGGATCCTCGCCCTCGGCGCGGACCCGGCCGAGCCGGTGCCCGGGGCGCCGGACCAGTACCCGGGAACCTTCACCCAGCAGGAGAGGAACTGAGCCATGGCCAACCCGTTCGACGACGACAGCGGCGTCTTCCGCGTCCTGGTGAACGACGAGGGCCAGTACTCCCTGTGGCCCGACTTCGCGCCCGTACCGGCCGGCTGGGAGAGCGTGCACGGCCCGGACACCAGGGCCGCCTGCCTGGAGCACATCGAGCGGAACTGGACGGACATGCGCCCGCGCAGCCTGGCCGAGGCCATGCGCGGAGCCGGCGACTGATGGCGCCCCGGCCGGCCGTGGAGGACGTCCTCCCCCTGTCGCCGACGCAGGAGGGGATGGTCTTCCACGCCCTGTACGACGAGCACGCCCGGGACGTCTACACCGGACAGCTGGTCATCCGACTCGAAGGGTCGCTGGACCAGGGTCGGTTGCGCACCGCCGCCGACGCCCTCCTGGCCCGGCACGCCAACCTGCGGGCCGCGTTCCGCACCCAGCGGTCGGGCCGGCGGGTGCAGGTCATCGCCGGCGGCATCCGCACGCCCTGGCGCGCCACCGACCTGACCGGCCTGCCGCCGGCCGAGCGGCAGACCGCGTTCGAGGACCTGCTCGCCCGGGACCGCGAAACCCGCTTCGACCTCGCCCGCCCCCCGCTGCTGCGCGTCCGGCTGGTGGCGTTCGGGGACCGGGACCACCGGCTGCTGATCTCCTCGCACCACCTCCTGTGGGACGGCTGGTCCGCGCCCGTGCTGGTCCGCGAGCTCTTCCGGCTCTACACCTCGGGCGGCGACCCGGCCGCCCTGCCCCCGGTCCGGCCCTACCGCGACTACCTCGCCTGGCTGTCCCGCCAGGACCGCGCCGCCGCCGAACAGGCCTGGCGGGCCGCCCTGGACGGCCTCGACGAACCCTCCCTCATCGCCCCCGAGGCACGGGACCTCCCCGCCGGGCAGCCCGGGCGGCACGTCGTGGAACTCTCCGAGCGGGAGACGACGGCCCTCACCGCCACCGCCCGCGCCAACGGGGTGACCGTCAGCACGGTGCTCCAGGGACTGTGGGCGGTGCTCCTCGCCCGGCACACCGGCCGGCTGGACGTCGTCCTCGGCGCCACCGTCTCCGGCCGCGACGCCGACGTCCCCGGCATCGAGTCGATGGTCGGACTGTTCATCAACACCCTGCCGGTCCGGGTGCGGTTACGCCCCGCCGAGCCGCTCGCCGACCTCCTGAGGCGCGTCCAGTCCGAGCAGGCGGCCCTGCTGGGCCACCAGCACCTCGGGCTCGCCGGCGTCCAGCGGGCCACCGGGCAGGGCCTCCTCTTCGACACCCTGCTGGTCTTCGAGAGCTACCCCATCGACGACGAGGGCATCGTCCGCGCCCTCGGGCCCGACGGCCCCCGCATGACCGAGGTGTCGGTCCGCGACGCCACCCACTACCCGCTCACCCTCACCGCCCTGCCCGGCGACCGGCTCACCCTGACCTTCAGCCACCAGCCGACGGCCCTCGACCACGCGACGGTGACCGGCATCGCGGCCGCGTTGCACCGGCTGATACGGGCGTTCACGGAGGAACCCGACCGACTGGTGGGACGGCTGGACACGGCCCCGCACGACGAGCGCCGCGCCGCCGCTCCGGGCCAGCGGCACACCGCCTCGTACGACGAGCGCCGCGCCGCCGCTCCGGACCAGTGGCACACCGCCTCGTACGACGAGCGCCGCGCCGCCGCTCCGGGCCAGCGGCACACCGCCTCGTACGACGAGCGCCGCGCCGCCGCTCCGGACCAGCGGCACACCGCCTCGTACGACGAGCGCCGCGCCGCTGCTCCGGACCAGTGGCACACCGCCTCGTACGACGAGCGCCGCGCCGCTGCTCCGGGCCAGTGGCACACCGCCTCGTACGACGAGCGCCGCGCCGCCGCTCCGGGCCAGTGGCACACCGCCTCGTACGACGAGCGCCGCGCCGCCACTCCGGGCCAGCGGCACACCGCCTCGTACGACGAGCGCCGCGCCGCTGCTCCGGACCAGTGGCACACCGCCTCGTACGACGAGCGCCGCGCCGCCGCTCCGGACCAGTGGCACACCGCCTCGTACGACGAGCGCCGCGCCGCCACTCCGGGCCAGCGGCACACCGCCGTCCGCGACCTCTTCGAAGAACAGGCCGCGCGCACGCCGCTGGCCACCGCCGTCCACCATGGCGACACGACCCTCACCTTCGCCCAATTGGACGCCGCCGCCGACGGGTTGGCCGCCGCCCTGCTCGCGCGCGGCGCCGGGCCCGAGTCCGTCGTGGCCGTCGCCCTGCCCCGCGGCCCGGACCTCGTCACCGCGCTGCTGGCCACCCTCAAGGCAGGGGCCGCCTGCATGCCGGTCGACCCGTCCTACCCGCCCGAACGCATCGCCCTCATGCTGACGGACGCGCGACCACGGCTCGTGGTGAGCGACCAGGAGACCGCCCGGCGACTCGCCCTCGACCCGAAGTCGGTCTGCGACCCCGGCGAGACGTCCACCGCCGTACCGCGCCCGCCGCTGTCCCCCGACCATCCCGCGTACGTCGTCTTCACCTCCGGCTCCACCGGCCGCCCCAAGGGCGTGCTCGGCACGCAGCGGGCCCTGGCCAACCGGCTCGCCTGGGGCAGGACCCTGACGGACGGTCCGGCCGGCGTGCGCGTCGCCAAGAGCCCGATCAGCTTCATCGACGGCCTGACCGAACTGCTCGGCGCGCTGGTCGCGGGGGAGGCCGTGGCCCTCGCCGACGACGGGACGACCGGCGACCCCACCGCCCTCGCCGCGCTGGCCTCCCGGCACCGCGCCACCCTGCTCACCGCCGTCCCCAGCCTCTACACCACCCTCGTCGAGTCCGCCCCGCCCGGCAGCTTCGACTCGGTCCGCACCTGGATCTCCAGCGGCGAACCCCTCACCACCGACCTGGCCCACCAGCTCACCGCCCGCTGGCCGAAGGCCCGCCTGGTCAACCTGTACGGCTGCTCGGAGGCGGCGGGCGACAGCCTCGCCCATGTGCACGCCGACGACGAAAGCCGGGCGGGCCGACGGGACGCGGACCCCGCGGAGCCCCGGCGGCGAACCGCGGGAACCGTCCCGCTCGGGCGGCCGATCGCCGGTACCCGGGTCCATGTTCTCGACCCCTTCCTGAGCCCGGCCCCCACCGGAGCGGTCGGGGAGCTGTATCTCGCGGGGGACGGGCTGGCCCGCGGCTACCTGAACCAACCCGGCCGCACCGCCGAACGGTTCGTCGCCGACCCCTTCGGGCCGCCGGGCAGCCGCCTCTACCGCACCGGCGACCTGGCCCGGCTGCGCCCCGACGGCACGGTCGAGTTCCTGGGCAGGGCCGACCAGCAGGTCAAGATCCGCGGCTTCCGGGTCGAACCCGGCGAGATCGAGGCGGCGGCCCGTGCCCTGCCCGGTGTGCGCGCGGCCGCGGTCGTGGCCCGGGAGGACGGAACGGCGCCCCGGCGGCTCGTGGCGTACGTCGAACCGGACACCGGTGCCGGCCGCCGCCCGGAACCGGCCGGCCTGCGCCACGCCCTCGCCGAGCGGCTGCCCGCCCACCTCGTGCCGGCCGCCGTGGTGGTCCTGGAGGCGCTGCCGCTGACCCCCAGCGGCAAGCTCGACCGCCGCGCACTGCCCGCCCCCGACTTCACGCGGGCGAGCACCTTCGACCCGCCGCGCACCGAACCGGAGAAGGCACTGTGCGCCCTGTTCGCCGAGGTCCTCGAAGTCGAACGCGTCGGCCTCCACGACGACTTCTTCGCCCTCGGCGGCGACAGCATCGTCTCGGTCCGGCTGGCCGACCGGGCCCGCAGGGCGGGACTCGGACTCTCGCCCCGGGACGTGTTCACCCACCGCACCC
Organism: Streptomyces sp. Go-475; assembly: GCF_003330845.1. Classification (GTDB taxonomy): domain Bacteria; phylum Actinomycetota; class Actinomycetes; order Streptomycetales; family Streptomycetaceae; genus Streptomyces. Next base: position 656,845 of record NZ_CP026121.1, on the reverse strand, counting down.
CGGCCGGTCTCGCCCGCTCCCTGCCGGACGGCACCGCCCCGGAGGAGGAGTTCTCGGCGACCGCCGAGCCACTGGTGACGCTCAGCCGGTCGCAGCTCGACAACGTCAAGGCGAGGTGGAGGAGCCGATGAGCACAGAGCCCGCCGGCGCGGCGGACGACGGGTCCCTGGTCGAGGACGTCCTGCCGCTGTCCCCGCTGCAACAGGGCCTGCTGTTCCACGCCCTGTTCGACGAGGGCGCCCAGGACGTCTACACCATGCAGTCCCTGGTGGAGATCGAGGGCCCGCTCCGCCCCGAACTGCTGCGCACCGCCGCCGAGGAGCTGTTCGCCCGGCACGCCAACCTGCGCAGCGCCTTCCTGCACGAGGACGACATGGACGAGCCCGTGCAGGTCGTCCTCAAGCAGGTCCCCGTCGACTGGCGGGAGGCCGTCGCCGCCGACGAGGCGGAGGCCGAGCGGCTCGTCGCCGCCGACGCCACCGCCCGCTTCGACCTCACCGACCCCCCGCTGCTGCGCCTGACCCTGATCGACCGGGGCGGCGACCGCCGGCTGCTGGTCCTCACCAACCACCACCTGCTGCTGGACGGCTGGTCCGTGCCCCTGCTGGTGCGGGAACTGCTCCAGCTCTACGCCGCCCAGCTCGCCCCCGGCCGCTCGGCCCCGCTGCCCGCCGTACGGCCGTACCGGGACTTCCTCGCCTGGCTGGCGAGCCGCGACCGGGAGGTCTCCGGCCGGGCCTGGCGCCAGGCGCTGTCCGGGGCGGCACCGACCCTGCTGGCCCCCTCGGCCGCCGGCCTGGTCCCCGTACCGCCCGAACTGCACACGCTGCGGCTGTCCGAGGAACTCACCGCGGACGTGCAGCGCACGGCCCGCGGCCTGGGCGTCACCGTCAACACCGTCGTGCAGGGCCTGTGGGCGCTGCTGCTGGCGCGGCTGACCGGCAGGGACGACGTGGTGTTCGGCGCGACCGTGGCCGGGCGCCCCGCCGGACTCGCCGGCGTGGAGTCGATGATCGGCCTGTTCATCAACACCGTGCCCGTGCGGGTGTCCGTACCCCCCGGGGAGCCGGCCGCCGTCTTCCTGCGCCGCGTGCAGGACGAGCAGTCCCGGCTGATGGACCACCAGTACCTCGGCCTCACCGAGATCCAGCGCCTCGCCGGATCCGGCGACCTCTTCGACACCCTGCTGGTCTTCGAGAACTACCCGGTCGACCAGGACGCGGTGGCCCGGGCGGAGGTGGCAGCCGGGCTGCGGATCCTCGACGTCAAGGGCTCCGGCGCCACCCACTACCCGCTGACCCTCGCCGTGCTCGCCGAGCGGCGGCTCGGCGTCGTCTTCGAGTTCCGGCCCGACTGCTACGACCGGACGACGGTGGAGCGGCTCGCCGGGCGGTTCGAGCGGCTCGTCCGCGCGATGGTGGCGGCCCCCGGCACACCTCTGGCGGCGCTGGACGCCCTCGCCCCCGAGGAGCGGGCCGAACTGCTGGCGCGCGGCGCGGCGCAGCGGCTGCCCGCCCCGTACGCCACGCTGCCCGAGGTGCTCCAGGCGCAGGCCGCCCGGACACCGGACGCGGTGGCCGTCGTCGGCGGCGAACAGCGCCTCACCTTCGCCGAGTTGAACACCGAGGCCAACCGGCTGGCCCGGTTGCTCGTCGCGTCCGGTGCCGGGCCGGAGCGGGTCGTCGCGCTCGCCCTGCCGCCCACGCCCGACACGATCACCGCGCTCCTCGCCGTGCAGAAGGCGGGCGCGGCCTATCTGCCCCTCGACCCCGCCTGGCCCGAGGAGCGGATCGCCGGGATGCTCGCTGACGCCCGGCCCGTCGCCCTGATCGCCACCACCGGCACCGCGCCCGCGCCGGACACCCTCGGCGACATCCCCGTCCTGCTGCTCGACGACCCCGGCACCCGGCAGCGCCTCGCGGACGCGGACGGCACCGACCTCACGGACACCGACCGCGGCGGGCCGCTGCTCCCCGAGCACCCCGCGTACGTCATCTACACCTCCGGCTCCACCGGCCGCCCCAAGGCCGTCGTCGTGCCGCAGCGGGCCATCGTCAACCTGTTCGCCGCGCACCACGCCGCCCTGCACACCCCGGCCACGGCGGCGGCCGGCGGCCGGCCCCTGCGCGTGGGCCATGCCTGGCCGACGGCCTTCGACGCGTCCTGGCAGCCCATGCTGTGGATGTTCGCCGGGCACGAACTGCACCTGGTGCCCGAGGAGGTCCGCCGCGACCCGGACGCCCTGCGCGGCTTCCTCGCCGAGCACCGCATCGAGTTCATCGAGCTGTCCCCGTCCCTGCTCGCCGAGGTCGTCGCGCGCGGCGGCGACTGGCGGGCCGGGCTGAAGGTCCTCGGTGTCGGCGGCGAGGCCGTACCGCCCGACCTGTGGCGCACCCTGCGCGAGACGGACGGACTCGCCGCGCACAACCTGTACGGGCCCACCGAGTGCACCGTCGACTCCGCGGACTGCGACCTCGCCCTCAGCGACCGGCCCGCGATCGGCCGCCCCGTGGCGGGCGCCACCCTGTACATCCTCGACGGGCACCTCAACCCCGTACCGACCGGCGTCGACGGCGAGCTGTACATCGCCGGCGAGGGACTGGCCCGCGGCTACCTGGGCCGGCCGGCGACCACCGCGAGCCGCTTCGTCGCCGATCCGTTCGCCACCCGCCCCGGGACACGCATGTACCGCACCGGCGACATCGCCCGCTGGACCCGGGACGGCCTGGTGGAATGCCTCGGACGGATCGACGACCAGGTCAAGATCCGGGGCTACCGCATCGAACCCGGCGAGATCGAGGCGGTCCTGCTCGACCACGCACTCGTCGAACGCGCCGCGGTCGTCGTCCGCGAGGACACCCCGGGCGTCCGCCGCCTGGTCGCCTACGTCGTGACGGCCCCGGCCGCTCCGCCCGCCGGGGAGACGGCGGAGCTGCTGCGCCGGGCGGCGGCGGCCGTCCTGCCCGACTACATGGTGCCGTCGGCGTTCGTCCCGGTCGACGCGTTCCCCCTCACCCTCAACGGCAAGCTGGACACCGCCGCCCTCCCGGCCCCCTCCCGCACCGCCGGGCCAGCCGCCCAGCCGCCGCGCAACCCGGCCGAGGAACGGCTCGCCGCGCTGTTCGCACAGGTCCTCGGAGTGGACTCGGTCGGCGTGCACGACAGTTTCTTCGCGCTCGGCGGCGACAGCATCGTCTCCATGCGGCTGGTCGGCCGGGCCCGCGCGGCCGGGCTGGCCCTCTCGCCGCGCGACGTGTTCGAGCGGCCCACCGTCGCCGCGCTCGCGGAGGCCGCCGGTACCGCCCGGCGCCGGGAGGCGGACCCGGACGCGGGCGTCGGCGACATCCCCCTCACCCCGATGCTCACCCGGCTCGTCGCCCAGGACCGCCACGTCCGCGCGCTCAGCCAGGCCCGCTTCCTGCGCACCCCGCCCGGCATGGACCTCGACGGGCTGCACCGCGCGGTCCAGGCGGTGCTGGACCGGCACGACCTGCTGCGCTCCACACTCGCCAGGGACGAGGACGGAACCCGGCACCTGCGGACCGCACCACAGGGCACGACCCGCGCCGCCGACCGCGTACGCCGCACCGACGCCGCACGGCTGGACCACGCCACGATCGGCACCCTGGTACCCGGCGCCTTCGCGAACCTGGCCGCCGAACTCGACCCCGCCGCCGGGGCGGTGGCCCGGTTCCTGTGGTTCGACACCGGGCCGGACCGCGAGGGGCGGCTGCTGGTCGTCCTGCACCACCTGGTCACCGACGCCGCCTCCTGGGGCGTCCTCACCGCCGATCTCGCCGCGGCCTGGCACGGCACACCGCTCCCGCCGCCGGGCACCACCTTCCGGGAGTGGGCCCGGGCACTGCGCTCCGAGGCGGTGTCGGAACGCCGTACGGCCGAACTCGCCCATTGGACAGCGGTGTCGGACCGGCCGGAACCGGCCCTCGGCGCCGGACCGCTGGACCCCGCCCGGGACACCCACGCCACCGTGCGCCACCACTGGACGACGCTCGCCCCGGACCTCACCGCACTCCTCACCGCGCACCCCGTGCCGGACGTCCTGCTGACCGCGCTGTCCCTGGCCGTGCCGGAATGGCGACGCGAACTCGGCCGGGCCACCGCGGACGACTCCCTGCTGATCGCCCTGGAGGGACACGGCCGCGAGGAGCAACTCCTGCCGGGCGCCGACCTGTCCGGCACCCTCGGCCTGTTCACCACCGTCTTCCCGGTCCGCCTCGATCCCGGCGACGCGGCCCCCGCGCAGCAGCTGCGGCGCGTCCGGGACCAGCTCGCCGCCCTGCCCGACAAGGGCATCGGCCACGGCCTGCTGCGCCACCTCAATCCGGACACCGCCCCCGTCCTCGCCCCGCTCCCGGAGCCGCAGATCGCGGTCAACTACCTGGGCCGCATGAGCCTCGGGGAGCAGGCGGAGGACGCCGCGTTCACCAGCGCCCCCGAGACCGGCGCCCTGGGCGCGTGGGCCGACCCCGGGGCGCCGGCCCCCTACCCCCTCGTCGTCGACGCGTTGATCGACGAGGCGAAGGAGCCAGGCGGCCCGGTCCTCACGGTGTGCTGGCACTGGCCGGAACGGCTCTTCACCCAGGCGCAGATCGAGCGGCTGGGCGAGCTGTGGACCGCTTCCCTCGAACGGCTGCTGAAAGGCGGACACCAGTGACCGAGACCCACGCGGACCGGCCCGGCGACCTCGCGGCACGCAAGCGGGAACTGCTGCGCCGCAGGCTGGAGAGCGCGGGCCTCGCCCACACCCCCGCCCGGGCCGAACGGATCCCGCCCCGGCCCGCGGACACGGCCCGACTGCCGCTGTCGTACGCCCAGTCCCGCATGTGGCTGCTCCAGCAGCTCGACCCGGCCAGCCCGGCCTACAACGTGTGCCTGGCCATCCGGCTGCGCGGCCCCCTCGACACGGACGCGCTGCGCGCCGCCCTGGCCGGGCTGCTCGCCCGGCACGAGGTGCTGCGCACCCGGTACCCCACGGCCGACGACGGAAATCCGCACCAAGTCATAGATTGCGTCGCGGAGTTGGTCTTCGAGGAGGCCGACCTGCACGGGCTCCCCGCGGACGAGCGGGACCGGCGCGCCGACGCCCTGGCCCGTGCCGCCTCCGCGACCCCCTTCGACCTCACCGCCGACCACCCCCTGCGGGCCCTGCTCGTCCGGCGCGCCGACCAGGACCACACCCTCGTACTGACGGTGCACCACATCGCCTGGGACGGCGGCACCTTCAACGCCCTCTCCAGGGACCTGAGCGCCCTCTACCGGGCCGCCGTCACCGGAACGGACGCCGGGCTGGAACCCCTGCCCGCGCAGTACGCCGACTTCGCCCTCTGGCAGCGCACCACGTTCACCGACGAACGGCTGGCCGGCCACCTCGACCACTGGCGCACCCACCTGGTCCCGCCGCCCCGCCCCCTGGACCTGCCCACCGACGCGCCCCGCACGCCCCGGCCCACCGCGCACGGCGACCGCCGCTTCCGCACCTTCGCGCCCGAGGTCACCGACCGGCTCACCGCCTTCGCCCGCACCACGGGCGCGACCCCGTTCATGGTGCTGCTCGCGGGCCTGGCCGCACTGCTCCACCGCCTCACCGGAGCCACCGACATCCCCATCGGCTCGGCCGTGATGAACCGCGACCTGCCCGGACTCGACCGGCTCATCGGCAACTTCGGCAACACCCTCGCCCTGCGCGCCGACCTCGACGGCGACCCCGGAACCGCCGAACTGGTCGAGCGGGTACGCACGTTGTGCACCGACGCGTACGCGCACCAGGACATGCCGTTCGACCTGCTGGTGGAGCGGCTGCGGCCGGAGCGGCACCCGGGCCGGGCCGTCTGGTTCGACGTCATGCTGCTCTTCCTCACCCAGGGGCTCCAGGGGCCCGAACTGCCCGGGGTGAGCGCCGAGTGGGAGACCGTCCACAACGACACCACCCAGTTCGACCTGTCCCTGGAGGCCTTCCTCACCGGCGGGCGGCTGCGCATCGAGGCCACCTACCGCAGCGGCCTGTTCACCCCGGAGACCGTCGACCGGCTGCTGGCCCGGCTGGAGACGCTGCTCGCCGCCGGGCTGGCCGACCCCGGACAGCCCGTGTCACGCCTGCCGTTGATGTCCGGGGCCGAGGAACAGCAGGTCCTGACGGAGTGGAACACCACCGCCCGGCCGGTCCCCGTCACCACCCTGGCCGCCCTGCTCGCCGAACAGGCCGCCCGCACCCCCGACGCACCCGCGCTCACCTTCGACGACCTCACCCTCGGCTACGCCGCACTCCACGCCCGCGCGGCCCGCCTGGCCCGCCTGCTGGTCGCCCACGGCGCCGGCCCGGAGCGACGCGTGGCCGTGGCCCTCGGCCGGGGACCGGACCTGGTCGTGGCGCTGCTCGCGACACTCCAGGCGGGCGCCGCCTACGTCCCGCTGGACACCGGCTACCCCGCCGAACGCCTCGCCGTGATGATCGAGGACGCCGCCCCGGCGCTCGTCCTGACCTCCACCGCCGCCGCGCACAAGGTCCCCGCCCCGGCGGCACCGACGCTCCTGCTCGACGACCCCGCCCTGCGCGAACGCCTGGCGGATCTGGACCCCGCCGCCCTGTCGGACGGGGAGCGGCTCGCGCCGCTGCGCCCCGAGCACCCCGCGTACGTCATCTTCACCTCCGGCTCCACGGGCCGACCCAAGGGCGTCGTCGTCCCGCACGCCGCGATCGTCAACCGGCTGCTGTGGATGGCGGACACCTACCGCGTCGGGCCCGGTGACCGGGTGCTGCAGAAGACACCGGCGAGCTTCGACGTGTCCGTCTGGGAGTTCTTCCTGCCGCTGGTCACCGGAGCGGCGCTGGTGCTCGCCCGCCCCGGCGGCCACCGCGACCCCGCCCACCTCGCCGAGCTGATCCGCCAACAGCGCGTCACCACCGCCCACTTCGTCCCGTCGATGCTGCGGGTCTTCCTCGACGACCCGGCCGCCGAGCGGGCCCGGGGCGTGCTGCGCCGGATCGTGTGCAGCGGCGAGGCCCTGCCGGCGGACCTCGCCGAACGCTGCACCCGCCTGCTGGACGGCACCGAACTGCACAACCTCTACGGCCCCACCGAGGCGGCCGTGGACGTCACCGCGTGGCCGTGCGCCGACGGCACCAGCTCCGCGTCGGGCTCCGTGCCGATCGGACACCCGGTGTGGAACACCCGCACCCTCGTGCTCGACGCGTCCCTGCGCCCGGTGCCGCCCGGCGTCCCGGGCGAGCTGTACCTCGGCGGGTCCCAGCTCGCCCGGGGCTACCTGGGCCGGCCCGCCCTGACCGCCGGACGCTTCGTCGCCGACCCCTACGGCCCGCCCGGCGCCCGCCTCTACCGCACCGGCGACATCGTGCGCTGGACCGTCCACGGGGCGCTGGAGTTCCTCGGCCGGGCCGACGACCAGGTGAAGATCCGCGGTTTCCGGGTCGAGCCGGGCGAGACGGAGGCCGCGGCGACCGCGCTGCCCGCCGTGTCCCAGGCCGCGGTGACCGTACGCCAGGACACCCACGGCGACCCGCACCTGGTGGCCTACGTCGTCCCGCACCCCGGCGCCCGCCCCGAACCGCAGCGGATCCGGCGGGACCTGGCCGACACCCTGCCCGGCCACCAGGTGCCCTCCGCCGTCGTCGTCCTGGACGCCCTGCCGCTGACCCCCAACGGCAAACTCGACCGCGCGGCCCTGCCCGACCCCGACCTGTCCGCGCTCACCACCGCCGACGCGCCCCGCACCGAGGCCGAGGCGACCCTGTGCCGCCTCTTCGCCGACCTGCTCGGGCTGCCCTCCGTGGGCGTCCACGACGAGTTCTTCGCCCTCGGCGGGCACTCCCTCCTCGCCACCCGGCTCGTCGCCCGCGTCCGCGCCGAGCTGGGCGTCGCCCTGCCGCTGCGGGCCGTCTTCGACACACCCACCGCGGCCGCCCTCGCACCCCTCCTGGAGACACCCGCCCAGCGGCGGCCCCCACTGCTCCCCGCCCGGCGCCCCGACCCCGTGCCGCTGTCCTTCGCGCAGGCCCGGCTGTGGTTCCTGTACCGGCTGGAGGGGCCCACCCCCACCTACAACATCCCCACCGCCGTCCACCTCACCGGACCGCTCGACCCCGAGGCCCTGCGCGCGGCGCTCCAGGACGTCGTGGACCGGCACGAGGCACTGCGCACCGTCTTCCCCGACCACGACGGCGTCCCCCGGCAGGAGATCCGCACGGACACCGCCGTCCCCTTCGAGACCGTCACCGCGTCCGCCGACGAACTCGACGCGCTGCTGAGCGAGGCCGCCGCCCACTCCTTCGCCCTGGACCGCGAGATCCCCGTCCGCGCGACCCTGTACGCCCTCGGCCCCGGCGACCACGTCCTGCTCCTGCTCGTCCACCACATCGCCACCGACGGCTGGTCGGCCGAACCTCTCCTGCGTGACCTGGAGACCGCCTACACCGCCCGGCTGCGCGGCACACCCCCCGCGTGGCCGCCGCTCGCCGTGCAGTACGCCGACCACACCCTGTGGCAACGGGACCTCCTCGACGAGGAGTACACCGCCGAGGAGGTGCGCTACTGGGCGCGGCGCCTGGACGGGCTGCCCGAGGAACTCCAGCTGCCCGCCGACCGGCCCCGCCCGCCCGTGCCCGGATACCGGGCCGGCGCCGTCGACTTCACCCTCGACGCGGCGACCCACCGGGCGCTGCGGGACCTGTCGGCCGAGGCGGGCGGCACCGTCTTCATGGCACTCCAGGCCACCCTCGCCGTGCTGCTCGGCCGGCTCGGCGCCGGCGACGACATCCCCCTCGGTACGCCGGTGGCAGGGCGCGGCGACCGCGTCCTGGACGACCTCGTGGGCCTGTTCGTCAACACGCTCGTGCTGCGCACCGACGTCTCGGGCGCCCCGACGTTCCGTGCGCTGCTCGCGCGGGTGCGCGAGGCCGACGTGGACGCCTACGCCCACCAGGACCTGCCCTTCGAGCGGCTGGTGGACGCGCTCGGGCCCACGCGCTCGATGGGCCGCCACCCGCTGTTCCAGGTGATGCTCGCCCACCAGCAGGCCCCCGCCGGCCGCCGGGACTTCGCCGGACTCACCCTCACCGACCGACGCGTCCCCTTCTACACCGCCAAGACCGACCTGGCCTTCCACGTCTTCGAGCGGCCCGACGCCGACGGCATCGACGGCTCCCTGGTGTACAGCCACGACCTGTACGACCCGGACAGCGCGCGGGAGATGACCGAGCGGTTCGTCCGCCTGGCCGGTGAGCTGGCCCGCCACCCGGACCGCCCGGTGGCCGCCGCCGACGTCCTCACCCCGCGCGAACGGGACCTGCTGCTCGGGGAGTGGAACGACACCGCGCACCCCATGCCGGCCACCACACTGACCGCCCTGGTGGAGGAACAGGCCGCCAGGACCCCGCACCTGGTGGCCGTCGAGTACGGCATTCCCGGCGGCACGGCCCTCACCTACGGCGAGCTCGACGCCCGCGCCAACGGCCTCGCACGGCAGCTCAGGTCCCTCGGGGTGGGCCCGGAGCGCCGCGTCGGCATCCACCTGGAGAGGTCCGTGGAGATGGTCGTCGGGCTGCTCGCGGTGCTGAAGGCGGGCGGGGCCTTCGTCCCGCTGGAGCCGTCCTGGCCGGCCCGGCGCATCGCCGAGGTGTGCCGCGGCGCGGCCCTGACCGCCGTACTCGGCCGGCCCGGTGACGACGGCCTCCTGGGGGAGGAGGCGCCGCCCGTCGTCGAGGTCGCCCTGGACGGACCCACCGCGGAGAACCCCCGGGTGCGCGTCGACCCGGAGGGCCTCGCCTACGTCATCTACACCTCCGGCTCGACCGGTGTCCCCAAGGGCGCGATGATCCGGCACCGGGCCATCGCCCACCGGCTGCTGTGGCAGCGCGGCCTGCTCGGCTTCGGCACCGACGACGCGGCCCTGTTCAAGGCGCCGCTCGGCTTCGACATCTCCATCAACGAGATCTTCCTGCCGCTGGTCAACGGCGGCCGGGTGGTGATCGCCGAACCCGGCGGCGAACGGGACGTCGACTACCTCCTCGACACCGTCGAACGGCACCGGGTGACCTTCACCTACCTGGTCTCCTCGATGCTCGACCTGCTCCTCGAACTGGACGGCTTCGCCCGCCGCGCCGCCTCGCTGCGCCACGTGTGGTGCGGCGGCGAGGTGCTCACCCCGGAACTCTTCGCCCGCTTCCGCGCCGCGAGCGAGGCGGTGATGTACCACGGCTACGGACCGGCCGAGGCCACCATCGGCGTCAGCCACGTCGTCTACCGCACCGGCGCGATCCGCAGCGCCGTCTCCATCGGCCGCCCCAACTCCAACACCCGGCTGTACGTCCTGGACGACCGGCTCCAGCCCGTCCCGGTCGGTGTCCCGGGCGAGCTGTACGCGGGCGGTGTCTACCTCGGGCGCGGGTACGTGGGCGACCCGCGCCGCACCGCCGGCCATTTCGTCGCCGACCCGTTCGGCCCGCCCGGTGAACGCCTCTACCGCACCGGCGACCTGGTCCGCTGGCAGCGCGACGGCACCCTGGAGTTCCTCGGCCGCGCCGACAACCAGGTGAAGATCCGCGGCATGCGCGTCGAGCTGGAGGAGATCGAGGCGATCCTCGAACAGCACCCGGGCGTCCGGCGCGGCGTGGTGGTGATCCGCGAGGACGCGCCGGGCGTCAAGCAGCTCGCCGGGTACTACCTGGCCGCCCACGACCTCGGCGACCTGCACGGCTGGTTGCGGGACCGGCTGCCGGACCACATGGTGCCGCGCACCCTCACCGCCCTGGACGCCTTCCCGCTGCTGCCCTCCGGCAAGGTGAACCGGGCCGGGCTGCCCGCGCCCCAGAGCGCCGTCACCGCCCCGGTACGGGAGCCCGCGAACGCACGCGAGCGGCAGCTGTGCGAGCTGTTCGCCACGGTCCTCGGCCTCGAACAGGTCGGCGTCGACGCCCACTTCTTCGAGCTGGGCGGCGACAGCATCGTCTCCATCCGCCTGGTCACCCTGGCCCGCAAGGCGGGGATCGCCCTCAGCCCCCGGCAGGTCTTCCAGTCACCCACACCCGCCGGACTGGCCGCGGCCGCCGAAGCCGCCCGCAAGCCCACCGCCACGGCCGCCGACGATCCGGTGGGCGAGGTGCCCCTCACCCCCGTCATGCGGTGGACGGCCGGCCCCGACGGCTCCTTCGGCGGTCTCGCCCAGGCGGTCCTGCTGGTGACGCCGCCCGGCCTGACCGACGACACCGCCACCGCCGTGCTCCAGGCCCTCCTGGACCGCCACGCCATGCTCCGCGCCCGGCTGGCCGGCGACGGCACCCGGCTCCTGGTGCCCGCCCAAGGGGCCGTGGACGCCGGGGAGTTGCTGACCCGGGCGCACGGGACGGTCGAGGAGGAGCTGTCCGCGGCGGTGGAGCGCCTCGACCCCCGGGCCGGACGCATGCTCCAGGCCGTCCGGTTCGACACCGGCCGGCTCCTCCTGGTCGCGCACCACCTGGTGGTCGACGGGGTGTCCTGGCGGATCATCACCGACGACCTGGCCGAGGCCTGGCAGGCGGTACGGGCCGGGGCGGTCCCGCGCCCGGGCCGCGCCGGCACGTCGTTCCGCACCTGGAGCGGACTCCTCGCCGAAGACGCCCGCACACCGGAGCGGATGCGGGAACTCCCGTACTGGGAAGCTGTTCTGGACGGCGCGAGCCCCCTGCTGGAGCACGCTCCCGAGCTGCCGGGGCCCGTCCGGGAGCAGAGCCTCGTCCTCCCCGACGAGATCACCAGCCCCCTTCTGACGACCGTGCCCGCCGCCTACCGGGCCGCCGTCCCCGACGTGCTGCTGACCGGCTTCGCGCTGGCGGCCGCCGTCTGGCGGGAGCGGCGCGGGGACCTCGCGGACCGTTCGCTCCTCGTCGGACTGGAGGGCCACGGACGCGAGGAGGACCTCGCCGAGAACGTCGATCTGTCCGCCACGGTCGGCTGGTTCACCACGTTCCACCCCGTCGCCCTCGACCCCGGCCCGGTCGACCTCGACGAGGCCCTGTCCGGCGGCCCGGCCGCGGGCACGGCCCTGAAACGCGTCAAGGAGCAGCTGCGCGCCGCACCGGACCACGGCCTCGGCTACGGCCTGCTGCGGCACCTCAACCCGGACACCGCCGTCGAACTGGACAAGCGCCCGCAGCCGCAGATCGTCTTCAACTACCTCGGCCGTTTCACCGCCTCCGCCTCCGGCGACGAGCCCTGGCAACTCGCCCCCGAGGCGCCGATGCTCCACGTGCCACGGGACGGTGGGCGGACCGCCGCCTCCGCGCTGGAGATCAACACCGTCGCCGTCGAGGAGGACGGCGGCGTCCGGCTGCACATCTCCGCGTCCGCCCCGCGGGCCTTCCTCGCACCGTCCGGGACCCGGGCCCTGCTCGCGCTGTGGGAGCGGGCCCTGCGGGGCCTGGCGCGGCACACCGAGGACGCCCGTGCGGGCGGACTCACCCCCTCGGACCTGCCCTTGGTGGCCCTGACCCAGGAGGACATCGAGGACTTCGAGAACGCCTTCGAGTACGACAGCGACGACTTCGAGAACCACAGCGACGACCTCGACGACAACGATGGCTTCTGAGCGACAGCGGAGGAACCGGTGACGCAGCACCCCCCGACCGCGGACGAGCTGCTCCGTACGGTCACCGACACATTCGGCTCGGACACCCCGCCGGGCGAGGACGACAGCCTCATCGCCTGGGGCCTGGACTCGATCACGTTGATGAGGATCGCCGGCTCCTGGCGCAAACAGGGCGTCAAGGTCGGCTTCGCCGAACTGGCCAAGGAACCCACCCTGCGCGCGTGGAGCGCCCTGCTCGCGTCCCGGATCCGGACTCCCGAGCCGGGAGCCGGGACCACCGCCGAGGCCCCGGCCCCGGAACCCGGTGAGCCCTTCCCGCTCGCCGTGATGCAGCACGCCTACTGGATCGGCCGCGGCGACGACACCACCCTCGGCTCCGTCGCCGCGCACCTGTACGTCGAGTTCGACGGCTCCGGCGTGGACCCGGACCGGCTCGACACGGCCGTACGGGCCCTGGTCCGGCGGCACGGCATGCTCCGGGCCCGCTTCGGCGACGACGGCCGCCAGCAGATCCTGCCCGGCCTCACCCGCCCGGCCACCGCCGTCAACGACCTGCGCGCCCTCGACCCCGAGACGGCGGCGGCCAAACTGGAGGACGTCCGGCACTCCTCCTCGCACGCCCGGCTCGACGTGGGCGCCGGCGAGGTGTTCTCCGTGCAGCTCTCCCTGCTGCCCGAAGGCCGCAGCCGGCTGCACGTGGACGTCGACATGCTCGCCGCGGACGCCCTCAGCTACCGCGTCCTGCTCTCCGACCTCGCCCGGCTCTACCGCGACCCCGACGCCGCGCTGCCGCCGATCCGCACCAGCTACCCGGCCTGCCTGGCGGAACGCACGGAGGTGCGGCGGCTGAGCCGGGAGCAGGCCCAGGCCTGGTGGCAGCGCCGGATCCCCGAGCTGCCCAGCGCGCCCGACCTGCCGCTGGTGCCCGAGGCGGAGCGCGCCGACCCGACCCGCGTGACGCGGCGGCACCACTGGCTGCCGCCGGCCGGGAAACGGCGTCTGGCCGCCCGCGCCCACCAGCACGGGCTGACCCCCGCGATGGCCGTCGCGACCGCCTTCGCCGAGGTGCTGGCCGCCCACAGCGGTCAGCCCCGCTTCCTGCTGAACGTCCCCATGTTCGACCGCCGCGGCTCCCACCCCGACACCGACCTGCTCGTCGGCGACTTCACCAGCTCGGTGCTGCTCGACGTCGACCTGGCCGAGCCGGCGACGTTCACCGAGCACGCCCGGCGGCTCCAGGACCGCATGCACACCGACGCCGCCCACGCCGACTACTCCGGCGTGGAGGTGCTGCGCGACCTGACCCGGCTGCGCGGCGAACAGGTCCTCGCGCCCGTGGTGTTCACCAGCGCCCTCAACCTCGGCGAGCTGTTCGACCAGGAGGTGCGCGACTCCTTCGGACAGCCCGCGTGGATCATCTCGCAGGGCCCGCAGGTGCTGCTCGACGCCCAGGTCACCGAGGTCGACGGGGGGCTGCTCGTCAACTGGGACGTCCGGGAGGACGCCTTCCCCGCCGGACTGGTCGACGCGATGTTCGCCGCGTTCCACGGACTGGTCACCCGGCTCGGCACCGAGGACGAGGTCTGGGACCGGCCGGTGCCCGCCCTGCTGCCCGCGGAGCAGTCGGCGGTCCGCACGGCGGTCAACGCCACGGCCGCGCCGCGCAGCCACCGGCTCCTCCACGACGGCTTCTTCGCCCACGCCGCCGAACGGCCCGAGGCCCCCGCACTGCTGTGGGGCACCGACGGCGCCCTCTCCTACGGCGAGCTGGCCGACCGGGCGCTGCGGTGCGCCGGGGCGCTGGCGGACCGGGGCGTGCGGCCGGGCGACACCGTCGCGGTGAGCCTCCCCAAGGGGCCCGACCAGATCACCGCCGTCCTCGGCGTGCTGGCCGCGGGCGCCGCGTACGTCCCGGTCGGCGTCGAGCAACCGCCCGCCCGCCGCGACCGCATCCGCGCCACCGCCGGATTCCGCCTCACCCTCACCGACGGCCGTACGACCGAGGACGGCCTGCCGGTCCAGGAGGCGATGCGGCACGCCCCGCTGTCCGCGCCCGTGCCGGTGGACGAGGAACGGGTCGCCTACGTCCTGTTCACCTCCGGCTCCACCGGGGAGCCCAAGGGCGTCGAGGTGCCGCACCGCGCCGCCATGAACACCATCGACGACCTCGACTCGCGCTTCGAGGTGGGCCCGTCGGACCGCTGCCTCGCCCTGTCCGCGCTGGACTTCGACCTCTCCGTCTACGACGTGTTCGGACTGCTGAGCGCGGGCGGCGCGGTGGTCCTGGTCGACGAGGCGGACCGGCGCGAGGCCCGGCCCTGGGCGGAGCTGGTGCGCACGCACCGGGTGACGCTCGTCAACTGCGTCCCGCCACTGCTGGACATGCTGCTGCTCGCCACCGGACCCGGCGAACTGGCCGGTCTTCGCGCGGTGCTGCTCGGCGGGGACTGGGTGGGCGCCGACCTGCCCGGACGGCTCGCCGAACGCGCACCGGGCTGCCGGTTCGCCGGACTCGGCGGCACCACCGAGACCGCGATCCACTCCACCGTGTGCGAGGTGCCGGACGCCCGCGTGCCCGCGCACTGGCGGGCCGTGCCGTACGGCACGCCGCTGCGCAACGTCCGCTGCCGGGTCGTCGACCCGCGCGGCCGGGACTGCCCGGACTGGGTGCCGGGGGAGCTGTGGATCGGCGGGGACGGCGTGGCGCTCGGCTACCGGGGCGACCCGGCGCGCACGGCCGAGAAGTTCACCGAGGCCGGCGGCGTGCGCTGGTACCGCACCGGCGACCTCGCTCGCTACTGGCCGGACGGCACGCTGGAGTTCCTCGGCCGGCGCGACCACCAGGTGAAGCTGCGCGGCTTCCGCATCGAACTCGGCGAGGTGGAGGCGGGGCTCGCCGGGCATCCGGCGGTGCGGCGCGCCGTCGCCGGGCTGACCGGCGGAGCCGGGGTGCAGCTGGCGGCCGCGGTGGCCGCCGAGCCCGGGACGGCGGAGGAGGAACTGCGGCAGTGGGCGCGCTCGGTGCTGCCGCCCCACATGGTCCCGGCCCGGGTCGCCGTCGTCGAGGAGCTGCCGCTCACCGCCAACGGCAAACTCGACCGCCGCGCCGTCCGGGCGCTGTGGGAGACGCCGGAGCCGGGGGAGGGGGAGCGGCAGGCGCCCGGCAGCGCCCTGGAGACGGTCGTCTGCCGTGTGTGGGCCGACGTCCTCGGCGTCGAACGGGTCGGCCTGGACGACGGGTTCTTCGCGCTCGGCGGCGACTCGGTGCTCGCCACCGTGATCGTGAGCCGGCTGCGGGAGGCCCTCGACACCTCCGAGGTGTCGGTGCGGGCCCTGTTCGCCACCCTCACGGCCGGCGGCATGGCCGAGCGGCTGGCCGCCGAGGAGCACACCCCGGGACGGCTGGAGCAGGTCGCCGCCCTCCACCTGGAGATCGAGGGCATGTCGGCGGAGGAGGTCGACTCGGCCCTGCGCGACGGCTGAGCGACACCGGAGCGGCGGGGCGCGTCACGCGCCCCGCCGCTCCGGTTCCCCTCGGGACGCCCGGCCTGCTGGCCCTACTTGTCCAGCTTGGCGAACCCGGTCTCCAGGTTGTCCAGCGCCCACGGGATGCCCAGCACGGACGGGCTGCGGAGCTGGCTGATGGTCGCCACGTCGGTCACGACGTAGCGGTCCTCCTTCACCGCGGACATGTTCTTCACCAGCGCGCTGGACTCGAAGGCCTTCTTCAGCTGCGGCGTGGTGAACGCGATCACGACCAGGTCCGCGTCGAGCTTGTCGAGCTGCTCGAAGGACAGCTCGCCGGTGGGGCTGCCGCTGACCGTCTTGATGTTCTTCACCGACGGGGTCAGGCCCAGCCCGACCTCGCTCATCAGCTTCGCCGCGAAGTCCTCCTCCGAGGCGATGGTGAAGATCTTGGCCGGGGTGTTGCCGATGGACAGGCTGTAGGTCTTGCCCTTCAGGCCGGGGTGCTGGGACCTCACCTCGGCGATGCTGTCCTCGGTGTCCTTGATGGCCTTCTCCGCCTGCTTCTCCCGGCCGACGGCCTTCGCCACGACCTGGACGTGCTCCTGCCAGGTCTGCTTGCCCCACGCCGTCTCGTAGCCGATGGTCGGCGCCACCGCGGAGAGCTTCTGGTAGTTCTTCTCCAGGGTGAAGTCGGAGGTGGCCAGGATCAGGTCGGGCTGCAGGGCGGCGACCTCCTCGAAGTCGACCCCGTTCATGGTGTCGAGGAGCTTGGTCTTCTTGGTGTCGACCCGGTCCTTCAGCCAGGGGTGGACGCCGTCGGCCGCGAAGGCGTCCTTGGAGACGGCGACCGGCGTGACCCCGAGGGCGTACAGCGCGTCGACGTCGTCGGTGCCGCCGTCGCCGATCACCACGATCCGCTGCGGTTCCTCGGTGATCTTCGTGCTGCCGAACTTGTGCTTGATGGTGACGGGGAAGGCGGACGAGGAGCCCGCCTTCGCGTCGCCGGAGGAGGGGGCGGAGGAGGTGCCGGAGTCGTCCTTGACGGAGCCGCAGGCTGCCAACCCGGCGGCCAGGGTGACGGTGAGAAGGGTGGTGAGGAGCTTTCTCGGCATGCGCGTCCCTTGTCGCCGGGGTACTGGCAGGAGTCGTACGGCCGCCAGTAAAGCAAGGTAAGGCTTACCTCAGCAACGGTCTTCGGACAATCTCCGCCCGCTCGTGATGACTTGACGGAGCGTCAGTTACGGACGCGCCGTCAGGTAGCCCCCCATCGTGCGGAAGTAGTCGGTCGCGGCGTACTCCGCGCCGTCCTCCGTGCGCAGCCGGCGGATGACGAGCCCCGGGCAGCGGCCGGTGTGCGCCTCGGGGCCTGCCACGATGACCACGCCGTCGCCCTCGCGGATGAAGATCCGCCCGGGCGTGCCGCCGTAACGGCCCTCGGACACGGCGGCCGAGGTGATCCGCAGCCGCTTCCCGCGGTGGAAGGTGTACGCGTTCGGATACGGGTCCGACTGGGCGCGCACGAGCCGTTCCAGGCGCTCGGCCGGCCAGGTCCAGTCGATGCGGCTGTCCTCCGGGGAGCGCTTGTGGAAGAAGCTCGCCCTGGAGCGGTCCTGCGGCTGCCACCGCCCGGCGTCCCGGCCCGTGGCGATGAGGTCGAGGGACTCGCGCACGATCGGGGCGATGAGGTCGACGGTCCGGTGGAACAGGTCGGTCGCGGTGTCGGCCGGCCCGACCGGCACCGCCCGCTGCACCAGGATGTCGCCGGCGTCGAGTTCGCCGTTCATGCGGTGCGCCGTGACGCCGACGCGTTCCTCGCCGTTGAGGAGCGCCCAGATGATCGGGGAGAAGCCGGCGTAGGACGGCAGCAGCGAGTCGTGGATGTTGAGGGTGCCGTGCGGCGGGAGGTCGAACACCTCGGGGGGCAGCCAGGTGCGCCAGTTGTTGGCCACGATGAGGTCCGGCCGCGCCGCCCGCAGCGCGTCGAGGAGTTCGGGGTCGTCGGGGCGGTTGCGCAGGAGGACGGGGACGTCGTGCTTCTCGGCGAGTTCGGCGACGGAGTCGTCCCAGATCTTCTCGTAGGCGTGGTCGCTCTTGGGGTGGGTGACGACGAGGGCGACCTCGTGGTCGGAGTCCAGCAGGGCCTGGAGCGTGCGGTGACCCCAGGTCTGATAGCCGAACATGGCGACGCGCATGCGGTTCTCCCTCTCCGGCGGCTCCATTGCAAGGTAAGGCTAACCTTATCTAACATGTGGCTGCCTGAGGGAGGCGATGCCACGGTGAACTCACCGCTCACGGGATCGGACACCACGGACACCACCTACGACGTCCTCGGAATCGGCTTCGGGCCGTCAAATCTCGCCCTCGCCATAGCGATCGAGGAACACAACGCGAGTGCCGCGCCGGAGGACCGGCTCAACGCCCTCTTCCTGGAACGCCAGCCGCGCTTCGGCTGGCACCGGGGCATGCTCATCGACGACGCCACGATGCAGGTGTCCTTCCTCAAGGACCTCGTCACCCTGCGCGATCCGGCCAGCGACTACAGCTTCCTGTGCTTCCTGCGCGAGCGCGGCCGGCTCGTCGACTTCCTGAACCAGAAGACGCTCTTCCCCCTGCGGGTGGAGTTCCACGAGTACTTCGAGTGGGCCGCCGCACGGGTACGGCACCTCGTGGCCTACGACCGGGAGGTGACCGCCGTCGACCCCGTGCGCGACGAGTCGGGCACCGTCACGGGATTCGACGTGGTCTGCGACGCCTCCGGCGAGACGTACCGGGCCCGCGACCTGAGCGTCGCCGTCGGCCTGGAACCGCATGTGCCGCCCGGCGTCGAACTGTCCGAACGCGTCTGGCACAACAGCCAGTTACTGCCCCGCGTCACCGAACTGCTCGACCGGCGCACGCCGGTGCGCCGGGCCGTCGTCCTCGGCGCGGGCCAGAGCGCCGCCGAGACGGTCGACTACCTGCACCGCTCCTTCCCCGACGCCGAGGTCTGCTCGGTTTTCGCCAAGTACGGCTACACCCCGGCCGACGACAGCCCGTTCGCCAACCGCATCTTCGACCCGGAGGCGGTGGACGTGTACTTCACCGCGCCCTCCGAGATCAAGCAGTCGCTCTTCGACTACCACCGCTCCACCAACTACTCCGTCGTCGACATGGACCTCCTGGAGTCCCTGTACGCGACCTCCTACCAGGAGAAGGTCACCGGCCGGGAGCGGCTGCGCTTCCTCAACGTCTCCCGGATACGGGACGTCCGGTCACGGGCCGACGGCCTGCTCGACGTCGTCGTGGAGTTCCTCCCCACCGGCGGGCAACAGGTCCTGGAGGCCGACCTGCTCGTCCACGCCACCGGCTACCGGCCCCGGGACCTCACCACCCTGCTCGGGGAGGCGGCCAAGGTCTGCCTGCGCGACGACGAGGACGCGATCCGCGTGCGCCGCGACCACCGCGCGGAGACCGCCCCGGACGTGACGGCCGGCATCTACCTCCAGGGCGGCACGGAGCACACGCACGGCCTCACCTCGACACTGCTGTCGACGACGGCGATCCGCGCGGGCGAGATCCACCGCTCCCTCCTTGACCGGAGAGCGGCGGGCGTCTGACCCCGTCTGCTGAACTGAGGGCATGACATCCCCGCCCGGCCGGATCCCGCGCGCACTCGACCGCTTCCACACCGCCCGCCCCTGGGACCACAACGCCCACTTCCACCCCTGGCTCCTGCGGCAGCTCCCCGCGCGACTGGGGAGCGCCCTGGACGTGGGGTGCGGCAGCGGCGACCTCGCCCGGCTGCTGGCCGGCCGGGCCGGGCGCGTGCACGGGATCGACGCGGACCCGGCGATCACGGCCCGGGCGCGCGCACTGACCCCCGCGTCGGCCCCGGTGACGTACACGGTGGCCGACGCGCCGGGCGGGCTGCCCGATGCCGCGTACGACGCCCTCACCTGCGTCGCCGTCATCCACCATCTGCCGTTCACCGAGGCCCTCACGGCCTTCCGCGACCGTGTGGCCCCCGGCGGGACCCTGGTGGTCGTCGGTCTCCACCGCGCGGAGGATCCCGTCGACCACCTGCTCTCCTTCGCGTCCGTCCCGCTCAACATCGTCATGGCGCTGCTGAAGAACCGGGGCCGCAGGGCGGCGCTTCCGGTCGCGATGACCGCCCGCGCCCGGGCCGCGGACATGACGTTCTCCGAGATCGCCCGCGAGGCGCGCGGCGTCCTGCCCGGTGCGCGCCTGCGCCGGCGTCTGTTCTGGCGCTACACGCTGGTGTGGCACCGCCGTTGACCGGCCGCCGCGTCAGCCCGCGGCCCGGAAGGTGCGCAGCCGTAGCGAGTTGCCGACGACGAAGACCGAGGAGAAGGCCATGGCCGCCCCGGCGATCATCGGGGTGAGCAGGCCGGCCGCGGCCAGGGGCAGGGCCGCCACGTTGTAGGCGAAGGCCCAGAACAGGTTCGAGCGGATGGTGCCGAGGGTGCGGCGCGCGAGCCGGACGGCGTCCGCCGCGGCCCGCAGATCGCCCCGGACGAGCGTCAGGTCGCCGGCCTCGATCGCGGCGTCCGTGCCGGTGCCCATGGCCAGACCGAGATCCGCCTGGGCGAGGGCCGCCGCGTCGTTGACCCCGTCGCCGACCATCGCCACCGACCGGCCTTCGGCCTGCAGCCGCTTGACGACCTCGACCTTGTCCTGCGGGAGCACCTCGGCGACGACCTCCTCGATGCCCACCTCGCGGGCGACGGACGCGGCGACGGCCTTGTTGTCGCCGGTCAGCAGGATCGGCGTGAGTCCCAGCGCACGCAGCCGCCCGACCGCCTCCGCGCTCGTCTCCTTCACGGCGTCGGCGACCTCCAGCACCGCCCGGGCCGCGCCGTCCCAGGCGACGGCGATGGCGGTGCGCCCGGCGTCCTCGGCCGCCGCTCGGGCCCGCGCCAGCCCCTCGGGCAGTTCCATGGCCCAGTCGGCCAGCAGCCGCTCCCGCCCGACGAGCACCGCGTGGCCCTCGACGATGCCCTGGACCCCCAGCCCGGGCACGTTGGCGAAGTCCTCGGGCGTGGGCAGCGTGCCCAGCTTCGCCAGCGCCCCGTCGGCGACGGCACGGGCGATCGGGTGCTCGGAGGAGTGCTCCAGCGCCCCGGCCAGCCGCAGCACGTCGGCCTCGTCGATGCCGTCGGCGGTGTGCACGGCCAGCAGCGTCATCCGGCCGGTGGTGACGGTGCCGGTCTTGTCCAGGACGACGGTGTCGACGCGGCGGGTGGACTCCAGGACCTCCGGGCCCTTGATCAGGATGCCGAGCTGGGCGCCCCGCCCGGTGCCGACCATGAGCGCGGTCGGTGTGGCCAGGCCCAGGGCGCACGGGCAGGCGATGACGAGCACGGCGACCGCGGCGGTGAAGGCGGCCGTGAGCCCGGCGCCGTTGCCGAGCCAGAAGCCCAGCGTGCCCAGCGCCAGGGCGATCACGACCGGCACGAACACGGCCGAGACGCGGTCCGCGAGGCGCTGCGCGGCGGCCTTGCCGTGCTGCGCGTCCTCCACCAGCTTCGCCATCCGCGCCAGCTGCGTGTCGGCGCCGACCCGCGTGGCGCGCACGACGAGCCGCCCGCCGGCATTGATCGTGGCGCCGGTGACCGCGTCCCCCGCGCCGACCTCCACCGGCACCGACTCACCGGTGAGCATCGAGGCGTCCACCGCGGAGGAACCCTCGACGACCGTCCCGTCGGTGGCGATCTTCTCCCCGGGCCGGACCAGGAACCGGTCCCCGACCCGCAACTCGCCCACCGGCACGGTCTGTTCGCGGCCGTCGTCCCGCAGCACGGTGACGTCCTTGGCGCCCAGCTCCAGCAGCGCCCGCAGCGCCGCTCCGGCCCTGCGCTTGGCGCGGGCCTCGAAGTACCGTCCGGCCAGGATGAAGGCGGTGACGCCCGCCGCTGCCTCCAGGTAGATGTTCCCGGCACCGTCCGTGCGCTCGATGGTCAGCTCGAAGGGGTGCGTCATGCCCGGCGTGCCCGCGGTGCCGAAGAACAGCGCCCACAGCGACCAAAGGAACGCGGCCGAGGTACCGACCGAGATCAGCGTGTCCATGGTGGCCGCGCCGTGCCGGGCGTTGACGAGGGCCGCCTTGTGGAAGGGCCACGCCGCGTACGTCACGACGGGCGCGGCCAGGGTGAGCGACAGCCACTGCCAGTACTCGAACTGCAGGGCCGGGATCATGGCGAGGGCCACGACGGGCACCGCCAGCACCACGGCCGTGACCAACCGCTCGCGCAGCGGCCGCAGTTCGTCGGCCTCGACGGCCGGCTCGCCGGGCTCCTCGGGCGGTGCGGGCTCCCGCGCGGTGTACCCGGCCGCCTCCACCGCGGCGATCAGCTCCCGGACGGAGACCTCGCCCGCATAGCTGACCTTCGCCTTCTCGGTGGCGTAGTTGACGGTGGCGGTGACCCCCTCCATGCGGTTGAGCTTCTTCTCGATGCGCGCCGCGCAGGACGCGCAGGTCATGCCACCGATGGCGAGCTCCACCTCGGCGTCGGCGCCGGTCGTCGTGCCCGTACTCATGGCTCAGACCCTCCCGGTGAGCTCGTAGCCGGCCTCGTCGACGACCTCCGCGATCGCGGCGTCGTCGGGCTCGGCGGCGCCGGTGACGGTCACGCGGCCGGTGTCGAGATCGACCTCGACGCCGCTGACGCCGTCCAGCGCGCCGATCACCTTGGTGAGCGTGGCCTTGCAGTGGCCGCAGGACATCCCGGAGACGGCGTAGGTGGTGGCGGGCATCGGAGCCTCCCTGGTGATTCACGGATACGGGGCGGGGGTATCCCCTCGCCGAGTTCATATATACCCCCGAGGGGTATAGGATGCAAGCGCGGAAACCACTTGACTCTATACCCCCTAGGGGTATGGTGAGCTGCATGGAGGCCCCGCATCCGCGCGGCAGGCCCGCAGCATCGAAGGAGCCGAAGGCCATGAAAACCGGACTGAAGATCACCACCTTCGCCGCCGCCCTGGCCGCCACGTTCGGCACGGCCTACGGGGTCGGTCAGGGCGTCGGCCCCGTCGCCGCCGACGACCCGCCGAAGCACGAGGACGGGCACGCCCGGCCCGCATCCCCGCCGGCGCGGGACGACGGGCACGCGGGGCACGACACGCCCCCGGCGGGCGGGCTCCAGATCTCCGAGGACGGCTACACCCTCGACCTGAAGACCCCGACCGTCACCGCCGGGCAGCGCGCCGAGCTGCGCTTCACCGTCCGGGACGGCAGCGGTCGCGCGGTCACCGCCTACCAGCGCGAGCACGACAAGGAACTCCACCTCATCGTGGCCTCACGCGACCTGGCCACCTACCGCCACCTGCACCCCACCCGCGCCGCCGACGGCACCTGGAGCACCCCCGTCGACCTGCCCAGCGCGGGCGGCTACCGCGTCTTCGCCGACTTCACCCCGGCCCGGAAGGACGCGCGGAACCTCACCCTCGGCGCGGACCTCGCCGCCTCCGGCCCGTACCGGCCGAAGGAACTGCCCGCACCGAGCACCACGGCCGAGACCGACGGCTACCAGGTCGAACTGACCGGCGCCCCGCGCCCCGGCAAGGCGAGCGAACTGAAGCTGAAGGTCTCCCGCGACGGCAGGCCCGTCACCGACCTCCAGCCCTACCTCGGCGCGTACGGCCACCTGGTCGCCCTGCGCTCCGGCGACCTCGCCTACCTGCACGTCCACCCGAACGGCGAACCCGGCGACGGCACCACCAGGCCCGGCCCGGACATCTCGTTCACGGCCACGGCACCCAGCGCCGGCTCCTACCGCCTGTTCCTGGACTTCCAGCACGACGGCACGGTCCACACGGCGGCCTTCACCGTCCGCGCCGGGGGAGCCGCAGCCGGTTCCGGTACCCCCGAGGGGCACGCGGACGACGGCCACGGGCACTGAGCGTCAGCCGAGGGCCCGGTCCAGGTTGAAGGCCGCGCTGATCAGCGCGAGGTGCGTGAACGCCTGCGGGAAGTTGCCCTGCTGCTCCCCGGTGTGGCTGATCTCCTCGGCGTACAGGCCGAGATGGTTGGCGTACGTCAGCATCTTCTCGAAGGCGAGGCGCGCCTCGTCGATCCGGCCCGCGTGCACCATCGCCTCGACGTACCAGAACGAGCAGATGGAGAACGTGCCCTCGTCGCCGCGCAGTCCGTCCGGGCTGGCCTGCGGGTCGTAGCGGTACACCAGCGAGTCGGACACCAGCTCCTCGGTCAGGGCGTCCAGCGTCGACAGCCACTTCGGGTCGGTCGGGGCGATGAACTTCGTCAGCGGCATCATCAGCACGGCCGCGTCCAGCACGTCGCCGTCCTCGTGCTGGACGAAGGCCCGGCGCTCCGCGCACCAGCCCCGGCTCATGATCCGCCGGTAGATCGTGTCGCGGCACTCCCGCCAGCGGGGCAGGTCGGCGGGCAGTCCGCGCCGGTTCGCCATCCGGATGGCCCGCTCGATCGCCACCCAGCACATCAGCCGCGAGTACAGGAAGTTCTTGCGCCCGCCCCGGGTCTCCCAGATGCCCTCGTCGGGCTGGTCCCAGTGGTCGCACACCCAGTCCACCAGGGCGCACACGTCGTCCCACTGGTCGCTGGAGACGGGCTTGGCCCACTTGTCGTAGAGGTAGATGGAGTCGATCAGCGCGCCGTAGATGTCGAGCTGGAGCTGGTCGGCCGCCGCGTTGCCGACCCGGACGGGCGCGGAGCCGTCGTGGCCCTCCAGATGGTCGAGGGTCCGCTCGGGCAGCTCGGTGCGCCCGTCGATGCCGTACATGATCTGCAGCGGGCCCGAGGGCTTGCCGTCGCCCGGGCTGATGTGCCGGGTGACGAAGTCCATGAACGCCTCGGCCTCGCCGGTGAAGCCCAGCCGCAGCAGGGCGTAGACGCAGAAGGCCGCGTCGCGCACCCACACGTACCGGTAGTCCCAGTTGCGTTCGCCGCCGAGCTGCTCGGGCAGGCTCGTCGTCGGCGCGGCCACGATCGCCCCGGTCGGCGCGTAGGTGAGCAGCTTCAGCGTCAGGGCCGAGCGGTGCACCATCTCCCGCCAGCGGCCCTTGTAGCGGGACGCCGACAGCCAGCGCCGCCAGTACGCCACCGTCGCCGCGAACTGCTCCTCCGCCTCCGTGCGCGCGCACCGGCGGGGCGAGACCTCGCCGCCGACCTTGTCCAGCGCGAACACCGCCGACTCGCCCTCGGCGAGCTTGAAGTCCCCGCGGACGTCCGGCCCGTCGGCCTCCAGCGGCACGGTCGCGGTCAGCGCGAGCGCCATCCCGTCGGCCTCGAAGACGGCCGTCTCACCGGCCGGCCGGACGGTGTGCGGCCGGGTGCCGTAGTCGAAGCGGGGGGCCACCCGCGTACGGAACGGGATCGAGCCGCGCACGCACACCACCCGCCGGATCAGCCGGTGCCGCTCGGCCTCCACCGCATCACCGCCGACCGGCATGAAGTCCTGCACCTCGCCGACGCCGTCCTCGGTGAAGAAGCGGGTGATCAGGACGTTGGTGTCGGGGAAGTAGAACTGCTTGGTCCGCGCCGGCACGGCCGCCGCCAGTTCGAAGCAGCCGCCGCGCTCCGCGTCCAGGATGGAGGCGAAGACGCTCGGCGCGTCGAAGGCCCCGCAGCAGTACCAGTCGATCGTGCCGTCGGTCCCCACCAGGGCCACACTGCGCAGATCGCCGATGAGCCCGTGCTCGGCGATCGGCAGATACCGCCGGCCGTCCGCTGTTCCCTGCATGGCAGCCTCCCTGACCCGGCGGGCTCTCAGCCCCAGCTTAGGCGGGAGGTGTCCCGCGGACACCGGGGCCGGGGATCACACCGTGACGACCCGCACCCCGGCCTCCTCGAACCGCCGGAGCGTCGCCGCGTCGGCCGCCGCGTCCGTGACCAGCGTGTCCACCGCCTCGGCGCCGCAGATCCGGGCGAACGCCCGCTGCCCCAGCTTGCTGGAGTCGGCGGCCACGACCACCCGCTCCGCCCGCTCGCACAGCAGCCGGTTGACCGCGGCCTCCGCCTCGTCGTGCGCCGCCGCGCCGTGCGTGACGTCGAAGGCGACCACGCCGAGGACCGCCACGTCCACGGTGATCTGGCAGAGCACCGCGTCCGCCAGCGGCCCCACCAGCTCGTACGACTGGGCCCGCGCGACGCCGCCGGTCAGCACGATCTTGAACTGGGGCCGCACGGCCAGCTCGTTCGCGATGTTCAGCGCGTTCGTGACGACGGTCAGCGCGGGCGACCCGGACGCCAGGTCCCCGCGCACGGCCAGGGCCCGCGCCACCTCCGTGGTGGTCGTGCCGCCCGTCAGCCCGACCGCCTCACCGGGCGCGACCAGGTCCGCCACGGCCTTCGCGACGCGCTGCTTCTCCGAGGCGTTGCGGGCCGTCTTGTAGCGCAGCGGCAGCTCGTACGACACGCCGTGCACGACCGCGCCGCCCCGGGTGCGCACCAGCATCTGCTGCTCGGCGAGCCGGTCGAAGTCCCGGCGGATCGTCGCCGCCGACACCCCGAGCGCCCCGGCCGCCTCCTCGACGTCCAGCCGGCCGCGCTCGACGAGCAGTTCCAGCAGCGCCTTCCAGCGGGCGTCGCGCGGCATCCGCACCTCCACGTCTCGATCCCGGGCGACCCTAGCGCACCAGGCCGCGCACAGTGCTTGATGATGCTCGAAAGCTGGCGATACCTTGCAGGAACAATCAGAGCGGAGGGTGCGGCATGACGCATGTCGAGGAGGAGCTGACCAGTCAGCCCGAGTGCTGGACCCGGGCCGCCGCGGAGGCGGCGGGCCATGCGCGGGTGCTGCCGGAACGGGGCGAGCGCGTGGCGATCGTCGGCTGCGGCACCTCGTACTTCATGGCGCAGGCGGCCGCCGCCCTGCGCGAGGGCGCGGGCCAGGGCGAGACCGACGCGTTCGCCGCCTCGGAGTTCCCGCACGGCCGGGCGTACGACCGGGTCGTCGCCCTCACCCGCTCCGGCACCACGACCGAAGTCCTCGACCTGCTCGGCCGGTTGCGGGGCCGCACCCGCACGACCGCGATCACCGCCGACCCGGACACCCCCGTGCGGGCGGCCGCCGACGACCTCGCCGTCCTCGCCTACGCGGACGAACGCTCCGTCGTCCAGACCCGGTTCGCCACCACCGCCCTCACCCTCCTGCGCGCCCACCTCGGCCTCCACCCCCACGCCGCCGTCGCCGACGCGCGGACCGCCCTGGCCGAACCCCTGCCCGAAGGGCTCGTGGACTGCGGGCAGTTCACGTTCCTCGGGCGCGGCTGGACCGTCGGCCTGGCGAACGAGGCCGGGCTGAAGATGCGCGAGGCCGCCCTGGCCTGGGCGGAGGCGTACCCCGCGATGGAGTACCGGCACGGCCCGATCAGCGTCAGCACCACGGGCACGGCGACCTGGATGCTCGGGGACGCGCCGGACGGTCTCGCCGAACAGGTGCGCGACACCGGGGCGTCGTGGATCGCCGGAGACCTGGACCCGCTCGCCGAACTGGTCCGCGCCCAGCGCCTCGCGGTCGCCGTCGCCGCGTCCCGCGGGCTGGACCCCGACCGCCCGCGCCACCTCACGCGCTCGGTGATCCTCGCGCCCTGACCCTGGAGACCCCGTGCCCCTCACCACCACCGGCGAACTCGTCACCCGCGCGGCGGCGGCCCGTTCGGCCGTCGCCTCGTTCAACGTCATAACACTGGAACACGTCGAGGCCGTCATCGCGGGCGCCGAGTCCGCGCACGCCCCCGTCGTGCTCCAGGTCAGCGAGAACGCGGTCAGATTCCGCGGCGGCCGGCTGCTCCCCCTCGCCCGCGCGGCCGTCGCCGCCGCCGAACACGCCGCCGTGCCGGTCGCGTTGCACCTCGACCACGTGCAGAGCGACACCCTGCTGCACCAGGCGGCGGAGGCCGGCTTCAGCTCCGTGATGTACGACGCGGCCCGGCTGCCCTACGAGCGGAACCTCGCGGCGACCCGGGCGGCCGTCGACTGGGCCCACGCCCAAGGGCTCTGGATCGAGGCCGAGTTGGGCCAGATCGGCGGCAAGAACGGCAGACCCGCGCTGGACGCGCACGCCCCGGGCGCCCGCACCGACCCCGACGAGGCCCGGGCCTTCGTCGCCGACTCCGGCGTGGACGCCCTGGCTGTCGCCGTCGGCAGCGCCCACGCCATGACCACGCGCACCGCCGCTCTCGACCACGCCCTGCTCACCCGCCTGTCCGCCGCCCTGGACGTCCCGCTCGTCCTGCACGGCTCCTCGGGCGTCCCGGACCACGAACTGACCGCGGCGATCGCCGGCGGCATCGCCAAGGTCAACATCGGCACGGCCCTGAACATCGCACTGACCGGCGCGATCCGCCGGTTCCTCGCCGACCGCCCCGATGCCGTCGACCCGCGCGACTACCTGACGCTCGCGCGGGAGGCCATGACCCGGGCGGTCACCGGGACCCTCCGGACCCTGGCCCCGGCTACCGCTTGACCGCCTTCAGCACCACGAACTTCGGGTCGCTCGCGACCAGCCGGCTGTTGCCGAAGACCTTGCGCAGCTTCACGTGGTAGCCCAGGTGCCGGTTGCCGATCACCCACAGCTCACCGCCCGGCCGCAGCGCGCGCCGCGCCCCGGTGAACATCCGCCAGGCCGTGGCGTCCGTC
Organism: Streptomyces sp. Go-475; assembly: GCF_003330845.1. Lineage (GTDB taxonomy): Bacteria > Actinomycetota > Actinomycetes > Streptomycetales > Streptomycetaceae > Streptomyces. The sequence goes on along the minus strand of NZ_CP026121.1, from coordinate 628,158 downwards.
GTCGCCTGGTGGGCGTGGAACGGCGGGTTGTTGAGGACCAGGTCGACACTGCCCGCCGGCACGCCCGCCAGCCCGTCGCCGACCCGGAACTCCGCGTGCCCCGGCACACCGTTCGCCTTGTACGTAGCCTCCGCCGAGGCCACGGCCTGGAACGACTCGTCCACGAACAGCACCTCGGCCGACGGGTCGGCCAGCGCCACCGCCGTACCGACCACGCCGTTGCCGCACCCCACATCCACCACCCGGCCGCCCCGGCCGTCCGGCAGGTGCCGGAGGAAGAAACGCGTGCCGATGTCGAGCCGGTCGGCGCAGAACACCCCCGCGTGGTTGACGACGGTGCGTCCCGAGGCCGGGCCGATGCCGTCCGGGAGCGTGTAGACGTACGGCCACGGGCTGGCGGGCCGGTCCAGCGCGGGGTCCGGCGTGCAGAAGATCAGCCGGGCCTTCTTCTCGGCGAGCGAGGTGCGCGTCGGGCCGAGGATCCGCTCGAACAGCCGGAGCGTCGAGGTGTGGATCTCCTTCACCATGCCCGTGCCGACGACGACCGTCCCCGCGTGCACGGCCGGGGCCAGCCGCAGCAACTGGTCCTCCAGCAGCGCCAGGCTCTTCGGCACCCGCACCAGCAGCACGTCGACCCGCTCCGGCGGCGGGTCCTGGGTGGTGAGCAGCCGCACCGCGCCGGGCTCGGCACCGGCCCGCGCGAGGTTCGCGCGCGTCGCCTCCTGCGCCAGGTACGAGTCGGTGATCTGCACCGGCCGGTGCGCCGCGAGCGCCGTGACGAGCGCCCCCCAGCGGTCCCCGACCACCACGACCGTGCCCGACAGCGGGACGTCCTCCTCGGCCAGATGCCTCAGCAGGTACTCGTCGGAGGCGTCCCAGGCACGCAGCCGGTCGCGCGGGTCCTCGGGGAAACGGGTCAGCGCGAGCGCGCCCCACGGCGTCGTCATACGGTCGTTCATCGTGCGTCCAGGCTAGCCGAGCCGCAGCTCAGCCCCGGTCGGGCAGGATGGGAGGCATGGACGGCGAGCTGTTCCCCAGGGCCCGTACCCAGGTCGCGCCCGGCGCGGTGCACGCGCCGGGCTGGCTGGACGCCGAGGAGCAGCGGGCCCTGCTCGACGCCTGCCGCGCCTGGGCCCGGCCGCCCGCCGGACTGCGCACGGTCCGCACCCCCGGCGGCGGCACCATGACCGCCCGCCAGGTGTGCCTCGGCTGGCACTGGTACCCCTACGGCTACGCCCGCACGGTCACCGACGGGGACGGCGCCCCGGTCAAGCCCTTCCCGGAGTGGCTGGGCGACCTGGGCCGCCGGGCCGTGCGGGACACCCTAGGGGGCCCGGCACCCGCCTACGACATCGCACTGATCAACTTCTACGACGCCGACGCCCGCATGGGCATGCACCGCGACAGCGACGAGGAGTCGGACGCGCCCGTGGTGTCACTGAGCCTCGGCGACACCTGCGTCTTCCGCTTCGGCAACACCGAGACCCGCACCCGGCCCTGGACCGACGTCGAGCTGCGCAGCGGCGACCTGTTCGTCTTCGGCGGCCCGTCCCGGCTCGCCTACCACGGCGTTCCCCGGGTGCGCGCGGGCACGGTACCGCCCGGGCTGGGCCTCACCGGACGGCTCAACATCACGCTCCGGGTCAGCGGCCGGTAGGCCGCCGCTCCGGCGGATCATGGGAGACTCGCCCTCATGAGCGGGAAGGCGGACCCCCGGCCGGCGGGGGATGGGAGCACCTCGAGGACGCGGCTGGACCGGGGACGCGGAGCCCTCGGACCCGCGCTGGAGCTCGTGCACACCGGACGCGCCCCGACCCGGGCCGTGCTCACCGCCGAGCTCGGCGTGACGCGGGCGACGGCCGGCGCGGTCGCCGCCGAACTGGAGGCGCTCGGGCTGATCCGGGTCGACGCCCGGCCCGGCGCGGCGGCCGGCTCGCAGGGCCGGCCCTCGCACAAGCTGTCCGTCGCCGAAGGCGGGCCCGTCGCCCTCGCCGCGCAGGTCCACGCCGACGGGTTCCGGGCGGCGCTGGTCGGTCTCGGCGGCCGGATCGTCGCCACCACGCCCGGCTGCGAGATCATCGACGCCGACCCGGCCAAGGTGCTCGCCTCCGTCGTCAGGGCGGGCGCCGAGCTGCTGCGGGAGACCGGGCGGCGGTGCGTCGGCGCGGGACTCGCCGTGCCGTCCGCGGTCGCCGAACCCGAGGGCCTGGCGCTCAACCCGCTGCACCTGGCGTGGCCCGCGGGCGCGCCCGTGCGGGACATCTTCGCCGAGCAGGTGCGCGCGGCCGGCCTCGACGGACCGGCGTTCGCCGCCAACGACGTGAACCTCGCCGCGCTCGCCGAGCACCGGCACGGCGCCGGACGCGGCGCCCGCGACCTGCTGTGCGTGGCCACCGGCCACCGGGGCGTCGGCGGCGCGCTCGTCCTCGACGGCCGCCTGCACCGGGGCAGTTCGGGCCTCGCCCTGGAGGTCGGCCACCTCACCGTGCACCCCGAGGGCCGCCCCTGCCACTGCGGCAGCCGCGGCTGCCTCGACGTGGAGACCGACCCGCTGGCCTTCCTGACGGAGGCGGGACGCGAGCCCGGCCCCGAGGTGTCCCTGCTCCAGCAGGCCATCGACCTGATCCGCCACCACTACGACGACCCGGGCGTCCGCGCCGCCACCGAGGCCCTCATCGACCGGCTCGGCCTCGGACTCGCCGGCCTGGTCAACATCCTCAACCCGGACCGGATCATCCTCGGCGGCCTGCACCGCACACTGCTGGACGCCGACCCGGGCCGCCTCCGCGCGGTCGTCGCCGACCGCAGCCTGTGGGGACAGAGCGGCGGCGTGCCGATCCTGCCGTGCACACTCGACCACAACAGCCTGGTCGGCGCCGCCGAACTGGCCTGGCAGCCGGTGCTGGACGATCCGCTGGGAGCGCTCACCTAGTGATCTGAGTCAGAGATTCGTCGGCAGTAGGCGGCGACTTTGTCGAGGATCTCGTCGGCTGTCTTCGTCCAGATGAAGGGTCTGGGGTGTTCGTTCCAGTCGGCGAGCCAGGCCCGGATGTCGCGTTCGAGGGCTTGGACGGAGCGGTGGACGCCGCGCTTGAGCTTCTTCTGGGTCAGCTCGGCGAACCACCGCTCGACCAGGTTCAGCCAGGACGCGCTCGTCGGCGTGAAGTGCAGGTGGAAGCGTGGGTGGGCGAGCAGCCACCGCTTGATGTCGGGCGTCTTGTGGGTCGCGTAGTTGTCCAGGATCAGATGAACCTGCAGGTCGGCCGGGACTTCCTTGTCCAGCTTCGTGAGGAACTTCTTGAACTCCGCCGCCCGGTGACGGCGGTGAAGGGAGCCGATGACCTTGCCGCTGGCCACCTCGAGGGCGGCGAAGAGGGTTGTGGTGCCGGCCCGGACGTAGTCGTGGCTGCGGCGTTCGGGAACACCGGGCACCATCGGCAGAACTGGCTGGGAACGGTCCAGGGCCTGGATCTGGGACTTCTCGTCCACGCAGAGCACGAGGGCCTTCTCCGGCGGATCGAGATAGAGGCCGACGACGTCGCGGACCTTGTCGATGAACAGCGGGTCGGTGGACAGCTTGAACGTCTGTGACCGGTGCGGGGCCAGGGCGAACGCCCGCCAGATCCGCGAGACCGTCGACTGCGACATTCCCGTGGCCGCAGCCATCGACCTGGTCGACCAGTGGGTGGCGTTCCTCGGTGTCTCCTCGAGCGTCTTGACGATGACCCGCTCGACGTCGGCGTCGGTGATCTTCCGGGGGACACCGGGCCGCGGATCGTCGCACAAGCCGTCCAGGCCGCGTTCGAGAAACCGGCGCCGCCAGGTGCGGACCGTGTCCGGAGTGATCCGCAACCGGCGGGACACCTCCATGATCGAGTGGCCCTCGGCGCACTCCAGCACGATCCCCGACCGCTGGGCCAGAGCCTGAGCCGTCGTACGGCGACGTAACCAGCCCTCCAGCACCGCCCGTTGGGCATCAGTGACCGACAACGGCGGAATCTTCGGACCCGGACGACTCATACCCGACTAACGACGAATCTCTGACTCAGGTCACTAGGGGCCTCATCCCCCGGTCAGACTCCACAGCGCCGCCACCACCGGCCGCCGCAGATCGGCCCGCCGGACGCACAGCCCGATCGGGAATGGCTCCGGCGCCGGCTCGGCCGGCAGCACCTCGAGCCGCTCCCGGACGGCGCTGTGCTCCAGCACCAGGCGGGGGACCACACCCGTGCCGCAGCCCAGCGCGACCAGGGTCAACAGCCCTTCGTGGCCGTCCGGTTCACAGGCCACGTCGGGGACCGCGCCCCGGCCGCGGAACCAGCGGTCGGCCGCGTCGCGGACCAGGCCGCGCTGGGGGAGCACGAACGGGCCGTCGAGCCCGGGATCGGGACGGTCCCGGGCCGTCACCAGGACCAGCTCCGTGACCGCGACCGTGCGGCTCACCAGGGGTTCCGGCAGCCGCGGCGGGATGCCCGCCACCGCCGCGTCGACCTCGCCCTCGTCCAGCCGGGCCAGCGCCGCCGCCGCGTCACCCGTGCGCAGATCGAGCCGCACCTGCGGATGCGCGGCACGGAACGGCGCCAGCAGGTCCGGCAGCAGCGCCTGACACGCCGTCACCGTGGCGAACACGGCCAGCCGGCCGGTGAGCAGCGCCGGATCGGGATGCTCCTCGCGGTAGGCGCGCCACAACTCCAGGGCCCGCACGGCGTATTCACGGAAGCGGTGCCCCTCCGCCGTGAGCGACACCCCGCGCGGACCCCGGTCGAAGAGCCGGTGCCCGAGGTCCGCCTCCAGCCGCTGCACGGTCCGGGTCAGCGTGGCCGGGCTGACGTGGCAATCCAGGCTCGTCCGGCCGAAGTTGAGCGTCTGCGCCAGATGCAGGAACAGCCGCAGCTCCCGATGATCGTCCCGCACGACCTGGCCCTTTCGTTTTCCGCAACAGTGCGCTGCACAAGTTGCGCTTGCCGCAACGCTCCGGGCGAGCCTACAACTCGACCATGACCTCGACGAGCACGTACACCTCCCGCGTCTTCCCGCTCGACACCATGGACGTGCCGGGCGGCACCGAGACCGTCCTGCCCGGCGGGCGGCACCTCTTCCCGCTCCTCCCGCGGGCCTTCGCCGGCGTCCGGCGCGTCGGCGTCCTCGGCTGGGGACCCCAGGGGCGGGCGCAGGCCCTCAACCTCCGCGACTCCCTCGCGGGCACGGACATCCGGGTGGCGGTCGGGCTGCGCCCCGGCTCCGGCTCCCGCGCCGACGCCCGAGCCCACGGCTTCACCGAGGAGGCGGGCACGCTCGGCGACTGGCTCACGGTCGCCGCCGACAGCGACCTGGTGATCCTGCTGATCGCCGACGCCGCGCTCGCCGCGCACCACCAGGAGATCTTCGCGGCCCTGAAGCCGGGCGCCGTCATCGGTCTCTCGCACGGCTTCCTGCTCGGCCATCTCCGGGAGACCGGCGGGGAGTTCCCGCCCGGGCACGGGGTGATCGCCGTGTGTCCCAAGGGCATGGGCGACTCCGTGCGGCGGCTCTACCAGCAGGGCGCGCACGTCAACGGCGCCGGGATCAACGCCAGTTTCGCCGTGCACGCCGACCCGGACGGACGGGCCGTCGACCTGGCCCTCGGCTGGTCCGTGGCGCTCGGCTCGCCGTACACCTTCCGCACCACCCTCGACAGCGAGTACCGCTCGGACATCGTCGGCGAACGCGCCATCCTGCTCGGCGCCGTCCACGGCATCGTCGAGAGCCTGTACACCCGGTACCGCCTGGCCGGCGACGACGAGGTCACGGCGTACGAACGGTCCTGTGAGAACGTCACCGGCCCGATCGCCCGCACCATCTCGCGGGCCGGGCTGCGGGCCGTCCGCGAGCACCTCGACACCGCCGGGCGGGACGTCTTCGACCGGGCGTACACGGCGACGTACGCCCCCGCGCGTGAGATCGTCGCGGAGATCTACGACGAGGTCGCCGACGGCACCGAACTGCGCAGCGTGATCCTCGCCGAACAGCGGCTCGGCGCACGGGAGATGAGCGTGATCGACGGCTCGCCGATGTGGTCGGTGAGCGACCGGGTGCGGGCCCGGCGCGGCACCCGCGACCTGCCCGTCGACCCGTTCACCGCGGGCGTGTTCGTCGCCACCATGACCGCCCAGGTCGACGAGTTCGCCGAGCGCGGCCACCCCTGGTCGGAGATCGTCAACGAGTCCGTCATCGAGGCCGTCGACTCCCTGCTGCCGTACATGCGCGCCCGGGACGTGGCCCACATGGTCGACAACTGCTCCCGCACGGCCCGGCTCGGCGCCCGTCGCTGGGGTCCGCGCTTCCAGGCCGCGTACGAGCAGATCGCCTACCCGGCGGCCGCGGCCCCGGCGGACCCGGAGCTGGTGGCGGCCTTCGCCACCCACCCGGTGCACGAGGCGCTGGCCGCGGCGGCGAAGCTGCGGCCGTCCGTGGACATCTCGGTGACCTGAAGCCTGACCCCAGGGGTATCAGGCTTGCGTGCGCCGCTTCCGGGCAGGCGAGCCGCTGAGCGGGCAGGCTGGTCGGCAGACAGCACGTCCGCACCGCACCACCGAGGAAGTTGACGCAATGACCGACAAGCTCACCGTGAGCGTCCTGGGCACCGGCATCATGGGCGCCGCGATGGCCCGCAACCTCGCCCGCGCCGGACACACCGTCCGCGTCTGGAACCGCACCCGGGCCAAGGCGGAGCCCCTGGCCGCCGAGGGCGCGCACCTCGCGGAGACCCCCGCGCAGGCGGTCCGGGACGCCGACGTCGTCCTGACCATGCTCTACGACGGCCCGGCAGCCCTGGACACCATGCGCGAGGCCGCCCCGGCCCTGCGCCCCGGCACCGCGTGGGTGCAGTCCACCACCGCCGGCCTCGAGTCCCTCGGCACCCTGGCCGCCTTCGCCCGCGAGCACGGCCTGGTCTTCTACGACGCCCCCGTCCTGGGCACCCGCCAGCCCGCCGAGGCCGGGCAGCTGACCGTGCTCGCGGCCGGCCCCGCCGAGGGCCGGGACCGGGTGACGCCGGTCTTCGACGCCGTCGGCGCCCGCACCGTGTGGACCGGCGACGACGGGGCCACGGGCGCCGCCACCCGCCTGAAGCTCGTCGCCAACAGCTGGGTCCTCGCCGCCACGGCCGCCGCCGGCGAGGCCCTCGCCCTGGCCGAGGCCCTGGACGTCGACCCGCACGGCTTCTTCGACCTCATCGCGGGCGGCCCGCTCGACATGGGCTATCTGCGCGCCAAGTCCGACCTCGTCCTCGGCGACCGGCTCACCCCGCCCCAGTTCGCCGTGAGCACCGCCGCCAAGGACGCCCGCCTGATCGTCCGGGCCGGTGCGGAGAACGGCGTCCGCCTGGACGTGGCCGAGGCCGCCGCCGCCCGACTGGAGCGCGCCGCCGCCCAGGGCCACGGCGACGAGGACATGGCCGCCGCCTACTTCGCCAGCTTCGACGACAAGCCCCACTCCTAGGAGGTCCCTCCATGTCCAAGCCGCCGCTGCCGCCCGAGGCCGACGCCCTGCTGAGCCGGCCCAACCCGTGCGTGATGGCCACGGTGCGCTCCGACGGCGCGCCGGTGTCCACCGCCACCTGGTACGCGTGGCAGGACGGCCGGGTGCTGGTCAACTTCGACGCGGGCCGCGTCCGCCTGAAGCACCTGCGCCGCGACCCGCGCGTCACCCTCACCGTCCTGGCCGGCGACGACTGGTACACCCACGTCACCCTGATCGGCCGCGTCACCGAGATGTACGACGACGAGGGCCTGGCCGACATCGACCGCCTCGCCCGGCACTACCTCGGCAAGCCCTACCCGGAGCGCGCCCGCCCCCGGGTGAGCGCCTGGGTCGAGGTCGACCGCTGGCACGGCTGGGGCGCGATGAAGGACAGCGACCAGGCCTCGACCTGAGGTCAGCGCCGCCACTCCACCGCGAACGCCCGGCCCGGATTGTCCACGAGGACGCGCTCGACCAGGTCCTCGCCCACGGCCTGGGCGAGCCGGGGCCGCACGCGGCGCAGCAGATACGGCATCCCGGGGCCGCCGTCCACCGAGCGGGCGGCGGCCGTCGTGGTGTCCGCGCCCAGCAGCAGCCGATCGCCGAACCCGGCGTCGGCCAGGGCCCGTACGGCGTCCGGCATCCGCCAGTCCGTGGCGTGGTTCGCGCGCGACGGCCCGTCGAAGGCCAGATAGCAGCCGGACTCCGCGGCCTGCCGGTGCACCACGAAGTCGGGGGAGCGGTTCAGATGCCCGAGCACCACCCGGTGCGGCGGCACCCCCAACTCCCCGCACAGCAGGTCCAGTACGTCCAGCGCACCGGTGCCCAGTTCCAGGTGCACGGCGATCGGCGCGCCCGTCGCGTGGTGCGCCTCGGCCGCCGCCGTCATGGTCCAGCGGGCATGCGCGTCCAGGGCGTGGAAGCCGCCCGCGACCTTGACGAGCCCCGCCCGCACCCCCGGCGGCCCGATGCCGTCGGTGAGTTCGGCGACGAAGACGTCGGCGAGCCGTCCCCGCAGCCCCGCGAGGGTGTCCTCGTCGTAGTGCACGTCCTGGTGCAGCCCGGTCGCCGCCACCACGTGCACACCGCACTCCCGGGACAGCGGCGGCAGATCGGCGGCCCGCCTCCCGAGCCCGTACGGCGTCCACTGCACCACGGCCCCGCCGCCCTGCTCCCGGAACGCGGCCAGCTCCGCCCGCGCCGCCGCCACGCTGCTCAGCTCCTGGCCCGGCAGCCGGGGACTGCCGAAGAACAGATGGTCGTGGGCGTCGCACACCCCCAGGTCCCCGGGCGGCACGTCCCCCAGCACCGTACGGACCGCGCTCACCACTGCCGCCCCCGGGGCAGCCGCTCCCGACCCGGCGCCGACAGGTGCAGCACCTCGAACACGTCGCCACCGGCCTCGGGCGCGTCATGCTCCCAGAGGGAGAAGTGGACCAGCTCCCAGCGGCTGGTGTCGACGGCGGCAGCGGCCAGCAGGGCCCCGTCCCCGGCGGCCAGCCGACGGGCCTCGCCCACCGCGTCCGCCACCACGCCGGCCAACGGCACGCCCTGCGGCACCGGTTGACTCCGCCGCACCGCGCACCGCGCCCGCGAGCCCTGCCCCTCCTCGTACGCGAGCCCCGTCCACTGCCGCGCGGACGGCCGCCCGAAGTCGTCGCTGAGTCCCTGGAACCCGCCGCCCCACAGGAAGGCGTTCATGCCCTCGACGGTGTTCCACAGGTAGAACGGCGCGTACTGGTTGACCGGCGAGCCGCGCAGGCCGCGCTCGCGCATCAGGTAGGCCTTGACGCCGAGCCCGTCCCAGTCGTCGAGCAGCCTCCCGCGCCGGGCGACGCGGTCCCGGATGACGCCCATGTCGTAGTCGGCGGGCAGGGTGAGCTCGTACTGCATGGCGTGCATGAAGGTCTCCTCAGGAGGTGCGCGGTGCCAGCAGGGAGAGCAGCCCCCGCACGCCCGCGTCGAACGCGTCGGGAGAGCCGGAGGCGCGGGCGAGGACGTAACCGCCCTGGACGGTCGCGACGACCGCGGTCGCGATCTCCCGGCCGTCCAGGCCGGGCGCGAACTGGCCCTGCTCCTTGCCCTCTTCGACGATCGCGGCGATCCGTTCCCGGAGCCAGTCGAGCGTCGCGTCGACCGGCGCGCGCAGCTCGGCGCTCGCGATCACGTCCGGATCCATGGTCAGCCGGCCGACCGGGCAGCCCCGCAGCACGTCCCGCTCGCGCCGCAGATACGCCGCGATGCGCTCGTACGGCGTCCCGGGGCCGTCCAGCACGGCCGCGGCCGTGGCCCGCATCTCCTCGGCGGTCCGCCGGATCGCGGCCAGCGCGAGGTCGGGCTTGCCTTTGAAGTGGTGGTACATGCTGCCCTGCCCGGCGCCCGCGCGCTCCAGGATCGCCTTCGGGCTGGTGCCCACGTAGCCGCGCTCCCACAGCAGCTCGCGGGTGGATTCGATCAGCCGTTCCGAGGTGCTCATGCACGCACTGTACATACCAGTAGGTACAGACGTCGAGATGGGAGAAGCAGCCGCGACCCGGCCGTCTACTCCGCGCGGGGTACGCGCACTGCCGCCGGCGGTACGACGACCGGGCAGCCTCGCGGGACGACCCTCGACAGCACAGGCATTCCGGCACGGCGACCGAGGAGTGGACGACATGCAGACCCTGGCGAACTACGACGGCGGCGGGCCCGGCCCGTGGATCCTGTTCTTCCCGGTGATCTGGGCGCTGGTCATCGGCGGCGGCATCGCGCTGCTGCGCCGCACCGCGTGGCGCGGACACCGCGGCGGCCCCTGGCGGCAGTCCCCCGTGGGGAACGACTCACCCATCGCCGTACTCGGCCACCGCTTCGCCTCCGGCGAGATCGACGAGGACGAGTACTGGCGCCGCCTCTCCGTACTGAACGAGGAGTTCGGGCGCACGGCGAAGGGCGGTGGCGCGTGAACCTGCCGGCAGGCCGGGGCACCGGCCCGTCAGGCGGCGGCCGCGCGCCGAGCCGCCCCGCGGAACCGCACGGTGGCGGGCCGCGGTCCGCGGCGCCGGGCGGCCCCGCCGGGCGGCCCCGCCGGGCGGCCCCGCCGGGCGGCGCACGCCCCGGGATCGCACCCCGCTGCGTACGCCCCGCCGGCGACCGCCGAGCGAACGGGTGGTCACCGCCCGGTCAACCGGCAACGGCGGACCGGGCGGGAGCATGGTCGGGCCGCAGCCCGTCGCCGGAGTGTCCCACCTCGGCGAACCGGCGCGCGGGCTTCTCCTGGGCCGCGCGCCGAGACCGGCGCGACGGCGCCGCCACCGCGGGGGAGGACGTCGGCAGCGTGAACCACACGACCTTGCCGGACTCGCCGTCCGGCCGCACGCCCCAGCTCTCGCTCATGGCGGCCACCATCGCGAGCCCGCGACCGCGGGTCGCCAGCGGCGCGATGTCCTGGGGGTCCTCCACCACGGGCATCCGCGGGTCATGGTCACGCACCGAGACCGTGAGCCGGTCGAGCAGCAGCTCTATCTCCACGGTGCAGGTCTTGTCGGGCTGGGCGTGCCGGTGGACGTTGGACAGCAGCTCCGTCACACCGAGCGAGGCCCGGTCGATCAGGGCGTCCAGATGCCAGTAGCGCAACTGCGCAGAGACGATTCTGCGGACCTGGCCGATCCGCGACGGCAGGGCTTGGAGCTCCACCGTGCAGTGCCTGCTTGGGTAGCTGATCACGGCTGCGACTCCCCGACGTGAGGTCCGGAAGAACACGGAGTTCGGATCCAGCAGGGCGCCTTCGTGACACTGCCGCCCGCTGTCGTGGCCGGCGGGCTGGTTCGCAGCGTTATCGCCGGTAAACCCAGAGTGACGTGAGACAAGAGTGACCCAGGGGGTGGGGTACCGCAACTCGCGGCCATCTCAGTCGCCGCGCCCCGCCGCCCGGCGCACGGCCTCGATGAAGCGCCGCGCGGCCGGCGGGCCCGGCTCGCCCGGGGCGGGGTCGTGGTCGCCCAGGGTGAGCAGGTACCGCTTGCCGTTGAGATCCGCCGTGGCCCGGCCGTCGGGGCCGAACCAGGGCTTGGAGGCGCGCACGGCCTGCACCGGCGCGCTGTCGATCTCACTGCCGTAACTGGTCAGCAGCTCGAGCCGGCCGTCGCTGATGCGGACCTGGCCGGCCCGGGTGAGCGAACGCAGCCGCTTCCCGATCCGCACGCCCGTGGCCCTGAACTCCGGCTCCGCCATGCCACCCGCCCCCTTGTGCGCCTCGGTGTTCCCGCCCGCCCCGCGCGGTGCCGGTACGGGCCCCCGTCCTGATCCAGTCTGCCCCGTCCCGCGGCCCGGTCCCGCAGGGCGGCGTGCCGCTCGCGGACGGCGCGCTGTGCCTGCCGGAACCCTGGCCCGCCTCGACCGGAAGCGTCGCTCCGGCGGTGCTCCCACCCCGCCGTCGCCCCGCCCGGGGCCTCGGTCCCGCGGTGCAGTCTGCCCCCGCCCGGCGTCGAGCACCAGTCCATGCGGCCCCCTCGCCGGGGGGCGCCCGCAGCACACACGCGAAAGCGCCCCCGGGACCGCGCGCCCCCTTGCCCCGGCCTCTGCCCCAGGGGGCGCTTTGGGGGGCTCAAAGGCGCGTTTATGCAGGTGAGAAGCGTGCGCCGGGTGCTTATGATCGGGGGTGCCGGCCGCGCGCCCCGTTGTCGGCGCGCAGCGTTAGGAGCCCCCTCGTGAGCACTCCCCGGCAGACCCGGACCGGCGTGACCCTCGACGTCGACCACACCGACCCCGCCTACCGCGCGTGGCTGAAAGAGGCCGTCCGCAGGGTCCAGGCCGACGCCAACCGCTCGGCCGACACGCATCTGCTCCAGTTCCCCCTGCCGGAGCGCTGGGGCATCGACCTGTACCTGAAGGACGAGTCGACGCACCCCACCGGCAGCCTCAAGCACCGCCTCGCCCGCTCGCTCTTCCTGTACGGCCTGTGCAATGGCTGGATCCGGCCGGACAGACCGGTGATCGAGGCCTCCAGCGGCTCGACGGCCGTCTCCGAGGCGTACTTCGCGAAGCTGATCGGGGTGCCCTTCATCGCCGTCATGCCGCGCACCACGAGCGCCGAGAAGATCCGCCTCATCGAGTTCCACTCCGGCCGCTGCCACTTCGTGGACGACCCGCGCACGATGTACGAGGAGTCCGCCCGGCTCGCGGCCGAGACCGGCGGCCACTACATGGACCAGTTCACCTACGCCGAACGGGCCACGGACTGGCGCGGGAACAACAACATCGCCGAGTCCATCTTCCGCCAGCTGCGCCTGGAGCGGTTCCCCGAGCCCGCGTGGATCGTCGCCACGGCGGGCACCGGCGGCACCTCCGCGACCCTCGCGCGCTACATCCACTACATGCAGTACGACACCCGCGTCTGCGTGGCCGACCCCGAGAACTCGTGCTTCTTCGACGGCTGGACCACCGGCGATCCGGACGTCACGTGCGACTGCGGCTCCCGGATCGAGGGCATCGGCCGGCCCCGCATGGAACCGAGCTTCGTACCCGGCGCGATCGACCGGATGATGAAGGTGCCCGACGCGGCCAGCGTCGCCGCCGTACGGGCCCTGGAGCGCGCCATCGGCCGCAAGGCGGGCGGCTCGACCGGCACGGGCCTGTGGAGCGCGCTGAAGATCGTGGCGGAGATGGTGGCCGCGGGGCGGCAGGGGAGCGTCGTGACCCTGCTGTGCGACCCGGGGGACCGCTATCTCGACAAGTACTACTCGGACGCCTGGCTCGCCGCCCAGGGGCTGGACATCGAGCCCTACACCGCCGCGATCGACTCGCTGCTGGCGACCGGCGTCTGGCCCGACTGAGACCGGGCCCGGGCTCAGGCCGTCAGCCTGCGGTCCAGCGCGGCCACGGCGTCCCGGAAGGCACGCGCCTGGCCCGCGCGGACCGGCTTCATGGCGAGCCGGTACACCGCCGACCCGTCGGTGGCGAAGGTCCACCGCACCCGGGTGCCGGTGCCGGCCGGGGAGAGCCGCCACTCCTCGACGATCGCCCGCACCCCGGGCACGTTGGTGACGTCGACCCGATAGGCGTACACCTCGGGTTCCTTCGCCGCGATGACCGACTCGCGGAACCGGACGCCCCCGGTGAGCGTGATGTCGCGGCCCGCGCCGCCGTCGACCGGGCGGGCGGCCCGCACCTGGGCGAACCACTCGGCCCAGCCGGGCACGTCGTCGTGGAGCGCACGGTAGACCGCCTCCACCGGCGCGGAGATCTCCCGTACGAACACATGCCGTACCGGCGCGACCTCGAGGAAGTCGAGCCCCACCGGGCGCAGACGGTGAGCCATGGACGCAGCCCTCCCGGACGGAAGCGGGCGATGACCGAAGCGTCACCCTAGCTGGCGCCCCGTCAGCTGTCTGCCCCCTCCTCGGGCTCGGGCTCCCCGGCCACGACCAGCCGCCGCAGATGCTCGGCGACCACCCCGCGCGCCTCCTCGGGCAGGCCGGCGTCCGTCACGAGCGTGTCGATCCGTTCCAGCGAGGCGAACGAACTCAGGCCCACCTTGCCCCACTTGGTGTGGTCGGCGACCACCACCACGCGCCGCGCCGACTGCACGAGCCGCCGGTTCGTCTCGGCCTCCGCGAGGTTCGGCGTCGACAGGCCGGCCTCGACCGATATGCCGTGCACCCCGAGGAACAGCAGGTCGAAGTGGAGCGCCGCGATCGCCTGGTCGGCCACCGGCCCCACCAGCGAGTCGGAGGGCGTGCGCACACCGCCGGTCAGCACGACCGTGGCCGCGCCCTGCCGCGGGCCCGAGGTGCGCTGCGCCGCGTGGAAGACGTCGGCCACCCGCACCGAGTTGGTGACCACCGTGAGGTCCGGGACGTCCAGCAGCTGGTGCGCCAGCGCGTACGTCGTCGTTCCGCCCGACAGGGCGATCGCCGCGCCCGGCGCGACCAGCTTGGCCGCGGCCCGCGCGATGTCCTCCTTGGCGGTGAGCTCCAGGCCCGACTTGGCCTCGAAGCCCGGTTCGTGCGTACTCGCCTCGACCACCGGGACCGCGCCGCCGTGCACCTTCTCCAGCACGCCCTGCCGGGCGAGCGCGTCGAGGTCGCGGCGGACCGTCATGTCCGACACGCCGAGCTTGCGGGTCAGCTCGTTGACCCGCACTCCGCCCCGGCGGCGGACCTCGTCGAGGATCAGGGATCGCCGCTGCTCCGCGAGGAGGTTCTGATTCTCGCTCACGTACGCTCCGGTCCTTTCGCCTCAATGCCGTCCGACACGCCCAGCGCACCCGCCCCAACCAGGACATTTCTCCCGGCTCCGGTGCGCGGACGTCCCATCCTCGCATGTCGCGGGGCGACCGGCGGCATCGACCGCTCGCCGCGCACATGCCACGCCAGGGCTCATCTGCCGCCCCGCCGCATCACGGATCGGGAAGATTCCGTGACAGGAGGTGTACGACGCCGCCGAACCGGAGATCCTTGTGCCCGCACGGACAGAGCCGACGGCGTGTCACGGGGGATGTGCGAATCAGTGGAACGTGCGCAGGAACATGCGTCGACCGGCGGACCGGACGGCCTGGCCACGCGGCCCGGCGAGACCGGCACCGCCCTGGAACTCCTGGTCCACGGCGTGGGCGGCACCACGCCGCAGGAGATGCTCAACGACCCGCGGACCGAGCGGATCACCGGCGACGACATCGCGGCCGTCTTCCGGCGCGCCGACGACGTCGACGCCGAGAACAACCCCGACGCCCACCGCCGGGACGGCCCCGTGCCCGAGGCCTACGTCTGGTGCAACCTCACCTCCGGCAACGGCACCCGCGCCCTGTGGCTGCTGCTCCTGCCGTTCATGGTCGTCAACCTCGCCCACTGGATGCGCCCCAGCGCCCACGGCCGCCGCCGCACCGTGCGCCTGTACGGCCTCCTGGTGCGGCTCGCCGCCCTCACCCTGACGGTGCTGCTCGTCGCCGCGGCCTGCGAGGTCGCCCTCGACCTGGCCGCCTGGCAGTGCGCGGGCACGACCGCCTGCGCCGACCGCCACTCCTGGCTGGGCTTCCTCTCACCCACCGTCTCCGACGGCGGCTGGTGGAGCAGCCCCGGCCGCAGGCTCGCCCTCGCCTCCCTCGTCCCCACCGCCCTGACCGGCCTCCTCTGGTACCTGTCCCGGCGCACCTGGAGCGACTACGAGTCCCAGCAGCCGATCGCCCGCGACCCCGAGTCCGACGAGGACCCCGGACCGACCGCCCTCGGCCGGCCCGGCTTCTGGTACGGACGCCGGCTGGTGGCCCGGCTGCGCGCCGCGCACACCGCCGCCGGCCTGCTGACGGTCGCCGCCGCGGTCGGCAGCGCCGCCGCCCGCCACGACCGCGAGCCCGGCGGCCCCGCCCTGCTGCACACCCTCGGCCTGCTCCTGGAAGCGGCCCTCGCCGCTTGCGCCGTCGCCGTGGTCTGGGTGGTGTGCCGCCGGGGCCGCAGCGAGAAGCGCCTGGACAAGGAACTCGACGAGCGCTTCGTACGACGCCTGCCGCTCGCCGCCCTCGCCCTGCTCGCCCTCGCCCTGCTCTACGCCGGGTGGGAGCGGCCCGGCTGGGAGTCGGCAGGGCGGCTGCCGGGCGACACCGCCTTCGGCGGCCTCGCCCTGGCCCAGGGCCTGCTCGTGGTCGTCCTGGCCGTCGTCGCCCACACCCTGCACCGCACCGACCCCGACCGGCGGGCCGTGCTGCGGGGCATGGGCGGACCGGCCGTGGCGATGCTGGGCTGCGCCCTGGGCGGGGTGATGTCCGGCGGCGTGTCCCAGCGCGTCTCCGACTGGCTGGACGGCACGGGCGCGTCGATCGCGGGCCCGCCGGTCCTGCTGACCTGGCAGGCGTCCGTGATCCCGCCGCTGCTCGTCGTGCTGCTGGGGCTCTTCGGCTGGCTGGCCCACCGCGCCTGGCAGCTCGCCCGCGCCGAACGCGACGCCGTCGCACGCGACTACCCGGACGCGGCCATGGACCCCGCCCGCACCCGCCGGATCGCCTACGCCCGCGCCATGGCCGCCCTCACCGACCGAGGACCCCGCATCGTCGCCGTCACCTCCGGCGTCACCCTGCTGCTCGGCGCCGGAGCCCTCGTCGGTGCCCTGACCACCGACCAGACACCCGGCGAGGCCGCACGGGGCACCTACCCCGTCCTCCACGGCGCCGCGGAAACCGCCCAGGCCCTCGGTTCCTGGCTGATCGGCCTCGGCTTCATACTCTTCGTCACCTGGGGCAGGCGCGCCTACAAGGACCCCGCCGCGCGCCGCACCATCGGCATCCTGTGGGACGTCGGCACCTTCTGGCCGCGCGCCGCCCACCCCTTCGCCCCGCCCTGCTACGCCGAGCGCGCCGTGCCCGACCTGACCTGGCGGATGGCGACCTGGACCCGGGTCACCGGCGGACGCCTCGTCATCTCCGGGCACTCGCAGGGCAGCGTGCTCGCCGCCGCCGCGGCCTGGCAACTCGCCCCCTCCGCCCGCAGACGCGTCGCGCTGCTGACCTACGGCTCCCCGCTGGAGCGCCTGTACGGCCGCTGGTTCCCGGCGCACTTCGGCCCCGCCGCGCTCAGCTCCCTGCACCGGGACGTCGACTGCTGGCGCAACCTGTACCGGCTCACCGACCCCATCGGCGGCCCCATGCGCCTGCCCGGCGACCGCGGCCCCCAGGTCGACCACCCGCCCCTGAAGGACCCCCTCGCCTACGGCCGCACCGACCTGCTGCCGCTGCCCGCGCCGATCCTCGGCCACTCCGACTACCAGGCGGACCCGGCGTTCGCCGAGGAACGCCGCCTGCTGCTGGCCCGCCTGCGGCCGGGGGTGCCCGCACCCCGCGACACACCCGAGCCGCCGGCCCCACGGGACACACCCGAGCCGCCCGCGGCGTAGGCGAACCTCAGAGCAGCTCGGGCAGGTCCTCGGCGTAGAGCAACGTCAGATCGTCCGTGGTGGGCTCGGCGAGCTGGGCGACCCGGCTCGCGTGCCGCTCCACCATGGCCTCGAACGTCTGCCGCGCCGTACGGCCGTTGCCGAACGCCGGGCCTTTGGGCATCGCCGTGAAGTACTTGAGCAGCGCCTCCGCCGCACCCGGCGCCAGCCGGTACTCGTGCTCCTCGGCCTGCTGCTCCACGATCCGCAGCAGGTCCTCGGGGCCGTAGTCGCTGAAGGTGATGGTCCGTGAGAAACGGGAAGCAACACCGGGGTTGACCGACAGGAAGCGCTCCATCTCGGCCGTGTAGCCCGCGACGATCACCACGACCGCGTCCCGGTGGTCCTCCATCAGCTTCACCAGCGTGTCGATGGCCTCCTTGCCGAAGTCACGGCCCGCGTCCTCCGGGGACAGCGCGTACGCCTCGTCGATGAACAGCACGCCGCCGCGCGCCTTCTCGAACGCCTCCTGCGTGCGGATCGCCGTCGAGCCGATGTGCTCGCCGACCAGGTCGACCCGGGACACCTCGACCAGGTGGCCCTTCTCCAGCACGCCGAGGGAGGCGAGGATCTCGCCGTACAGGCGCGCGACCGTCGTCTTGCCCGTGCCCGGGGAGCCGGTGAAGACCAGGTGCCGCTTGACCGACGCCGCCTTCAGACCGGCCTGCTGCCGGCGCCGGCCGACCTCGATCATGTCCGTGAGGGCGCGCACCTCGCGCTTGACGCTCTCCAGGCCCACCAGCGCGTCCAGCTCACCGAGGACGTCCTTGGAGGTGCGGACGGGCTGCGCGGGCTCGGCGACCGGGGCCGGGGGCGGCGGTTCGGTGCGCTGCTCCGGCACCGCGCCGAGCAGACCGGGGGAGTGGCTCACCGTCTGCACGGCCGTCTCCCGCGCCGCGGGCGCCCGCAGCCCCGCGCTCTCGTCGCTCGTGCAGTCCTCGACGAGCGGGCCCGCCCCGGACGCCGCGTCCGCGCCGCTGTCCGCGAACTCGTAACCCCCGCGCGCGCACCGCTCCGTGCGGCACTTCCTGAGCGTCGTACGGCTGCCGTCGATCACGTGGAAGCCGTAGCCGCCGCTGCCCGTCACCCGGCAGTTCAGGAAGCTGCCGCGGCCCCCGGCCGACACGTAGACGCCCGCTTCCGCCGGGGAGTCGACCGTGCAGCGCTCCACGGTGGGGTCGGCGCCCTTGGTGACGATCACGCCGGTCTGGGTGCCGTCCAGCGTGCAGTTGCTGAGGGTGCCGCCGCTGCCGTGGTCGCGGAACCAGGCGCCCGTCGCCGCGTCCCGGATCCGGCAGTCGTCGAGCTGCGCCGTCGCGCCGTCGCTCACCGACACGGCCGTGTTGCGCACCTGCGACAGGTCGCTGTCGACGACGTCCGCGCGCGAGCCGCGGTCGAGGACGAACAGCGCGTCCGGCACGTCGTGCACCCGGCAGGAGTCCAGGACCGCGGTGGCGCCGTCGCTGACCCACACCGCGGGGTAGTCGCCCGTGCTGTCGAAGATCTCGCACTGGTTGGCGTCCACGCGCGTGCCCGGGTCCCACACCGACAGGCCGTTGCGGCCGAACTGCCGCACCGTGGTGCGGGTCAGCGTGAGGACGGAACGGGAGCGCAGGTCGACCGCGTTCTCCGGGATGTCGTGGATGCGGCAGTCGGCGAGGGTCAGCACGGCGTCCGTGTCGAGCGTGACCCCGTCGGCGGTCGTGCGGTGCACATCGCAGTCGGTGAGGTGCGCCGTGGCCCGGCCGGTGATCTGCACCCCGCTGCCCCGCACCTCGTACACCTCGCAGCCCACCGCCTCCAGCGCGGTGTTCTCCCCGGTCGCCGACAGGCCCGAGCCGGACGTGTGGTGGATCCGGCAGCGCTCCAGACGGGGGTGCGCGCCGCCGCGCACGGCCACGCCCGCCTGGCCGGCCGCGACGACCTCGCACTCCTCGAACACCCCGCCCGCGCCGTCGAGTACGGCGATGCCGATGCCGGCCGGGTTGTCGACCGCGCAGCGCCGGACCGTGGGCCGGGCGCTGCCGCGCACCTCGATCCCGGCCGCCGACCGCGTCACCACCCGCACGTCCCGCAGCTCCGGGGTGCCCTCCTCGACCAGCACGGCCGGGGCGGCCGCGTCCTGGCCCTCCACGTGCAGGTCCTGGACCACCGCCGAGGCGCGCACGGTCAGCGGCACCCCGTCCACGGGCGCGATCCGCACCGAGCCGGGGGAGCCCTCGGGACCGCGCAGGGTCACCGCGCGCTGCACCACGAGGTTCTCCCGGTAGGTGCCGGGGGCGACGGTGAGGACGTCGCCGTCGGCCGCGGCCTCCAGGGCGGCGGCGAGCGATGCGTACTCACCCGTGCGGCGCCGCCACCGCGACGTGCCGGTGTGCGTCACCTGGACCGTGCCCTGTGCCATGGTGTAGCTGTGCCCCCACCTCGGTCGTACTGATGGCTCGTTCGCCCTCGGGACGCTGTGGCCGGTGTCGGGGCCGCTGCCGTGCCCGGCCCCCGGGGGCTGCGCGCGCACGCGGCATCGACACCCGGCGTGTCCCTCCTGCTCGCTCGCACGCGGGTTGTGCCGAACGGTTCGGCCGGACCACCGTAGCGTGCGCGCGGGTGGTGGGTTGACCAGAGCCGGAAGGCTGTCAGCTGCCGGTGCCCGTCCTGCCCCAGTCCGGGCCCGCCTTGTCCCATGCCTGGTCCCAACGGGCGTACCGGCGGCGGACCATGCGCCAGACGATCAGCCGTCGGCCGCCCTCTATGAGCCCGCCGGCCGCCAGGGCCGCGCCGAAACCGGCGAGGACCGCGTGCGTCGACGCCGTCGCGGAGTCCAGGGGGCGGGCCACCAGCCGGCCGTGCCGGTCGGTCCATATCCGGAACTCGTCGCCCCGCTGCGGGTCCTTGAGGCTCGACAGGACCGGGCCCTGCTGCTGTGTGCCGTCCGGCGCGGTCCAGTCGGCGAGGACGCGGTTGCGCAGATCCCGGCCGGTGGAGGTCTCCGGGTCGGCGTCCAGCGGGGAGGGGTCGAGCTTGCGGACCACGGTGGCCGTCACCAGATGCCGCGCCTCGTGCTGCTCCCGGACGGAGCGCTGCAGGGCGTCCTGGGCGGTGCCCCCGACGAGGAATCCGGCCACCGGGGCGATGAGCAGGATCAGCAGCAGGGCCGCCAGCGCCGCCCAGGCCTCGGCCAGGTCGGTCGCGCGGCACAACGGGTTGCGCCGCCAGCGCCAGAGTCCGCTGATCGCTCGCACCGCCTGCACCCCCTTCCCGCTCCGTGATAACCCCCGACGGAGCCGCCCACGCGCGCACCCGGCGAAGAGAGAGCGAAATCACCTCTCCTCAGGGCCACTCATGAACTTCTCACACGAGGCCAACGCCCGGGCCGCCGACGCGGTTCCCGCCCCTGCGGGAGACCCGCCGCCTGCGCTTACTCGAGGATCCTGACCCGGTCCCCGACCCGGATCGTGCCGCGGGACAGGGGCACCAGGTTCTGGCCGAAGACCAGCTTGCCGCCGAGCCGCCGGTGCCGCCCGAGGCTGTGCAGGGGCTCGCGGCCGCGCTCGCTGGTGCCCTGGTCGGTGGTGGTCACCACGCACCGGCCGCAGGGCTTGGCGACGCGGAAGGTCACCTCTCCGACGGCGAGGCCCGACCAGTCGTCCTCGGCCCAGGCCTCGGTGCCCGTCACGACCAGGTTCGGCCGGAAGCGGTTCATGGGGAGCGGGCCCTCGTCCGCGTGGTCGCCCTGCGCGATCAGGGCGTTGAGGGAGTCGAGGGAGGCCGTCGTGGTGAGCAGCAGCGGAAAGCCGTCGGCGAAGGAGACCGTGTCACCGGGGCGCGCGTACTCCGGGTCGACGGGCCGGCGCGTGGCCGGATCGTCCATGAACACGAGGCGCGCGCCGATGCCGAGGTAGGCGCTGCACCAGGCGTGCGCGGACTCGTCGTCGGCCGGGACCGCCTCGACCTTGTCGCGGAAGACCTGCGCCGGCACGGTACCGACCGACCTTGGGACGGGCACCGTGAGCGGCTCCATGCCGGGCGCGGACAGCCGGACGCCGCCGCCGGGCAGCAGCTCGGCGGCGGCCTGCGCGAGGCGCGGCTGCTGGCGTTGCGTGACGACCTTTCCCCCGTCGTCGATCAGCATCCAGCGCCGGTCGCCGGCCAGTCCCCACGGCTCCACGACGGCCTCCCGGGGCGCTTGGCCCCGGACCGCCTTGACCGGATGGACATGAATCGCGTGCAGGTGTGCGTTCCCCATGGGGCCATCGTGCCAGCCGGCACCGACAGCCCCCGGGGCGGCGGCTCAGTAACCGCGGTACTGCTGGTTGTTGTACGGGTCCTGGTAAGGAGCCTGGGCGGGACGGGGCGCCGCGGGGCGCATCGCCTCGTAACCCGCGGGCGCCGCCGGGCGCGGCTGCTGGGGCTGGGGCCCCGGGTAGCCGCGTGGTGCGGTGGCCTGCTGCGGGATGTACGCCGCGGGCGCCTGCTGGAGCGGGGCGGGCTGTGGCGCCTGCGGATAGCCGTAGGCGGGCTGGGACGGGGCCGCCGGCAGCGCGGGCAGCGCCGACGGGAGGGCGGGGAGGTTGCCGGCCGGCATGTCGTACTGAGCGGGGACCCGGATCGGGGCGATCTGCGGGGTGCCCCGCTCGGCGACGAGCTTGTCGTAGATCGGGGTGTCCGGGAAGGAGGCGGAGTAGTAGCCGCCGCCATAGGTGGAGCGGGGGGAGGTCATGGCACATAAGTTAAGCCCACGATGTGCTGGTTGGGGAGACCGATAAGAGGGTTGTTTTCCGTGTCCGCAGTGACCTGGGATCCCCAATGCGAGCGAACTCGGCAAAAAGGGGCGGCGAACCGGGTTCTGATCGTGTAAAGGCCGAGTTCCGGGCGGGTTGCCGGGGGTTGGCCGCCGGTCGTCCGGTCGTCGTGCATGGGAGTTCGCCGCGGGGAGGAATAGGTTGTCGGAACGGAACTCGTCCGGACGGCCGGGATGGGCCTGGCGCGGTGCCACACAATGGGGGCGGACATGCAAATGCTGAAAGGTTCAAACACTCCTGTGCCCGCCGCGGCGCTGCGAGTGGAATTGGGCTGGCGCACCGGACCGGGCGTGCCCGACGCCGACGCCTCCGCTTTGCTGCTGGTAAGTGGAAAAGTGCGTTCCGACGCGGACTTCGTCTTCTACAACCAGCCCGCGCACTCCTCCGGCGCGATCCGCCACGAGGGCAAGCGCAACACCGGCGGCCGCGTGACCGACACGCTCCTCGTCGACCTCGCGCGCGTGGAGCCCGCCATCGAGACGATCGTCCTCGCCGCCTCCGCCGACGGGGGCGCCTTCGGGCAGGTCCCGGACCTGTACATCGAGGTCCAGGACGCCGCCCAGGGCACCCCGGTGGCCCGCTTCGACAACCCGGGCGCCACCACCGAAACCGCTTTCGTGCTCGGCGAGTTCTACCGCCGCCAGGGCGCCTGGAAGTTCCGCGCCGTCGGCCAGGGCTACAGCAGCGGACTCGAAGGCCTGGCCACGGACTACGGCATCACGGTGGACGAGCCGCAGCAGGCGGCGCCCGTGACGGCGCCCGCACCGCCGGCCCACACGCCCCCGACGACGACGACCCAGCAGGCCGCCCCGCCGCCCCCCGCGGAACCCCCCGCACCCGTCCGCCTCACCAAGGTCACGCTCACCAAGGCGGCCCCCTCCGTCTCGCTCACCAAGCAGGGCGGGACCTCCGGCGCCCTGCACGTGAACCTCAACTGGGAAGTGCGCAAGCAGTTCTCGGGATGGAGCAGCAAGTTCGGCCGCCCGGCCGCGCTGCACTCCGACCTCGACCTCGACCTGTGCGCCCTGTTCGAACTCACCGACGGCAGCAAGGGCGTCGTACAGGCCCTCGGCAACACCTTCGGGGCACTGCACCAGCCGCCGTACATCCACCTCGACGGCGACGACCGCACCGGCGCCGTCGCGGCCGGTGAGAACCTCACCGTCAATCTCGACCACAAGAACGCCTTCCGGCGCATCCTCGTCTTCGTCACCATCTACGAAGGCGCCCGCTCCTTCGCCGACCTGCACGCCACCGTCACGCTCCAGCCGCAGTACGGCGCCCCGATCGAGTTCTCCCTCGACGAGTGCACGGTCCCCTCACCCGTGTGCGCGCTCGCCCTGATCACCAACACCGGCGGCGACCTGGTCGTCCAGCGGGAGGCCCGCTACCTGGTGCCCGAGCGCGGGGTGAGCCCGCAGCGGACCGTCGACCAGGCCTACGGATGGGGCATGAACTGGACCCCCGGCAGGAAGTGACGCCCTCCGGCGGTGGTCAGCCCTCGTCGGGCACGGCGTCCGGGCGCGCGTAGGTGCGGCCCTTCCAGGCCGCACCCCGTCCCCGGTAGTGCTGCACGGCCGAATCGACCGTCATGAGGAGGTAGAGGAAGGCGGTGAACGGCAGCAGCGGAGCGAGCCACGGCGGCTGCCGGTAGTAGCGGAGCATCGGGACGTACGTCCCCGCCATCACGAGCCAGGCGAGGCCCCCGGCGACCGCCGCGGCCGCGCCGCCCGTGGCCAGACCCGCCACGAGCGCCACGGGCGGCACCAGGTACACCAGTGCCAGCCCCGCCACCGTCCCGGCCAGCAGCAGGGGGTTGTGCCGCAGCTGGGCGTAGGCGCTGCGGGACACCATCCGCCACAGATCGCCCAGCCGCGGATACGGCCGCACGCTGTCCACCCGGTCCGCCAGCCCCAGCCAGACGCGGCCGCCACCGCGCTTGACGGCCCGGGCCAGGGCCACGTCGTCGATCACCGCGTGCCGGATCGCGTCCGGGATCCGCGCCCGCTCGGCGGTCTCCGCCCGCAGCAGGACGCAGCCACCGGCAGCGGCCGCCGTCCGCGTCCCCTCCCCGCCGATCCGGCGGAAGGGGTACAGCTGCGCGAAGAAGTAGACGAAGGCCGGCACGACGAGCCGCTCCCACACGCTCTCCACCCGCAGCCGCGCCATCTGCGACACGACGTCGAACCCGCCCGAACGGGCCGCCGCCACCAGCTCCCGCAGACTGTCCGGCGCGTGCGCGATGTCGGCGTCGGTCAGCAGCAGGTACTCGGGACCACGCGCGCGTGCCAGGCCGATGCCGTGGCGCACGGCCCACAGCTTGCCGGTCCACCCCGCGGGCGGCTCGCCCGGCGAGGACACGGTCAGCGGCAGCCCGCCGTGCCGGTGTGCCAGGTCACGCGCGAGATCACCGGTGCCGTCCGTACTCCCGTCGTCGACGAGGAAGACCTCCGCCCGCCCCGGATAGTCCTGCAGGAGCAGCGACGGCAGCGCGGCGGGCAGCACCGCCGCCTCGTCACGGGCCGGGACGACGACGCACACGTCCGGCCACACGTCCGGCTCCACGCGCCGGGGCAGTCGCACATCGGTGCGCCAGAAGAAGCCCTGGCAGAGCAGCAGCCACAGCCAGGCGAGAAGTGATCCAGCGGCAGTCCACACAACGGCGCTCACGCGCGCAGTCTGCCCCACGGGACCGGCCCGGGACCGCTCATCGTCTATCGTGATCGGGTGAAGATCGCGCTCATGGACTCCGGAATCGGTCTGCTGGCGGCCACCGCCGCGGTACGGCGGCTGCGCCCCGACGCCGATCTCGTGCTCTCCCTGGACCCCGACGGCATGCCCTGGGGCCGGAGGACCCCGGAGGAGCTGACCGAGCGCGCCCTGGCCGTCGCCGAGGCGGCCGCAGCGCGCCGCCCCGACGCCCTGATCGTCGGCTGCAACACCGCGACCGTGCACGCGCTCACCGCGCTGCGCGCCCGCCTCGAACCCGAGCTTCCGGTCATCGGCACCGTCCCCGCGATCAAGCCGGCCGCGGCGGGCGGTGGACACCTCGCCATCTGGGCCACCCCGGCCACCACCGGCAGCACGTACCAGCGCACCCTGATCCGGGACTTCGCCGGCGGCGTGCCCGTCACGGAGGTGCCGTGCTGGGGCCTCGCCGAGGCCGTGGAGCACGCGGACGAGGCGGCGATCGACGCCGCCGTGGCCGCGGCCGCCGCACTCACCCCGGAGGACGTGACCACCGTCGTCCTCGGCTGCACGCACTACGAACTGGTCGCCGAGCGCATCCGGACCGCCGTCCAGCGCCCCGGGCGCCCGCCCCTCGTACTGCACGGCTCCGCGGGCGCCGTGGTCGCCCAGGCCCTGCGCCGGCTCGGCGAGCAGCCCGCGCCGGGCGCCACCCCGCACGGCACCCTGACCGTGCTGCTGAGCGGACGCGAGGGTGCGCTGCCCGCGCCGGCCCTGGCGTACGAGGAGGGGCGGCTGCTGCAGGCGGTCACCCCGGCCCGCTGACCGCGGCCTCCTGACGGTCGCCGCCGCGGTGGAACCGGCCGACGCCCGGCCGGCCCAGTCACGCTCCGCCACCGGCTACCAGCGCAGCGAAACCTGAGTACTCTCATATGCATGAGGGACCACCGCCACGGCGAGAACGCCTCTGCCGCGCATGCCGACGTCTGGACCGGCCGTGCGACCAACCGCGTCCAGTGGCTGCTGGCGCTCGTCGGAGCGGCGTGCATGGCGCTCGGTATCGAACTCGCGGTCGACTCGGCGTGGACCTCCGGCACGGCTCCGCTCATCATGGCCGTCGTCGGGTGCATCGCCGCCGGGCTCCTCGTCCTCTTCGGAACCCTCGCCTTCGTGCACGTCGCCCTGCGGGTCGACGAGGACCACCTCGAGGTGCGCTGCGGCCACATCGGCCTGCCCCGCCGCCGTATCCCGCTCTCCCATGTGGCGGGCGCCACGTACACCTCCCACGTCACGCCCCGCCACTGGGGCGGCTGGGGCTACCGGTGGCGGCCCGAGAAGGGCACCGCGGTGGTCGTACGCCAGGGGGAGGGTGTCGTGCTGGAGCTGTGGGACGGACACACCTTCACGATCACGGTGGACGACGCGGAGGCGGCCGTAGAGGTGATCAAGGCCCGGCTGCGCCCCCGAAAGCCGGGCGCTCCCGCGCACTGAAGCGAGCGAGCCGAGGCCGCCGCTTCCAGGGCCCGGCGGGCTACCGCCTCCGATCGGAGGGCCTGACGTGCTTCCGTCTCCGAGCGGACGAGTCCCGGAGCCCCCGTGCCGCCAGGGCGTCCCTCACCACGCGGGAGTGCGTCCGGTGTCCCGCGGATGGGGGTCCGGGGCGCGGCTCGGCGGCTCGTCGGCGAGCGGGCGTGCCGTGGCCATGCCCGCCAGCAGCCCCGCGCCCACCGACACCGCCGTGAAGCTCAACGCGTTGCCGAGCGCGGCGATGGCGGCGAGCACCGTCAGGGCCGCGCCCGCGGTCAGCGCCACCGGCGTCGGGCGCGGCCCGCGCCACAGCGCGTACAGCACCCAGCCGAAGGCCGCCGCCAGCAGGGCCACGCCGACGACGCCCTGCTCGGCCGCCTGCTGGAGCGGCGCCGAGTGCGGCTTGCCGTCGGACAGCAGTGACTGGGCGGACGTCGCGCTCAGCTCCCCGAACCGGCCCGGGCCGACCCCCAGGGCGGTGTCCCCGCGCAGTTGGCCCCACGCGTCCTGCCACAGCTGGACGCGGTGTGGCGTCAGGCGCCCCTCGACGGCCGCGCCGAACCCGCCCGGCACGGCCCGCGCGGCGATCGCGCAGGTCAGGCCGGTCACCAGGACGGCGACCGCGGCCATCGCGGCGAGAACGGAGCCGCGGCGCCGGGTCCGGCCGGCGGCCAGCGAACACAGCAGCACCGCCACGCACGTGACGCAGCCGGTGGCCGAACCGAGCACGGCCGCCAGCACCGCGGTCCCGGCGGCCACCAGGCGCAGCGCGAACCGCACGGCCGGCGCGGGAGCCGCCCAGGCGGCGCAGCACGCGGCGCCCGCCGACAGCGTCAGCACGGCCGCCGTGGCCCCGGCGTGCCCCAGGGGCACGGTGATCTGCGGGCCCGGAGCGAGATGCGGAACGGCCACTGTCAGCCCGATGCCGGCCAGCGCGCCGGCGCAGGGCGCGGCGACCGGCAGCAGCGCCCCGCTGATCCGCCCGGCGGCGTACCCGGCCGCCACGGCCAGCACCGCGAGGAGCACACCCTCGGGCCGGCCGTCGCGCGCGGCCGCCGTGATCAGGGACCAGCCGGCGCAGGCCCCCAGCACCACCACGCCCGCCGCGTCCAGCGCGATCCGTCTCTCGCCGTCCGCGTCCGCCCCGGACGCCATCCCACTGGCACCCACCCCGCCCCGCCCCCCGCACCCCGTCGCCCCCGACCTGTGAAGACCCCGGCCGCACGGACCGCCATAACCGCACGACTGAGGCTTCGGCACACCGTAACGGCTGGTGGGCGGTTTGGGGATGTGTCGTGACGAAATGAGCAGGAACGTTGCTGCGGTGCGGGCGGCTGAGGGGGCCCCTCGTCCCGTGCGCGGCGACCGGAGCCGTGTCGCCGCCCCCTGGGCCGCGCTGTCGGCGTCAAGGCCGGTCGACTTACACTCCGGGAGTGACCGTCACCGCAACCTCCGTCGACGAGTCGGACCAGCTGAAGCCGCGGATCGCCCCCGGGACACCGGCGGCGTGGTCCCAGCGGCTCGTGCGCCTCCTCCCGGCCGCCGCTGCCGCGCTCTCCGGCCTGCTCCTCTACGTCAGCTTCCCGCCCCGCACCCTGTGGTGGCTGGCCCTGCCGGCCTTCGCCGCCTTCGGCTGGGTGCTGCGCGGCCGCGGCTGGAAGGCGGGGCTCGGCCTCGGCTACCTCTTCGGCCTGGGCTTCCTGCTGCCGCTGCTGGTGTGGACCGGTGTGGAGGTCGGGCCGGGCCCCTGGCTCGCCCTGGTCGCGATCGAGGCGCTCTTCATCGCGCTGGTCGGCGCGGGTGTCGCGGTCGTGTCGAAGCTGCCCGGGTGGCCGGTGTGGGCGGCGGCCGTGTGGACCGCCGGCGAGGCGGCACGCGCGCGTGTGCCGTTCGACGGCTTCCCCTGGGGGAAGATCGCGTTCGGGCAGGCGGACGGGGTGTTCCTGCCGCTCGCCGCCGTCGGCGGCACTCCGGTGCTGGGCTTCGCGGTGGTCCTGTGCGGCTTCGGGCTGTACGAGGTCGTCCGGCTGGCCGTGGCGTGGCGGCGGGCCGGGACGGTGCGGCGCGCCGCGGCGGCCGTGGGCCTGCTGAGCGTGGCCGTGCCGGTCGTGGGCGCGGTGGCGGCCCGGCCGCTGGTCAGCGACCAGGCCGAGGACGGCAGCGTCACCGTCGCGGTGATCCAGGGCAACGTGCCCCGCGCGGGCCTGGAGTTCAACGCCCAGCGGCGGGCCGTGCTCGACTACCACGCGCGCGAGACGGAACGCCTGGCCGCCCAGGTCAAGGCCGGCAAGGTCGCACGCCCCGACTTCGTGCTCTGGCCGGAGAACTCCTCCGACATCGACCCCTTCGCCAACCCCGACGCCCGAGCCGTCATCGACACGGCGGTCAAGGCCATCGGCGTGCCCGTCTCGATCGGTGGCGTCGTCGAGCGGGACGGCAAGCTGTACAACGAGCAGATCCTGTGGGACCCGGTGAAGGGCCCCGTCGACACCTACGACAAGCGCCAGATCCAGCCGTTCGGCGAGTACCTGCCGTTCCGCTCGCTCATCGGGGCGATCAACAGCGACTGGACCTCGATGCAGCGCCAGGATTTCAGCCGCGGCACCAAGCCGGGCGTGTTCACCATGGACGGCGCCAAGGTCGGTCTCGTCACCTGCTACGAGGCCGCCTTCGACTGGACCGTGCGCTCGGAGGTCACCGACGGCGCCCAGATGATCTCCGTGCCGAGCAACAACGCGACCTTCGACCGCAGCGAGATGACGTACCAGCAGCTCGCCATGTCCCGCGTCCGCGCCGTCGAGCACAGCCGTACCGTGGCCGTGCCGGTGACCAGCGGTGTCAGCGCCTTCATCATGCCGGACGGCAGGATCACGCAGCGGACCGGCATGTTCGTGGCCGACTCGCTGGTGCAGAAGGTCCCGCTGCGGTCCTCGCTGACCCCCGCCACGCGGCTCGGCGTGCTGCCGGAGATCGCCCTCGTACTGGTCGCGGCGGGCGGACTGGGCTGGGCCGTCGGCGCCGGTGTGCGCGGGCGACGCGCCGGTGACGTCTAGTCGTATCCCGGTCGCACGCTGCCTGAAACGGGCCGGGGCGGCCTGACCGGCCCCTTAGGGTCGACGTCATGGCTACTCCCGACTTCATCCGCGCCCTCCGTGCCTCCGCCGGACATCAGCTGCTGTGGCTCCCCGGAGTCACCGCCCTGGTCTTCGACGACGAGGGCAGAGTCCTGCTGAACCGCCGGTCCGACACCCGTAAGTGGTCGGTGATCGGCGGCATCCCGGACCCGGGGGAGCAGCCCGCGGCCTGCGCCGTGCGGGAGGTCTACGAGGAGACGGCCGTGCGCTGTGTCGCCGAGCGGATCGTCCTCGTCCAGGCCGGGGACCCCGTCACGTACGACAACGGCGACACCTGCCAGTTCCTGGACATCACCATCCGCTGCCGGGCCATCGGCGGCGAGGCCCGGGTCAACGACGACGAGTCGCTGGAGGTGGGCTGGTTCGAGGTCGACGCCCTGCCCGAGCTGAACGAGCACTGCCTGTTCCGGATCAAGCAAGCCATGTCGGACGCCCCCACATGGTTCGACCCCACTACCTCCAACTGAACTATGGGGTCTGACCATATGGGGCGGGGCAGGGGCGCTGCCTAGGGTCGAGGCATGACCGCGCCCCCTGTCCTACCGGCTCCCCACGCCTCCCCGCTCGACCTCGGCGGCCGCACCGCGCTCGTCACCGGCGCCGCCGGCGGCATCGGCCGTGCCTGCGCGCTGCGGCTCGCGGCCGCCGGGGCCAAGGTGAGAGCGGTCGACCGGGACGCCGCCGGCCTGGAGACGCTCGCCGAGCAGGGCCGTGACCTCGCGGGCACCGTGGAGCCGCACGTCCTCGACCTCACCGACCTGGACGCCGCCGAGCTCGCCGCCGCGGGCACCGACGTCCTCGTCAACAACGCCGGGCTCCAGCTCGTGCGCCCCATCGAGGAGTTCCCGCCCGACGTCTTCCACACGGTGCTCACCGTGATGCTGGAGGCACCCTTCCGCCTCATCCGAGGTGCCCTGCCCCATATGTACGGGCAGGGGTGGGGCCGCATCGTGAACGTGTCGTCCGTCCACGGACTGCGCGCTTCCGCCTACAAGTCGGCCTACGTGGCCGCCAAACACGGCCTGGAGGGGCTCTCCAAGACCACCGCCCTCGAAGGCGCGCCCCACGGTGTCACCTCGAACTGTGTGAGCCCCGCCTATGTGCGCACCCCACTGGTGGAGAAGCAACTCGCCGACCAGGCCCAGGCGCACGGCATCCCCGAGGAGCGGGTCCTGTCCGAGGTGCTGCTCCAGGACAGTGCGGTCAAGCGGCTCATCGAACCGGAGGAGGTCGCCGAGGCCGTGGCGTACCTGTGCGCTCCGCAGGCGTCCTTCGTGACCGGCACGTCGCTCGTGCTCGACGGCGGCTGGACCGCCCACTGAGCACGGCGGTGTCCGTCGGCCGGGGAGTTATCCACAGGGCTGACGGGACGGGCGGGTCATGGTGAATCCTGTGGGCATGTCCAGCGATCACGTTCAGCCGGCCGGGCGATTCGCCGGCGCCGCGGAAGCACCGTCGGGCCGGGCGGAAGGGCCGTCGGGCCGGGCGGAGATGCCGTCGGCGCGTGCGGAAGTGCCGTCGGGCCGGGCGGAGGCGCCGTCGGGCCGCGTGGAAGTGCCGTCGGTGAGTGCCGAGACGCCGTTCCTCGAGCTGCTGGCCCGGGGCGCGTCCGCCGACGCCTACGAGCAGCCGGTGCTGCTGGCACGCGCCGAAGGACGGCCGGCCGAGTGGATCGACGCGCTGCAGCGGGCCAAGCCGCTCGCCCTGCGCGTGCGTGCGGAGCTGGAGGGACGCCGCCGCCGCGAGGCCGAGCTGTCCGCCCTGTTCGAGACCGCCCACGATCTCGCCGGGCTGCGCGACCTGGACGCCGTGCTCCAGGCGATCGTGCAGCGCGCCCGGTCGCTGCTGGGCACGGACGTCGCGTACCTCAGCCTGAACGACCCGGAGCGCGGCGACACGTACATGCGGGTCACGGAGGGCTCGGTCGCGGCCCGCTTCCAGCAGCTGCGACTAGGCATGGGCGAGGGACTCGGCGGCCTGGTCGCCCAGACCGCACGCCCCTACGTCACCGACGACTACTTCAAGGACGACCGCTTCCAGCACACCCTCACCATCGACGCGGGCGTGCGGGACGAGGGGCTCGTGGCCATCCTCGGCGTGCCGCTGACGCTCGGGCACCACGTCATCGGGGTGCTGTTCGCCGCGGACCGCCGTGCCCGGGTCTTCGAGCGGGAGCAGATCGCCCTGCTCGGCTCCTTCGCCGCCCTCGCCGCGGCCGCCATCGACACCGCCAACCTGCTCGCCGAGACGCGGTCGGCGCTCGCCGGCCTGGAGCGGGCCAACGAGATCATCCGGGACCGCAGCGGTGTCATCGAGCGCGCCTCCGAGGTGCACGACCGGCTCGCCGAGCTGGTGCTGCGCGGCGGCGGCGTGCACGACGTGGCCGCCGCGGTCTCCGAGGTCCTCGACGGCACGGTCCAGTTCGCCGAGGCCGCCGCGGCACCGGCCGAGGCACTGGAGGCCTCCCGCGCGGACGGGCACGCCGTGCGGCACGAGGACGACTGGATCGCCGCCGTCGCCGCCGGCGGCGAACTGCTCGGCGCACTCGTGCTGCGCGGACACCCGGGCCTCGACCCCGTCGACCAGCGCACCCTGGAGCGGGCCGCCATGGTCACGTCCCTGCTGCTCCTGGCCCGCCGGTCCGCCGCCGAGGCCGAACAGCGCGTGCGCGGCGAGCTGCTGGACGACCTGCTGGACGCCCGCGACCGTGATCCGCGCCTGCTGCGGGAGCGGGCGGCCCGTCTCGACGCCGACCTCGACGCCGTCCATGTGGTGCTGGCCGCGCGGCTGGAGGGCGGCGCGGCCGACGCCGACCAGGAGGCGGACGCCCGCAGACGCCTGGCGGCCGCGGCGTCCCACCTGGCCGCGACCCGGCACGGCCTCGCCGCCGCACGCGACGGCGGCACCGTCCTGCTGCTGCCCCTCGGCCCCGGCGACACCGCCACCGACCTTGCGCGCACGGCCGCCCGTCAGCTGGGCACCGCGGTCCACGCGCCGGTCACCGTCGGCGCCTCCGCACCCGCCGAGGACCTCTCCGCCCGCCCGGACACGGTGGCCACGGCCTACGCGGAGGCCAGGCGCTGTCTCGACGCCCTGGGCCTGCTCGGCCGTTCCGGGGACGGGGCCGCCGCCGAGGACTTCGGCTTCCTGGGGCTGCTCCTGGCCGGTGACCGGGACATCCCCGGCTTCGTCGACCGCACCATCGGCGACGTCGTCGCGTACGACCGAAGACGCGGCACGGAGCTGGTGCGCACCCTCGACGCGTACTTCGCCTGCGGCATGAGCCCCGCCCGCACCAAGGACGAACTGCACGTCCACGTGAACACGGTCGCCCAGCGCCTGGAGCGCGTCGGCCGCCTCCTGGGCGACGACTGGCAGAGCCCGGCGCGCGTCCTGGAGATCCAACTCGCCCTGAGACTGCACCGGTTGTCGGCACCGGCGCGGCACTGACCCCCGTACGCGGGGATGTACGGGGGCCGGCCGCACCGGCGGAAGGCTCAGGGGGTACGGGCGTCCGCCGCCGGGGCCGTGGCCCGGTCCGGGGCGGCGGCGGACGTGACGTCGGACAGGTCCCGGTGGCGGGTCTCCTTCGCCGCCGCCACGGCAACGACGGTGAGGAGGGAAGCGGCGACGACGTACAGGGCGATCGGTGTGGAGCTGCCGTAGTCGGAGAGGAGCGCGGTGGCGATCAGCGGCGCGGGCGCGCCCGCCGCGACGGAGGCGAACTGGGCGCCGATGGAAGCGCCGGAGTAGCGCATCCGGGTCGCGAACATCTCGGAGAAGAACGCCGCCTGCGGCGCGTACATCGCTCCGTGCAGCACCAGCCCCACGGTGACGGCGATGATCAGGTTGCCGAAGCCGCCGGTGTCGATCAGCGAGAAGAAGGGGAACATCCACAGCCCGACACCGACCGCCCCCAGCAGGTAGACGGGACGGCGGCCGATCCGGTCGGACAGCGCGCCCCACGCCGGGATGACGGCGAAGTGCACGGCCGAGGCGATCAGTACCGCGTTGAGCGCGACCTGCTTGGAGACGCCGGCCGAGGTGGTGGCGTAGACGAGGATGAACGCGGTGATGACGTAGTAGCTGATGTTCTCCGCCATCCGTGCGCCCATCGCGACCAGGACGTCACGCCAGTGGTGCCGCAGTACGGCGACGAGCGGCAGCTTCTCCGCGTCTCCGGACCGGTCCGCCTTACGGGCCTCGGCCTGCGCCAACGCCTGCTTGAAAACGGGGGATTCGTCGACAGACAGACGAATCCACAAACCGACGATCACCAGGACGCCGGACAGCAGGAACGGGATCCGCCAGCCCCAACTGCCGAACGCGGCGTCCGAGAGGAGGGCCGTCAGCAGGGACAGCACACCGGTGGCGAGGAGTTGCCCCGCCGGCGCGCCGGTCTGCGGCCACGACGCCCAGAACCCGCGCCGTCGCGCGTCTCCGTGCTCCGACACGAGCAGCACGGCACCGCCCCACTCGCCGCCGAGCGCGAAGCCCTGCACCAGCCGGAGCACGGTGAGCAACACCGGCGCGGCCGTCCCGATGGTGGCGTGCGTGGGCAGCAGCCCGATCGCGAAGGTCGCCCCGCCCATCAGCAGCAGACTCAGCACCAGCAGCTTCTTGCGCCCGAGCCGGTCGCCGTAGTGCCCGAACACCAGCGCGCCCAGCGGGCGGGCGGCGAAACCGACCGCGTACGTCAGGAAGGACAGCAGTGTGCCGACGAGCGGGTCGGAGTCCGGGAAGAACAAGGTGTTGAACACGAGCGCGGCGGCGGAGCCGTAGAGGAAGAAGTCGTACCACTCGATGGTGGTGCCGATGAGGCTGGCGGCGACGATGCGCTTGAGGTTGCCGGGCGATGGGGGAGCGGTGGATGCGGAGGCCATGTGCGCCACTTCCTCGTGTGCGGTGGGGACGGGTACGTGTTGGCACACCGTAGGAACATGCAGGTCAGGGGCACATATGGTGGGGCAACATAGTCTGGGGCGTGGCTATGCGTGGGAACACCATGCCCGCTCGTGGAGGGGCGGCTGACAGGCTTGGAGGGCCGGGGGTGGTCGCGGACTGGTTGGCCGCATCACTGGCTTCGGCCGGGCCGGCGTAGTCAAGAAACCGGTCGCCTTCGCCGGGGCGGCTGATGGTCACGATCTGCGGGACGTGGTGGGTCCCGCGGCCTCTACTGCGGTGCGCAGGGGTGATCCGTGGTCGGCGAAGGCGTGGCCGGACCCGGCCGGGTTGCCGCGCGGGCGGCGGCGAACGCCCCCGTCCGCATCCCCCCGCCGATCCGGGTCGGAGATGGCACCGAGTCCTGACAGGGCTCGGGCCCTTCGTAACTTGCTCCACAACAGACCAAAAGCCTGGCTGGTTCGGAGGGAAGTGTGGACATATTGGGCTGGAGCCTTCTAGCCTTGTCGGCGTACCGTCACGGTTGTCGATGTGACCCGACAGCGCGGTAACCATCGACTTCTCCTGTTTCCGAGCTGTTGCCCCCGCTCGGCGTAGTGGCCTGCTGAAGCACACCCAGCGGGCCGAGGCGGCGACTTCCCGCTACGGCATCGGCGCGGCAGCGCGCGCCCCAAGCCTGGCAGCCACCTGTTCAGGAAGGGGATTGCATTGTCATGTTCATGAAAATCATGCGGGCTCCCGCGTGTTGGCCGGCCATCGGTTCGGCTCTGCTCCTGGTCGCGGCCGCTCTCGTCGCGACCTTGTCCAGCGCGCCCCCGGCCTCGGCGCACCCGATCAATCCCGCCGACTTCCAGCAGGTCCAACTGGCCCGCGGGGTCGCGGAAGTCGGTGAGCCGATGTCGCTGGCCGTACTCGCCGACCGGTCGGTGCTGCACACCGCTCGCAACGGGACCGTGCGCCGCACGGACGCCAGCGGCACCACCACCGTGATCGGCAGCATCCCCGTGTACGCGCACGACGAGGACGGCCTGCAAGGCATCGGCATCGACCCGGGTTTCGCCACCAACCGCCACATCTACCTCTACTACGCCCCGCCGCTGTCCACGCCAGGAGGCGACGCACCCACCACCGGCACCAACTGGTCGGCGTGGCAGGGGGTCAACCGGCTGTCCCGGTTCAGGCTCAACGCCGACTTCACGCTCAACCAGTCCAGCAGAGTGGACATCCTCGACGTGCCGGCCGACCGAGGCATCTGCTGCCACGCCGGCGGGGACATCGACTTCGACGCGGCAGGCAACCTGTACCTGTCCACGGGCGACGACACCAACCCGTTCGAGTCCGCCGGATATTCGCCGCTCGACGAACGGACCAACCGCAACCCGGCGTTCGACGCGCAGCGCACCGCCGCCAACACCAACGACCTGCGCGGCAAGATCTTACGGATCAAGGTGAACGAGAACGGGTCGTACTCGATCCCGGCAGGCAACCTGTTCCCGCCCGGCACGGCCAGGACCCGGCCGGAGATCTACGCGATGGGCCTGCGCAACCCCTTCCGGATGAGCGTGGACAAGGCCACCGGCATCGTCTACGTCGGCGACTACGGCCCCGACGCCGGCGCCACCTCGGCCCGCGGACCGCAGGGCCAGGTCGAGTTCAACCGCGTCACGGGCCCCGGCTTCTACGGCTGGCCGTACTGCACCGGCACGAACACGAGCTCCGAGACGTACGCGGAGTGGGACTTCGCCACCAACACGGCAGGCGCGAAGTACAACTGCTCGGGCGGGCCGACGAACAACTCGTTCCGCAACACCGGCTTGAGCACACTGCCCCCCGCCAAGGCCGCCTGGATCCGCTACGGCGGCGAGGCCGGCAGCCCGCCGGCGTTCGGCAGCGGCTCGGAGTCGCCCATGGCGGGCCCGGTGTACCGGTACGACCCCGACCTCAGCTCGCCCACGAAGTTCCCGCAGTCGTTCGACGGGCAGTTCTTCGCCACGGAGTTCGGCCGCGGCTGGATCAAGCCGATCCACCTCAACGCCGACGGCACGCCGGGGACCATCGACAGCTTCCCCTGGACCGGCAAGCAGGTGATCGACTCGGCGTTCGGCCCGGACGGCTCCTACTACGTGCTGGACTACGGCACCGGGTATTACCAGGGCGACCAGAACTCCGCCCTGTACCGCTTCGACCACGTCGGCGCCGGCAACCGGGCGCCCACGGCGGTGGCCGGCGCCAACCGGACCTCCGGCACGGCACCGCTGACCGTGACCTTCTCCTCGGCCGGCTCGTCCGACCCCGAGGGCGGGGCACTGACCTATGCGTGGAACTTCGGTGACGGCACCAGCTCCACCGCCGCCAACCCGACGAAGACCTACGACACGAACGGCGACTACACGGCCAGGCTGACCGTGCGCGACCCGCAGGGCGCCACCGGCACCGCCGACGTGCGGATCACCGTCGGCAACACCGCCCCGACCGTGACCATCAACAGCCCCGCCGCGGGGGAGATCTTCGCCTTCGGCGACACCGTGCCGTACAGCATCACCGTGACGGATCCGGAGGACGGCACGGTCGACTGCGCCAAGGTCAAGCTGACGTACCTCGTCGGTCACGACAGCCACGGCCACCCGATCACCTCGAAGACCGGCTGTTCCGGCACGATCACCATCCCGGTCGACGGCGAGCACGACGACGCGGCGAACATCTTCGGGGTCTTCGACGCCGAGTACACCGACAAAGCCGGGCTCACCACGCACACGCAGCACATCCTGCAGCCGAAGCACCGGCAGGCCGAGCACTACAAGACATCGTCCGGCATCACCACCTACGACAAGTCGACAGCCGAGGGCGGCAAGTCCGTCGGTGACATCGAGAACGGCGACTGGATCGCATTCGAGCCGTACAAGCTGAGCAACGCCACGTCGTTCAGCGCCCGGGTGGCGTCAGCCGGCGCGGGCGGCACGTTGCAGGTCCGGGCCGGCTCGCCGACCGGCACCGTCCTCGGCTCCGCCTCCGTCCCGGTCACCGGCTCGTGGACGAACTTCACCACCGTGGGCGGCTCGATCTCCGGTGCACCGGCAGGCACCACCACGCTCTACCTGACCTTCGCCGGCGGCTCCGGATTCCTCTTCGACGTCGACGCGTTCACCTTCAATCCCGGCGGTGGCGCGACACCCGGCGTGGGTCCGGTCGTGGGGCTCGCGGGCAAGTGTCTGGATGTCCGTGACGGCGGCTCGGCGGACGGTACGGCGGTGCAGATCTCGTCGTGCACGGGCGCGGTGGGGCAGCGGTGGACGGTGACGCCGGGGTCGACGGTCAAGGCGTTGGGCAAGTGCCTGGACGTCAGCGGCAACAGTACGGCGGACGGGGCGAAAGTCCAGCTGTGGTCCTGCAACGGTGGCGCCAACCAGAACTGGCAGGCGTCCTCGGACGGGTCGCTGCGGAACCCGCGGGCGGGCAAGTGCCTGGACGTGTCGGGCGCCAGCTCGTCCGACGGCACCCTCGTGCACCTGTGGACCTGCCACGGCGGAGCCAACCAGAAATGGACCCTGCCCTGATTTCTGTCACCGAGAAGAGAGCGACGGACATGCGCAGACAACCCCGAATGCTGCTTGGTGGGGCGGCCGCGACACTCGCCGCCCTGGCCCTCCTCGGGCAGCCCGGCCCCGTCAGTGCCGCGGACACGGCCTACGACGTCCTCGTGTTCTCCAAGACGGCCGGTTTCCGGCACGACTCGATCCCGGCAGGGATCCAGGCCATCCGCGACCTCGGAGCGGCGAACAGTTTCACGGTGACGGCCACGGAGGACGGCAACCACTTCACCGCCGGCAACCTGAGCCGTTACGAGGCGGTGATCTTCCTCAACACCACCGGCGACGTCCTGAACGACGCCCAGCAGTCGGCGTTCCAGTCGTACATCGGCTCCGGCGGCGGCTTCGTCGGCGTCCACTCGGCCGCGGACACGGAGTACAACTGGCCGTTCTACGGTGAGCTGGTCGGCGCCTATTTCGCCTCGCACCCCGCCATCCAGCGGGCCAACGTCAAGGTGGAGGGGCGGGCGCACGCGGCGACCGCCCACCTGCCGCAGACCTGGACCCGCACCGACGAGTGGTACAACTTCCGGACCAACCCCCGTACCACCGCGCGCGTGCTCACCACGCTGGACGAGTCGTCGTACTCGGGCGGCTCGATGGGCGCCGACCACCCGCACACCTGGTGCAAGACCTACTCGGGGGGCCGGTCCTTCTACACCGGCGGCGGGCACAGCCAGGCGTCGTACGCCGAGCCGGCGTTCCGGGCACACCTGCTCGGCGGCATCCGGTACGCGGCAGGCCGGACCAAGGCCGACTGCCGGCCCGAGACCGGCTACACGAGCCTCTACAACGGCTCGACCACCGGCTGGTCGCAGGCCGGCCCGGGCGGCTTCACCAACGCGGACGCCACCCTCGCCTCGCACGGCGGCATGGGCATGCTCTGGTACAGCGCCCGGCAGTTCACCAACTACTCGCTCAAGCTGGACTGGAAGATGCCCGGCGACGACAACTCCGGCGTGATCGTGGGCTTCCCACCGTCGAGCGACCCGCAGTCGGCACTGAACAACGGCTACGAGGTCCAGATCGACGCCACCGACGCGCCTGACCGCACGACCGGCTCGATCTACGCCGTCAAGGCCCCGGACACGGCCGCCCGGGACGCGGCGCTCAACCCACCGGGCGAGTGGAACACCTTCGAGTTGCTGGTGGAGGGCGAGCGGCTCCAGGTCTGGCTCAACGGCGTGAAGGTCAATGACTTCACCAACACCGACCCCGCCCGCTCGCTTGCCGGCCACGTCGGCATCCAGAACCACGGCACGGGGGACGACGTGTCGTTCCGCAACGTCCGGATCAAGGAGCTGGGCGGCACCCCACCACCCACACCCGGCGTGGGTCCGGTCGTTGGGCTCGCGGGCAAGTGTCTGGATGTCCGTGACGGCGCCTCGGCGGACGGTACGGCGGTGCAGATCTCGTCGTGCACGGGCTCGGCGGGGCAGCAGTGGACGGTGACGCCGGGGTCGACGGTCAAGGCGTTGGGCAAGTGCCTGGACGTCAGCGGCAACAGTACGGCGGACGGGGCGAAAGTCCAGCTGTGGTCCTGCAACGGTGGCGCCAACCAGAACTGGCAGGCGTCCTCGGACGGGTCGCTGCGGAACCCGCAGGCGGGCAAGTGCCTGGACGTGTCGGGCGCCAGCTCGTCCGACGGCACCCTCGTGCACCTGTGGACCTGCCACGGCGGAGCCAACCAGAAATGGACCCTGCCGTGAGCTGACGCGGCACGCTGGAAGGGCCACCTGCCCACTGCTGGGCGGTGGCCCTTCCGGGTTCTCTGGCCGGGAGTGGCTGACGTCAGGCTGTGCCGCGTTTCGGTGCGGGCAGCGGCTCAGCGATAGCCGGCGGCGACGATGTTGGCGTGCACCGCGTTCTCGGTCGCGTCGGACGGATATCCGGACACCATCGCGCCCTCGTAGAAGGTGCCGGCGCTGAGGTTCGCGCCGCCGCCGGGCTTGCAGCAGTCACCACCGCTGCCGAGGATGATGGCCCCCTGCTTCTTCATGGGGCTGTAACCCGGCGGAAGCGCGCCGTCCCAGAGCGTGGTCAGGTTTCCGGACTGGGCGTTGCCACCCTTGAGCGCGAAACGGCTCGTCCCGTTGTTCTTCAACATCGCCGTCACGAACTTGCTGGTGAAGGCCCGCTGGTTCGTGTTCCAGGCCTGACTGCCCCCGGAGTAGAGCCCCCATTCGAGGTCGGCCTGGACCCATGGGCCGGTGCCGACGCACCCTCCGAACCAGCACTGGGTGCTGAAGTTGATCGCGTCCATCGCCCCGGCCGCGTCGGCCGCCCGGGTCGTCTCACTGTTGCCGTAGTCGAAGCAGCAGCCGCCGTTGACATGGGTGCCGCTCGTCACCATGTACATGCCTTCGGGGGCGCTGCCGGTCGGTACGCCGGTCAGGTGGCCGTCCCGCCAGTAGCTGTTGCCGGGGTTGATGTAGAGCGAGTAGGCCTTGCTGCCGCCGACCGCCAGCGACTCGGACGTCGCGATCGCCGGGCGGCTCTGGCTGGAGCCGGGGACCACACTCGACCCCTGGTACCACAGGTCGTTCCCGCGGCCGGACTGGTCGTAGACGACGGTGATGACACAGGTGGTCCCCGCGCAGAACGAGTCCTGCGTCGCCGCGTCGGCGGTGCCACCCGCGCTCAGGACGCCGATGTTCCGGGTCGTGCTGTCGGACGAGCGCCGGACCTGGTAGAGGTTGCCGTTGTAGGTGCCATAGAGCGCTCGTACGGTGCTGTGGGCGGCGATGCAGGGGGTGCCGCCCGAGGCGTAGATGTCGCACGTGCCCGCGCCGCCCGGCACCGGCGGGTCCGGCGGCGTGGTCGGCGAGTTCCACTGCTGGTTGGTGCCGCCGTGGCAGGACCAGAGGATGGTCCTGGTGCCGTTGGCGGTGCCGCCGGCGTTGGCGTCGAGGCACAGTCCGGACTGGACGCCGGTGATGGTGCCGTTGGGGTTGACGTTCCACTGCTGGTTGTTCTGGCCGTTGCAGTCCCAGATGATGACCGCGGTGCCGTTGGTGGTGCCGCGTCCGCTGGCGTCGAGGCACTTGCCGCCGTGGACGGTCAGTTGTTTGCCGGCGGTGTAGGTCCAGGTCTGGCCGGTTGCGCCGGTGCAGTCCTGGAGTTGGGTCTGGGTGCCGTTGGTGGTGCCGGGGACGGTCAGGCAGCGGCCCGACTGCGCGCCCACGATGGGGGCGGTGCGCCCGGGCTCGATCGGTGCCGCCACCGCGGTGGCGCCGACGGCGACCAGCACCAGGGCGGTGCCCAGTGCGGACAGCCGTCCGTACCGGCGGGGCCGAGGTATGCGAAACACCATGGCGATTCCTCACCTGTTCGTAGGGTGTGAGGGATGCCCGGCGCGCGACCGCGCCGGGCATCCCGTCCGGACGGGCTATACGGCGGTGAACCGCCACTGTTGGTTGGTGCCGCCGTGGCAGCTCCATTGCAGGAGCCGTGCGCCGTCGGCCGTAGAGCCGCCGTTGACGTCGACGCACAGGCCACTGGGAAGGCTCTTCACCGTGTACACGCCTACCGTGGTGGTCGGTGTGACGAGGAACTTCTGCGGGTTGCTGTTGTCGCAGGTGGACTGTTGCAGGAACGCGCCCTGGGTGGTGGACCCGCCCGTGACGGCGAGGCACTTGCCGCTGTGCGCTGCCTTCAGGTGGACGGCGCCGCCACCGGCGTCGACGGCCTGCCACTTCTGGTTGTTGCCGCCGGTGGCCGGCCACTGGACGACCTGGGCGCCGTCAGCGGTCGAGGCGCTGCTGACGTCCATGAACTTGCCGCTGTGCTGCGCCGCGACCGTCCAGGTCCGACCGGCCACGCCCCCACCGTCGCCGCTGCCCGGTTCGCCGACCCCGTTGCCCCCGAAGGTGAGCGAGTCGAGGTCGAACCAGTTGTTCGAGGTGCCCTTGAACACCAGGTAGAGCTGGTGCGAGCCGGAAAGATCGGCGGTGTTCACCGCCGACGTGGACTGGTAGTTGTTCCAGCCGCCGGTGCTCGGCACCGGTGTCGTGGCCAGGGGCGTGCCGGTCGGGGAGTCGGCGCGCAGTTCGATCGATCCGCCGCCGCTCGGCGACGACAGGCGGTACTTCACGCTCGTGATGCCCGACAGGCTCATCGGGTTGAACGCGATCCAGTCGCCGTCGGAGATGTTGCCGACCCGCTTGCCGCTCTCCGCCCCGGCCTGCTCGACGACCTGCACACCCGACTGGTCCGTGTAGAACTCGGCCTGCTTGTGCTTGGGCTGGAGGATCGTGTGGGCGTAGCCGGTGAGCGGCGCCGCACCGCCGGGGCCGCCGTCGTCGGTGTAGCGGGCGTTGAGGACGTAATACAGGTTGGCGCCGTCGGGGTGCCCGCCGAGCAGCTTCGTGTCGATGGTGCCCGAGCACCCCGGGTAGTCCGTGGTCTCGTGCTGGTGGTCGTCGTGGCCGAGGGCGGGGTTGACGAAGACCTTGGCGCAGTCGACGGGCGCGCCGCCGGGGTCCGAGACGGACACCTTGTAGGAGACTCGGTCGCCGAAGTCCAGCATGCCGCCGTCGGGCGGGATCGTGATGGTGACGACCGGTGCGGTGTTGCCCACGGTGATCGGCACGTTGGCGAAGGCTGTCTTGCCGGTGTTGTCGGTGACCTTGAGCTGGGCGGTGTAGTTGCCGTTGGCGGTGTAGGTGTGCGACGGGTTGGCCGCCGTGGACGTGGTGCCGTCGCCGAACGTCCAGTGGTAGCTGATCGTGTTACCGGGATCCGGGTCCGTGGACCCCGCGCTGCTGAACCGCACGGTCAACGGCGCGTTCCCGCTGGTGGGCGTTCCGGTGGCCTTGGCGATCGGCGACCGCCCGCCCTGGTTGTAGTCGATGCGGTAGAGCCCCGAGTCGTTGTTGCCACCGAAGAAGTTGGTGCCCCACTCGAGCAGGTACAGCGAGCCGTCGGGCCCGAACTCCATGTCCATCGGCTTGAGGAACTTGGCGGCGGGCATGAAGGGGTTGGTCCGGGTGACCGCGGTCGCGGAGTCGAAGTGGACCTCCTTGACGGTGTGGCGCGACCACTCGTAGAAGAAGTGGACCCCGTCGTAGTAGGGCGGGAACTTCGTCCCGGACGGGTTCGCGGCGTCGTAGCGGTAGACCGGTCCGCCCATCGGCGCCGAGCCGCCGGAGCCGAGTTCGGGGAATTGCGGTGAGACGCCGTAGCCGTACCACATGTTCGGCGCGACGATCGGCTTGAGGCTGGTCAGGCCGGTGTTGTTCGGCGAGTTGTTGACCGGCGCGTTGCAGTTGAACTTGGGGCCGACGACGCGGGTGTCCGGGTTGTAGGGCGCGTAGGCCTGGTTGTCGCCG
Source organism: Streptomyces sp. Go-475 (assembly GCF_003330845.1). Classification (GTDB taxonomy): domain Bacteria; phylum Actinomycetota; class Actinomycetes; order Streptomycetales; family Streptomycetaceae; genus Streptomyces. The sequence goes on along the minus strand of NZ_CP026121.1, from coordinate 584,794 downwards.
TGACAGAACGGCCAGCCGTAGTTGCCCGGGGACTTGATGACATTGAGCTCGACGAGCCCTTCGGGGCCGCGGTTGGTCGCGGGCGGGTTCCGGTCCGGGCCGTAGTCGGCGAGGTAGACCCACCCGTTGGCCGGGTCGATCGAGAAGCGGAACGGGTTGCGGAAGCCCATCGCGTAGATCTCCGGCCGGGTCTGCGCCGTGCCCTGCGGGTAGAGGTTGCCGGACGGGATGGTGTAGCCGCCGTCGGCCGACGGCCGGATGCGCAGAAGCTTGCCCCGCAGGTCGTTGGTGTTGCCGGCGGTGCGGGCGGCGTCGAGGTTGGCCTTGCCCGGCCGCCAGTCCAGCGGGGCGTAGCCCTGCCAGTTGGAGTCGAGGTTCGGTGGGACGTCGTCCCCGGTGCCGATGTAGAGGTTCCCGTCGGGGCCGAACTCGATGTACCCGCCCGTGTGCCCGGGCTCGGCGAACGTGCGGTCCCGGGTCGCGGGGATGTCGATGATCGTCACCTGGCTCGACATGTTCAGGGTGTCGCCGGTGAGTTTGAACCTGGAGACCCGGTTGATGTCGTTCGGGACTCCGGCCGGGGAGTGATACAGGTACACGTAGCCGTTGTCGGCGAAGTCGGGGTCGAGCGCCAGTCCGGTCAGGCCGTCCTCGCCGCCGGTGTAGACGTTGAGCGTGCCGGCTGTCACGGTGCTGTTCGTGGTCGGCTTGAAGATCTTCAGCTGCCCGCCCCGCTGGACGTAGAGCACCCTTCCGTCCGGGGCGACCGCGAGGGCCATCGGGTCCGCGGTGTTGTCGTCGAGGGTGCGCTTCTCGAAGTTGCTCCACACGGTGCCGCCGCAGTCGCCGGGCTCGGCGCCGGCCGCCCACTTGACGCCGCCGAGGACGTGGTTGCGGAAATGGGTCTCGCTGTAGGCCGCGCTGGCGTGCCCCATGCCGGTGGCCCACACGCGGCCGCCGCCGGTGTTGCGGCACCAGGAGATGGGGTGGTCCGGCCCCATGGCGCGGGGGCCCGGGTTGTACGTGCGCTCGTCCGCGGTGACCAGGACATGGACGTCGCCGCGGAGGTTGCGGTCGAAGTTGTACCACTCCTCGCTGCGGTTCCAACGGTCCGGCAGGCCGGCCGTCGACGGGTGCTTCTTGTCCGCGACGATGGCGGTGCCGCCCAGCACGCCGGGGGAGTGCTCCGGCATGTGCGCGCCGCCGTTGATGGTCTGGTCCCACCACGGGTACTCGTTCTCGATTCCCATGTCCGTGGCGTTGTGGATCGCGACGATGCCCTTGCCACTGGCGAGGTAGCCCTCCACCGCCTGACGTTGGGCCGCCGTGGTCCACACCATTCCCGAGGTCTGGAACATGATGAGCACGTCGAAGGTGGCGAGGTTCGCCGGGGTGAAAACGCTCGAGTCCTCGCTGTGGACCAACTCGAAGTTGTTGGCCGCCGCCTGCTCCCGGAACATCGTCAGGCCGGCCGGGATCGAATCGTGCCGGTAACCGGCCGTCTTCGTGAAGACCAGGGCTCGGAAGGCCGGCGCCGCTGACGCCGGTGGGGCGACGACGAGCGACAGGAGCACGCTCGCGATCGCCCCGAAGACAAAGATGATGCGACGCATGCCGTCTCCTATTCGGCGGAGCAACGATGGCATGACCACGGGCACGCGTCGGCCGCACCTGAAGATGCGCCGGAGTGCCCGAGCGCGGTCGTAGGCACGCGTGTGCCGTCAGTTCGTCGTCCCGTCCGCCGTGACGGGCAGTCAAGTCCCTACGGAAGCAAGGGAGTCACACCAGATGCGACCGTCTCCCGTGGTCTGCCGGGCCAGCATGCAGCGGCGTATCGCAACAGTCAATATGAATCGGGTACTGCCGATTCCATAACACATTTTGCGCATCAATCGTTGTGGTTCGGCGCGCGACCGTCGCCGGGCCGATTCGATAACACATTTTGCGCAACAGCCGTCGTGGTTCGGCGCGCGACTGTGGACGGGGCGATTCGATAACACATTTTGCGCAACAGCCGTCGTGGTTCGGCGCGCGACTGTGGACGGGGCGATTCGATAACAGATTTTGGCGTATCAATCGCTGATGTCTGCTGGTATTGCCAGGCACTCATCCAGGCATTTACCCTCGGGGCCGCGATGTCGCCATCGCGTCCGGCGAAAGTTCGCGGCTATTGGACGACAGCTTCCGGAGGGGAGCTGTCATTCCATGCCGGGCGTACCCGAACGATTCAGCTATCGGCGACTCGGTCCTGCTGACGACGCGAATGTTGAGGGTCCACGATGTCTGGCCTGCTGCCGTCGCCGCTGCTCACTCTGCGAGGCATCGGCAAGTCGTTCCTCGGCGTGCGAGTGCTCGACGGCGTCGACCTCCAGGTCCGGCCGGGCGAGGTGCACGCGGTCGTGGGTGAGAACGGTGCCGGCAAGTCCACGCTCATGAAGGTGGTGTCCGGCGTCCACCAGCCTGACGAGGGAACGGTCGAGTTCGCCGGCGCACCGCGGATGTTCCGCACCCCGCGTGAGGCCCGACAGGCCGGAATCGGCATCGTCTACCAGGAGCTGACCCTGCTGCCCGAGCGCACCGTCGCGGAGAACGTCTGTCTGGGCCGTGAGCCCCTGCGCCGGGGGCTCGTCGACCGCAGGGCGATGCTCAGCCAGACCGCGGGGCTCCTCGCCTCGATCGGGGAGGGCTCGATACCGCCCGACACGCGCGTGGGACGACTCGGCGTGGCGCAACAACAGGTGGTCGAGATCGTCAAGGCGCTCGCCCTCGACGCGCGGCTGCTCATCATGGACGAGCCCACCGCGGCTCTGGCCGACCACGAAGTCGACCAGCTCTACGCGCTCGTACGGCGGCTGCAGGAGCACGGGATAGGCGTGCTGTACGTCTCGCACCGCCTCAAGGAGGTCTTCGACCTGTCCAGCCGGATCACCGTGCTCAAGGACGGCCGGGCGGTGGCCGCCTTGGACACCGCGGACACCAGCGCCGATCAGCTGGTGCATCACATGGTCGGCCGCGAGCTGTCGAGCTACTACCCTGCCCGGGCCGATCCGCAGGAGCTGGGCCCGGTGCGGCTGACCGTCCGGGGCGGAGGCAACCGGAAGCTGCGCGACATCGACCTGCGGCTGCGCGCCGGCGAAGTGCTCGGCGTCGGCGGCCTGCAGGGCTCCGGCCGGTCGGCGCTGGCCCGCGCACTGTTCGGCGCCGCACCGTTCAGCACCGGCCGGGTGACCGTCGACGGAGCGCCGGTCCGGCTGCGCTCGCCCCGCGCCGCGATACGGGCCGGTATCGCCTACGTCTCCGAGGACCGCAAGGGCGAGGGGATCGTCGCCGGGCAGTCGGTGCTCGACAACGCGCTGTTGGCCGCCCGCGCCGTCCGCGCCGTCCGCGCCGTCGGCCCAGGCCGGCTCGGCCGCGGTGCCCGTACCGCGCGGGTCCGGGAGCTGCTCGCGGCCGTCGAGCTTCGCGCCGCGGGGGAGGAGCAGGAGATCCGCTTCCTGTCCGGGGGCAACCAGCAGAAGGTCGTGCTGGCCAGATGGCTCGCGCTCGCCCCGAGGATCCTGCTCTTCGACGAGCCGACCCGCGGCATCGACGTGGGCGCCAAGTCGGCGATCCACGATCTCGTCCGCCGGCTGGCCCGCGACGGCGCCGCCGTGCTGATGGTCTCGTCCGAACTGCCCGAACTGCTCGGTATGAGCGACCGGATCATCGTCATGCGCGACGGCCGGATCGCCGGAGAGCTACCCGCCGGCGCGAGTGAGGAGGATGTCGTCGCCCTGGCGGTCGGCACCGCGCGGGAGGCGGCCGGATGAGCGGCGCGCTGTCCCCGCCGGCCCGGTGGACCCCGCCCGGTGTGTTCGTCGCCCTGGTCCTCACCCTGGCGATCGGCTGGATCGTCGTCACGGTCGACGGCGGCCGGCTGTTCAGCGTGCCGACGACGGTGAGCCTGCTGCACGTCGCCGCCGGTCTGGGCCTGGTCGCGGTCGGCCAGACGCTGGTCGTCATCGGGGGCTCGCTGGACCTGTCCGTGGCGTACGTGGTCAGCCTGAGCACCCTCGTCGCCGCCGAGACCATGGCCGGCGACGACGGTGCGCTGCTGCCGGCGATCGGCCTGACGCTCGCCGTCAGCGCCACGATCGGCCTCGTCAACGGCCTGCTCGTCACCACAGCGCGGATCAACCCCTTCATCGCGACCGTCGGCGTCGGACTGCTGCTGAAGGGATACCTCGACAACGGATACGACGGCCCGGCCGGCAAGACCGCACCCGCCCTGGTGCGGGGCCTGGGGTACCAGCGCGTCGGCCCGGTGCCGGTGTCGTTCCTGCTGCTGCTCGCCGTCGCCGCCGCGACCTGGTTCGTGCTGGCGCGCACCCGCTTCGGCCACCACCTGATCGCCGTGGGCGGTGACCCGGAGGTCGCCCGGCTCTCCGGCGTGCGGGGCGGCCGGGTCCTCGTCACCGCCCATGTGCTGTGCGCCCTCTGCGCCGGCCTCGCCGGGGTCTACCTCGCCAGTCGGCTCGGCGCCGGCGCACCGAGGGTGGGCACCGAGGGACTGTACGACCTGGAGTCCATCGCCGCGGTCGTGCTCGGCGGCACCGCCCTGGCCGGCGGGCGCGGCGGCGTGGTCGGCACGGTCGGCGGCGTGCTGCTGCTGGCGAGTATCGACGCCGTCTTCAACCAGCTCGAGGTCGACGTGTTCTTCAAGCAGGTGATCCGTGGCGTGATCATCATCGCGGCCGTCGCCGTCTACGCCCGCCGGGCGATGCGAAAGGCGGCATAGCATGCGGATCGCGCGCCCACTGCGGCTCCTCACGTTCCGCTCCGGCGGTCTCGCACCGATCCTCGTGATCCTGGCGGTGCTGCTGGTCCTGCTGACCGCCCGCCAGCCGGACTTCCTCTCGCCGCCGTCGCTGATGTCGTTCCTCGGCCGCTCCGCGCCGGTCGTCCTGCTCGCCGCCGGCCAGTACTTCGTGATCGTCTCCGGCGAGCTGGACCTGTCCGTCGGCTCTCTGGTCACCGCGCAGGTGGTCATCGCCGCCCGGCTGATCGACGGTGATCCGTCGGCCGGCTGGCCTGTCGTCGTGCTCCTGCTGGCGTTCGGCGTCGCCGTCGGCCTCGTCAACGGCCTGGTCACCACGCGGCTGCGGGTGCCGTCGTTCATCACGACCCTCGGGATGTTCCTGATACTCGTCGGTGCCGTGTACCTGTGGTCCGACGGTGCCCCGAAGGGCGGCCTCTCCGAGGAGTTCCGGCGGCTCGGTCGGTCGGCGTTCGAGGACGTGCCCGTGCTGGGCCGGATACCGTATGCCCTGATCGTCCTGTTGGCGGCGGCCGCCGTGGCGCTGGTGCTGGCGCGTTCGGACTTCGGCCGCACCCTGGTCGCCGTCGGCGGCAACCCGCGGACCGCCGAGCTGAGCGGCGTGCGCGTGTGGCGAGCCAAGACCATGGCGTTCGTCCTCAGCGGAGTCGCCGCCACGCTCGCGGCGGTCCTCATCGGCGGGTACAGCGGAGTGTCGTTCCAGGCCGGTGCCGGCCTCGAGTTCGGCGCGATCACCGCGGCGGTCCTCGGCGGTGTCGCTCTGGGCGGGGGCCGTGGTTCGGTCGTCGGCGCGATGCTGGGCGCGCTGACCCTGGAGACGCTCTTCACGCTCATGAACTTCTACGGCGTCTCCGGCGCCCTCGAACCGACCGTCCAAGGCGCGATCATCCTGCTCGCCGTGGCGGCCGCGTCCTTCCGTTTCCCGACCAGATAAAGGGGATTCAGTGAGGCATTCCATGACGGTGCTGGCCGTGAGCGCCTTACTGGTGCTGGCCGGCTGCTCCACCGACGAGCCCACCACCGGCGCAACGGGTTCGGCCTCCGCGAGCACCGGATCGGACACCGGGTCGGGCACCGGGGAGCAGTCGAAGTTCTTCGTGCAGGCCGACTACGACGAGCAGCTCGCGCTCCTGGACGCCGCGCCCACCGGGCCGTCCGGCAAGCCCTGGGAGCAGGCGCTCAACCCGGAGATGGTGGACACCGCGAAGTTCAAGAAGCCCGGACCGTACAAGCTCTGCTTCTCCAACGCGGGGCTGAACAACCCCTGGCGCCAGGTCGGTTTCAAGACCATGCGGGCCGAGGTCGACACGCACCGCGGCCGGATCTCCGAGTTCGTCCACGTCGATGCCGAAGGCAAGGACCAGAAGCAGATCGCCGACATCAACGACCTGCTCGGCAAGGGCTGCCACGCGCTCATCGTCTCGCCGAACACCACCGCGACGCTCACCCCGGCCGTGGAGGCCGCCTGCCGGAAGGGCCTGCCGGTCATCGTCTTCGACCGCGGCGTCGACACGACCTGCCCGGTGACGTTCATCAACCCCATCGGCGGCTACGGATTCGGCCACGTCGCGGCGGAGTTCGTCACCCAGAAGATGAAGCGGGGCGGCAAGGTGCTCGCGCTGCGCATCCTGCCCGGCGTCGACGTGCTGGAGACCCGCTGGTCCGCGGCGAAGGTCGCCTTCGACAAGGCGGGCGTCGACGTCGTCGGCGTCGAGTTCACCGACGGCGACCCGGCGAAGACGAAGAAGATCGTCAACGACTACATCCAGCGGTACGGCACGATCGACGGCGTCTGGATGGACGCCGGGGCGGTCGCGGGCGCGGCGGTCGAGGCGTTCGAGGACGCCGGCAAGCCCGTGCCGCCGATCAACGGCGAGGACCAGCTCGACTTCCTGAAGCTGTGGAAGGAGAAGAAGCTCACGGCGATCGCCCCGACCTACCCGACCTACCAGTGGCGCACCCCGGTCATCGCCGCGCTGAAGATCCTCGACGGCGAGCGGGTGCCGAACCCGTGGAAGCTGCCGCAGCCGACCATCACCCAGGACAACCTGGACGAGTACGTCGACCCCACCATGCCGCCGCTGCACTACGCGATGTGCGGCTGCACCGACCTGCCCGGCTACCCGAAGCGCTGGAAGTAGCCCGGTGTACCCCATCGGTGTCAACCCGTGGGTCTGGGCCTCGCCGGTCGACGACGAGGCCCTGGCCGAACTGGTGCCGCGGATCGCCGCGTTCGGCTTCGACGCGGTCGAGCTGCCGATCGAGCAACCCGGCGACGGGGACCCGGCCCGCACCCGGGACCTGCTGGCGGCGTACGGCCTGCGCGCGGTCGGCGTCTGTGCGGTCACCTCACCCGGACGTGACCTCGTGAACGCCCCGCCGGAGGCCGTCGCCTCCACCGTGGCGTACCTGAAAACCTGTGTGGACACTGCGGTGGCCGTCGGCGCGCCCTGCGTCGGCGGCCCGGTCTACGCCGCGGTGGGGCGTACCTGGCGCATGTCACCGCCTGAGCGCGCGGCCTGCTACGCGGACGTCCGCCACGCCCTGCGGCCAGTGGCCGACTACGCGGGGGAGCGGGGCGTGAGCATCGGAGTCGAGGCCCTCAACCGCTATGAGACGAGCGTCGTCAACACCGTCGAGCAGGCGGTGGAGCTGATCGACGGCCTGCCCGCGAACGTCGGCCTCATGATCGACACCTATCACATGAACATCGAGGAGGCCGACCCCTACGAGGCGCTCGTCACGGCTGGTCCGCACCTCAAGCACGTCCAGGTCAGCGGCACCGACCGCGGCACCCCGGGCGCCGACCACTTCGACTGGCCGCGCTTCCTCGCCGGCCTGGCCACGGCCGGCTACGGCGGCGCGGTGTGCATCGAGTCGTTCACCGCGCGGAACGAGGCCATCGCCACCGCGGCCTCGATCTGGCGGCCGCTCGCCCCGTCGCAGGATGCCCTCGCCCGTGACGGGTTGTCGTACCTCCGAACTGTCCTGCGTGGACTGGAAAACGCTCCCTTGACCGGGTGACAGGGGTGGAGTCGCTCTTGCCGTCATCCCCTTCGGCCCGGGAACCCCCACAAGGAGAAAACGTGTTCACAACTCTCGCGATACCAAGGCGGCTGCTGGCCGGAGCCGCCACAGTCGGTTTAGCCGCGACCGCCGTGACGGCGTTCCCCGCGCCCGCGTCCGCGGCTCCCCGCACCCTGTACGTCTCGCCGTCCGGCACCGGCACCGACTGTTCCAGCGCGCAGCCGTGCTCGCTGACAGCCGCACAGGCGGCGGTGCGATCGCTCAACGACGCCATGTCGGACGACATCGTGGTGCAGTTGGCCGACGGTGTGTACCGGCTGGCCCAACCCTTTCGGCTGACGGCGGAGGACTCCGGCTCAGGCGGCCACACGGTCGTGTGGCAGGCCGCCCCGTCGGCGCGCCCGGTGATCACCGGCGCCCGGGCGGTCACCGGCTGGACGGTGGCCGACGCGGCCAAGAACATCTGGAAGGCCGACGTGCCCGCCGGTCTCGACGCCCGGCAGCTCTACGTCGACGGCGCCGTCGCCACCCGGGCCCGCACGCAGGTGAACAGAGCCGACTTCACGCCGTCCAGCACCGGAATGAGGTTCTCCAGCGGTGCGTTGAGCTATCTGAACAACCTGGCGAACCAGAGCCGGATCGAGGTGGAGGGCGTCAACTCCTTCACGGACCGGTACTCGCCGGTGCAGAGCATCAGCGGGAACTTCATCACGATGCAGCAGCCGGCGTGGAACAACAACAACTTCGGCTACGACACCCTCATGCGGCCGCACCGGGCCGGTCCGTTCTACCTGTCCAACGCGTACGAGTTCCTGGACTCGCCCGGCGAGTGGTACCTGAACCCCACGGCCGGATCCCTGTACTACATCCCCCTGGCCGGGCAGAACATGAGCACCGTCAGCGTGGAACTGCCGAGGCTGCAGTCGCTGGTGAGCGTGGGGGGCACGTACAGCGAGCCGGCGCACCACATCACGTTCAGCGGGATCACCTTCACCGGTACGAGCTGGCTGGGTCCCAGCAGCAACCAGGGTTACGTGGACCAGCAGACCGGCGCGTACCTTTCCGGCAACTGGAACTGGCCGGGCTTCGACTCCTGCCACAACGGCTGCACACAGTTCGAGGCCGCCCGGCCGCACTGGCAGCAGATGCCGGCCGCCGTGCAGGTCTCCGCCGCCAACACCATCACCTTCAGCGACTCCCGGTTCGTCAACCTGGGCCAGACGGCGATCGGAATCGGCAACGACGCCAACGCGCACGCCAGCGGGGTCGGCCTGGGCGCCGCCGACATCACGGTGACCCGGTCGGAGATCGCCCGGAGCTCAGCCGGCGGCATCCTCGTGGGCGGCGTACGCGCCGACGCCCACCACCCCGGCGACCAGCGCATGGTCAACCGGGACATCACGATCAGCAACAACCGCATCCACGACCTCGGGGCGGACTACCGGGGCATCGTCTCCGTCCTGACCACGTACGTCACCAACAGCACCGTCGCCCAGAACGAGGTCTACAACATGCCGTACTCCGGCATGTCGATCGGGTACGGCTGGGGCGCCAACGACGCGGGCGGCAGCACCCACTACGCCAACCGCGGCCTGTACAACTACCAGCCGCGCTACACGACGCCGACCACCGCGTCCAACAACCGGCTCATCGGCAACTACATCCACGATGTCATGCAGCAGATGAACGACGGCGGCTGCATCTACACCCTCGGATGGAACCCGAGCGCGCAGATCAGCCGGAACCACTGCCAGCGGACCAACGGATACTTCGGGGTGTACTTCGACGAGGGCTCGAAGTACTACACGGCCACCAACAATGTCTTCTCGAACACCGGTACGTGGGCGACGGCCAACTACTGGGGTGGCGAGAACATGGGGAACTGGACCGTCACCAACAACTGGTCGACCAACGGCAGCACGAACATCACCAACGGGGACCGAGGCAACGTGGTCTCCGGCAACGTCACGGTCACCAATGGCAACTGGCCTTCCGGCGCCCAGGACGTGATGGCGACCGCCGGACCGCAGGGCACCACCCCGCCGCCCACGGGTCAGCAGATCGTGGGCGCGCAGTCGGGCCGCTGCCTGACCGTCCCCGGCACCACCAACGGCACCCAGACCCAACTCCAGGACTGCACCGGCGCGACCGGCCAGACCTGGACCTACACCGCCGGCAAACAACTGACCGTCCACGGCGGCAAGTGCCTCGACGCCAGCGGACGCGGCACCACCAACGGCACCGCGGTCATCATCTGGGACTGCAACGACCAGAACAACCAGCAGTGGAACGTCAACCCCAACGGCACCATCACCGGCGTCCACTCCGGACTGTGCCTCGACGCCAACGCCGGCGGCACCGCCAACGGCACCAGGATCATCCTCTGGTCCTGCCACGGCGGCACCAACCAGCAGTGGGCACTGCGCTAGCGGAATGCGTCGGCCTCGCTCGCGGCAGGACCCGTCGGCCGTGAGCGAGGCTCACCTCTAACGCCGCAGCGGGGTCGGCTCGCCCGGCCCGCTGCGGCGCACCACCCACGCTTCGGTGATGTGGGTGAACATCGCCTCGGCCGCACCCTTGGGGTCGTGCGCGGCGATCCGCTCGTAGATGCGCCGATGGCCGTGGTTGGACGCGACGCAGAAGGCGCGGCCGGTTCGGCCCGTGTAACGGGCCGAGTCGATGACCTGGCGCTCCAGCGAACGGACCACGGCCCGGCCGATGCGGTTCCCCGACGCCTGCATGACGGTGTCGTGGAACGCCCGGTCCGCTTCGTGGTACGAGGCGGGGTCGTCGACGAGCTCGTCCATGCGCTCCACCAGACCGCGCAGTTGGTCGATCACCTCGGCGTTCGCCAGGCGGGCGGCGACGTTGGCCATATCGGACTCCAGCGCGCGGCGGGTCGCGACGAGGTGATCGAGGATGGCCAGGCTCTCGTCCTCGGCGATGGTCGCGCCGAGGACCAGCTCGTCAAGCATGTTCCACTTCGTCGGCGGGGTGACCATCGTGCCGGCGCCCTGACGGACCTGCACCAGCCCCTTCTCCTGAAGAATCTTCACCGCCTCGCGCACCACGGTGCGGCTGACCGAGAAGGTCTCGCAGAGCACGGGCTCGGGGGGGAGCGGCGAACCGGACGGATGGACTCCACGGACGATCCGCTCCACCAGCTCAGCCGTGACCGCAGCGGCCAGGTTCGCCGGGCGCCGACTCCAAGCGGGAGCCCCAGAGGTCCCTGCGGATGACTGCGGTACTGCCGTCATGACACCCCCCGGGACCCGTGCCGTACCACGGATACCGGCCTACTATACGACACCCGGTTGACGTCATACGTCATACGAGTTACATACGTCATACGAGTTGCGTTCCTCCTCAACCTCAATCGCCGGACAGCCGGCCACCTCAGGAGAGTGGGGCAGCAATGAAGCAGCGAACACTGTGGTCGGCGAGCCTGGTCGCCGGGCTCGTTGTCTTAGCCGGCTGCGGAAGCGCCTCCGACCCGGATGCGGCGTCCGGTGATTCGCAGGGCAAACTCGTCGTCTGGGACTGGAAGTCCGGCGACGCCACGGCGTCCTCGTACGTCAAGAAGGCCAAGGCTGACTTCGCCAAGCGGCATCCCGGCGTGACGGTCGAGTTCGTCGCGCAGCCGTTCGAGCAGTACTACACCCTGCTCGGGGCCGCCATCCAAGCCGGCAAGGGGCCGGACGTCATGCTCTTCAACGGCGGCGGGCAGCTCCGCGACCGCGCGGACTCCCTTCTGCCGTTGGACGAGTACGTCCGTGATGACAGGAAGCGGCTGGCCGGGTGGGAGGCCTTCACCAAGGACGGCAAGACCTACGCCGCTCCGGTGACCTTGCAAGGTCACCCGATCTACTACAACAAGTCGCTCTACCGGAAGGCAGGGCTGGACCCGGAGCAGCCGGCCACCAGCTGGGACGAGTTCGTCGCCGACTGCCGGACCATCACCAAGGCGACCGGTGCCAGGTGCTTCGCGCAGGGCAACAAGGAAGGCATCGGTATCCAGTTCTTCCTGTCCGGGCTCGGCTCGGGCGTCCTGTCGCCCAAGGAGTACGACGACTGGATCGCAGGCAGACGGGACTGGTCCTCACCTGCGGTCAAGCGGGTCTTCTCGCTCTGGAAAGAGGCCGACGACAAAGGCCTGAACAACGACGGGGCGAACTCGACGGCGATGTTCAACGACGCGTTCGCGGTGTTCCAGTCCAACAAGGCCGCCCACGTCATCGGGTTGATGTCGGACGTCGGGCACTGGAAGGACTTCGCCGAATTCCTCGACGCCGACGACGTCGGCGTCATGAAGTCGCCGGTCGTCACGGCCGGTGCCACGCCGCGCCTTCCCTACGACGGCGGCATCGGCTACGCCGTCGCGAAGCGGACCAAGGACCCCAAGGTCGCCGCCGACCTGGTGCGCTCCCTGAGCTCGACCGACGCACTGAAGTCGTTCCACACCGACGCGGGCGCCATCGCGGCGGACCGCACCGTGGACGTCTCGAGCGCCGGCCCGGCCGTCGCCACGATCGTGTCCGAGATCGACCGTGGCAAGCCCGCCCTGCACGTGGCGCTGTCGTCCAAGACCGTGGATTTGATGGGGCGGCTGTCCCAGCAACTGCTGAGCGGATCGGTCACGGTCGACTCGGCGGTCGAGCAGCTGGCGGCATCCGACCGGGCGGGCTGAGGCCATGTCACCCATTGGTTCGTCGGGCCGCGCTGCTCAAGCAGGGCGGCCCGACGGGGCGCCGGCAGGTGAGGCGGTAGGTGGCCGCGGCCCTGCGCCGAAGGCTCCGCGAGTCCGGGGCGGCCGGCGCGCCGATCGCCTCGCCCCCTACATCCTGGTCGCTCCCGCCGTCCTGATCATCGTGGTGCTCCGGCTCTGGCCACTGGGACTGGGTGTCAACTTCTCCTTCACCGGTGACGGCGAACACAACGGCGCCACGGTGGGGTTCGACAACTACGCGGAGCTCATCGACGACCCGCTGTTCCGGACCGCGCTGCGCAACGTCGGACTGCTGGTACTGCTGCTGCCGGTCGCGGTCGCGATCCCGGGACTGCTCGCCACCTTCATCTATCTGCGGGTGCCAGGACACCGGATCTTCCGGAGCGTCTACTTCTTCCCGGCTGTGCTCTCACCGGTGATCGTCGGCGCGATCTTCAACCTGCTCCTGGCCTTCGACGGTCCGCTGAACGCCGTGCTCGGCGGCTCGGGGCTCGGCCCGGTGGACTGGCTCGGCGATCCCGACGTAGCCATGTTCACCGTCGTCGGCGTGCACATCTGGGCGACGTCAGGGATGGCGCTGGTGGTGTTCCTGGCCGGGTTCTCGACCCTGGACCCCGCGCTCCTGGACGCCGCCCGGGTCGACGGCGCCTCGCTCGCGCGGATGATCTGGCACGTCATCATCCCGGGTGTGTCCCGCACCATCCAGTTCGTCGTCGTCACCACGATGATCGGAATGCTCACCTCGATGTTCGGGCTGCTCTACGTCATGACCAGCGGCGGCCCGGAAGGGTCGACCTACCTGCCGGAGTACTACATCTGGGTCCAGCAGGGGCAGATGAGCCGCCCGGCGCTCGCGTCGGCCGCGTCCACCGTCCTCTTCCTCGTCATGCTGGTCGTGGGCCTGCTGCAGGTCGGCCTGCTGCGCCGGGCGGGGAGGGAGGACTGATGTCCCGCCTGGGGCCGAGCAGATGGCTGGTCGCCGTGCCGATGGCGCTCCTCGCCCTGGGCACGATCTACCCGCTTCTGTTCACCGCCAACGTCGCGATGAAGACCCGCCGGGAGTACGTCCTCGACCGGTTCTCCCTGGCAAGCACTCCGAGGTGGGACAACCTCAGCGCCGCGTGGAACAGCGACGGCATGGGGCGGTACTTCCTCAACTCCGTGATCGTGGTGGCCTGCGCCGTGGCGCTGTTGCTGCTCATCGGGTCCATGGCCGGGTTCGCGCTGGCCCAGGTGCGGTTCCGTGGCTCGTCCGCGCTGGCTCTGGTCTGCCTCGCGGCACTGTTCATCCCCTTCCAGGTGATCATGGTGCCGCTGGCCAGGATCATGGCCGACGGCGGTCTCATCGACACTTATCCGGGGCTGGTCCTCGCCTACGTCGCGCAGTTCCTGCCGTTCACCGTCTTCCTGATGACGAGCTACTACCGAGCGGTGCCCACCGAGCTCGTCGACGCCGCCCGGATCGACGGCAACACCCTGTACGGCGTCTACCGGCGGATCATGCTGCCGATGGGTGCCCCGGCACTGCTGTCGGTGGGCATCCTCGACGCGCTGTTCTGCTGGAACGACGTGCTCATCTCCCTGCTGATGATGCCGTCGGCCGACCATCGCACGCTGATGGTGGGCATCACCTCACTGCGCGGCCAGTACTCCGCCGACATCCCCACCTTCGCAGCCGGTGTCCTGATCGCCGGGCTCCCCGTGTTGGTGACTTACCTGTTCCTGCAGCGCCAGATCGCCGACGGCGTGACGGCCGGCGCGACGAAGGGATGACGTATGCGCGTCACCGGGTACAGAACCCTGACGACGGCACAGCGATGGGGCCGACCTGTCGGTGACGCCAACGGCGTCTACGCCGACGGCGTCGTGCCCGTGCCGGTCGTCGTCGTCGAGACCGACGAGGGGATCACCGGAGTCGGCCTGGGACCGCACGTGGAAGCCGAGGCGATCTTCGCCGCCATCGACGGCCAGGACCCGCGCGCGGTGACCGCCCTCTACGACCGCATGCTGCGGCACACCTTCAAAGCCGGGCATGCCGGCGTGGTGTTCGGCACGATCGGCGCGTTCGACACGGCGTTGTGGGACATCAAGGCACAGGCCGTGGGTGAGCCGCTGTGGCGGTTGCTCGGCGGCAACGACCGCATGGTCCACGCCTACGCCTCCGGCCTGGACATCGCCCTCACCGACGACGAGCTCGTCGCCACCTACCAGGTCTATGCCGAACGCGGTCTGCGGGCGGCGAAGCTCAAGGGCGGTCTGGACATCGAGCGTGACCGGCACCGGCTGTCTCTCGTACGCGAGGTACTGACCGAGGCCGCGCACGGGAGGCGGCCAGGGCTCATGCTGGACGCGAACGAGTGCTGGAGCCGCAAGCAGGCGGTACGCCACGTCGGTGAACTGGAACGCACACTCGACCTGACCTGGATCGAGGAGCCGGTCCGGCGCTGGGACGCCGACGGCCTGGCCGCTGTCAGCCGTGGCGTACGGACGGCCGTCGCCAGTGGGGAGAACCTCACCGGCCTCGAGCAGTTCCGCCCGCTGATCGCGGCGGGAGGCGTCGACATCGTCCAGACGGCCGCGGTCTGGGGAGTCACCCACTTCCTGCGTGTCGCCGCGCTGGCGCACGCCTACGACCTGCCGGTCAGCCCGATCGGCAACACGCCTGTCGCGCTGCTGCACGCCGCGACGTCGGTGCCCAACCACCTCGTCAGCGAACTGCAGGGCCTGCGGCCGCCGATCGGCGTCGCGATGGACCTGCACGTCGAGGACGGCGCCTTCGTGCTCGGCGACACGCCGGGCCTGGGCATCCGGATCGACGAAACGGTGATCACAGCGGCCCGTCAGCGAACGGCACACGCCCCCGACGGACCGCACATACGGCCGGAGCAGGCCGGCCGGCGGCTGCTCGCGGTCACCCCTGGACCATACCGGTACACCGCGGAAGGGACGTTCGACACTATGGGGATGGAGGATCGATGAAAGCGGTTGTCCACCGCGGAACCCGCACCCGCGAGATCGAGAGCCGGGTCGCCGACGCGCCGGCCCTGGCGAAGGAGTGGGGCGGGCGCGGCGCCAACGTCAACGCCATCGCACCGGGCTGCGTCGCCACCGACAACACCGAGGCGTTACGCGCGGACCCCCAGCGCAACCAGGCGTTCGTTGGCCGGATCCCGGCCGGTCGCTGGAGACGCGCCGACGATCTCCCCGGGGCCACGGTGTTCCTCGCCTTCCTGGCGTCGGACCGTGTCAACGGCATCGCTCTTCCCGTTGATGGCGGATGGCTGGGGCGATGATGGGCCGATTACCAGCCGGCCGCGCCCGAGTCGATCGTGCGTGCGGATCCGAGGGTGGCGACGTGCGCGGAACCTGGGGCGGCCTTGCCCGAGGCAACGTGGATGGGCTCGTGATGCGAGCCGGCCGAGCCGACGAGACGAGCCTGGTCGTCGCCGCACAGGCCGGCGATCCACGAGCGCTCGACGACCTGGCCGCGACGTACCTGCCGCTGGTGTACGCGATCGTGCGCAGGGCGATGGGTGAGCTCGCGGACGTCGACGACGTGGTGCAGGAGACGATGCTGCGGGTCCTTCCCGAGCTGCGTACGTTGCGCGCCCCGGAGTGCTTCCGGCCCTGGCTGGCCACGATCGCGACACGACAGATCAGCACCCACCTGCACCGACGGCAGGCGGACGCCGAACGGACGGCCCCCCTCGACGAGATGACCGACCCGCCGGACGCCGACGCCGAGAACCTGGCCCTGATCCACGTCGAGCTGTCCGGTCATCGCCGAAAGACCGTACGCGCCAGTCGATGGCTCGACCCGGACGCCCGGGCGCTGCTGTCTCTGTGGTGGCTGGAGACCGCGGGCCGGCTGACGAGGGCGGAGCTCGCGGCGGCGCTGGGAACGAGCGTGGCTCACGCGGCTGTGCGCGTCCAGCGCATGCGCAACCAGCTGGAGCTGAGCCGGTCACTCGTCGCCGCGCTGGAAGCCAGCCCCCGGTGCCCACGGCTGACCGCCGCGCTGGGGGGCTGGGACGGCGTACCGAGCACGCTGTGGCGTAAACGCATCACCCGGCACACCAGAGCCTGCGCGGACTGCGGCCGGGCCGCCGACGAACTGGTACCCCTCGAGCGGCTGATCGTCGCCCTGGCGTTGCTCCCCGTCCCGCCGGCGCGGTCGGCCACGGTGCTCGACAAACGTGCGCTCGCCGGGGCGGCCGAGAACGCCGTCGTGAGGGGAGCCGAGCCGGCCGAGGCCGCTAGTCGGCACCCAGGTCTTCGCGTTCGGTTGACGGCGCCCTGCTTTTCGGCAACCACGGCGACTGCGACGGCGACTGTTCAAGCCGGCCGCCGATAACGAAAACTGCCGCGATTCACACGGGTTCGCCGCATCAATTAGCCGCCTGAAAACGTTATGAGGGGTGGCCGTTAATAGTCCCGCTTCTCCGGTTGGTTGAACAACGGCTCAGGCCCAGATATATCGACGGTTCTCTCTTGAATGGACCATGGCAATATGTCATCTTCTAGTCGTCGACGCGAAAGCGGAAGCACATTCTTGCGCATCGCCGCCATCAACCACGCAACGCGAACCAACTCCACCTGCTGACCGGAGAACCGGGCGAAGCCGGGGAGCGAGGCTTTCCAGGCGCCACGGCAGCGACATGACGCTGACATGCTCGCTGCGCGAGCGATCTGGGAGGGGGCCGGCGCGGAGAGGGCAAGCTCCGCGCCGGCTCGCCCGGCTGCCGGCAGGCGGTCGACGTCGACAGGCCCCGCACAGCGCAGACGTGACCACACCGCCAATCGGGAAGGCACGACCATGCCCCACACCCATCGCCGGCGCCACGTCGCCCGGGCGCTCGCCTGCATGCTGACCGCCCTCGGCGCGCTCGCGGTCGTCGAACCCCAGAGCGCCTCGCCGGCCGCCGCCGACACCGCCCAGTTCCGCGGCGTCAACTGGGCCCGGCTCGGTGACAACTTCCACGGTGGACCGCTGGTCCTGCACGGGTTGAGCGGCTCCGACAGCTACCAGACGGTCGTGGCGAAAGCCAACGCCGTCTACACCGGCTTCGAGAACAACCTGGGCGCCAACACCGTTCGGCTCCCGATCAACACCTACACAGTCGGGACGAACTGGTGGAGCGCGTACACGGGCGCGATAGACGCGGCCACCGCGAGGGGATTCAAGGTCGTCCTGTCCTATTGGGAGGACGGGGTGGCCGCCCGCGACGGTCGCATCGTCAACCCGAGCGCCTTCGACACCATGTGGAACACCGTGCTCGCCCGGTACGGCACCAACAGTCTTGTCTACTTCGAGCCGATGAACGAACCGGGCGGGCACAGCGCCGGCGAGTGGGCGAACGTGGTGAGCAACTGGATCAGCGGCCGCCCGTCGATTCCGCGGAACCGCGTCTTCGTCAGCGGCGCCGGCCTGAACACCGACATCAAGTCCATGTGCGCCGACCGCCGCCTGGACGGCACGTTCCTGTCGCTGCACCACTACACGTTCTTCAGCGGCGCGAAGACCTACGACCAGTGGGTGGCGTACCTGCGGAACGCGATCGGCTCCTGCGCCGACCGCACTGTCGTCGACGAGTTCGGCGCGCCGATGGACACCGGGCTCAACTACCACGACGCCGGCAGCACCGACAACTTCGTGCGCTATTTCCGGGCCACCACCACGGTGCTCCGGGAACTGCGGATCGGCTCCGTCTACTGGCCCGGGCTGGGTGGAAAGATACGCGCCGGCCAGGGTGACGACTGGTATGCCATGCAGAAACTGCACGGCACCGGCACCAACCTCACGCTCAGCACCCCCAGCGCCAGCGGCCGCGAGCGCCTCCGGTACGGCTGGGGCCTGGACGGCGACGCCCCGGCCCCGACCGGCCCGCTGCGCAACGTCGGCACCGGGCGCTGCCTGGACATCCCCGGCGGGACCACGGCGAACATCCAGGTCCAGGTGTCCACCTGCGCCAACTCGGTCGGCCAGCAGTGGACCTTGACGGCCGGCGGACAGATCACCGCACTCGGGGGCCAGAAGTGCCTGGACGCGTACAGCAGCGGAACGACGAACGGCACCGTGGTCGGCACGTGGGCGTGCAACGGCGGCGACAACCAGCGTTGGACGGTGGGCACTGACGGCACCGTCCGCAACGTTCACTCCGGCCTCTGCCTCGACGTGAACACCGCCACCTTCAAGGTGCAGCTGTGGGCGTGCTGGGGCGGCGACAACCAGAAATGGCAGACCCAGAACACTGCCGCGCGACGCGACGCCCGACTCGGCGGACACGGTGGACGGTGACCGCCGTCCGCGGCCGAGCCGATGGCGTAACGGCCTGCGGCTCGTCGGAGAAGCCGGCGTGCGGACGTCGCCTCTCTCACCGGCGGTTCGTCATCACCCCAGTCAGCGACCTGCTCCGGCCCGTGAAGGGAGAACGACATGTCCGAGGTGACACGCAGACGGTTTCTCGCCGCCGGGGCGGTGGCTGGAGCAGGGATCGTGCCGGGTGGGTGGACGGCCACTGCCAGGGCCGGCTCGGCCGCCCCTCCGGAGGTTCGGGCCGCCGACGACCTCGCCCTGTGGTATGACAAGCCGGCCGGCACGGACTGGCTGCGGGCACTGCCGATCGGCAACGGACGCCTGGGCGCGATGGTGTTCGGCAACGTCGACACCGAACGGCTGCAGCTCAACGAGGACACCGTCTGGGCCGGCGGCCCGTACGACTCCGCCAACCCCCGCGGCGCGGCCAGCCTCGCGGAGATCCGACGGCGGGTCTTCGCGGACCAGTGGGGGCCGGCACAGGACCTGATCAATCAGACGATGCTGGGCAGCCCGGCCGGACAGCTGGCCTACCAGCCGGTCGGAAACCTTCGGCTCGCCTTCGGCAGCGCCACCGGTGCGTCGCAGTACAACCGGACGCTGGACCTCACCACCGCCACGGCCGTCACGACCTACGCGCTGAACGGCGTGCGGTACCAGCGTGAGGTGTTCGCCAGCGCACCCGACCAGGTGATCGTGGTCCGGCTGACGGCCGACCGGGCCAACTCCCTCACCTTCACCGCCACGTTCGACAGTCCACAACGGACCACCGTGTCCAGCCCGGACGGGACCACGATCGCCCTCGACGGCACCTCCGCCACCATGGAGGGCATCACCGGGCGGGTCCGGTTCCTCGCCCTGGCCCACGCCGCCGTGACCGGCGGCACGGTCAGCAGCGCGGGCGGCACGCTGCGGGTCTCCGGCGCCACCAGCGTGACGGTGCTGGTGTCGATCGGCTCCAGCTACGTCGACTTCCGGAAGGTCGACGGCGACTACCAGGGGATCGCGCGCAGCCGCCTCAACGCTGCCCGCAACGTAGGCATCGACGAACTACGCAGTCGGCATCGCGCCGACTATCAGGCGCTGTTCAACCGGGTGTCGGTCGATCTGGGACGTACAGCGGCGGCCGACCAGCCGACCGACGTACGCATCGCACAGCACGCGCAGGTGAACGACCCGCAGTTCTCCGCCCTGTTGTTCCAGTTCGGCCGGTACCTGCTCATCTCGTCCTCGCGGCCGGGCACCCAGCCGGCGAACCTGCAGGGCATCTGGAACGACCAGATGGCCCCGTCCTGGGACTCGAAGTTCACCATCAACGCCAACCTGCCGATGAACTACTGGCCCGCCGACACGACGAACCTCTCCGAATGCTTCCTCCCGGTCTTCGACATGATCGACGACCTGACCGTGACCGGTGCCCGGGTGGCCCAGGCGCAGTACGGCGCCGGCGGCTGGGTGACGCATCACAACACCGACGCGTGGCGGGGCGCCTCGGTCGTCGACGAAGCGCGGTGGGGGATGTGGCAGACCGGTGGCGCATGGCTGGCCACCCTGATCTGGGACCACTACCTGTTCACCGGTGACACCGACTTCCTCCGCTCGAACTACCCGGCCCTGAAGGGCGCCGCCCAGTTCTTCCTCGACACCCTGGTCGCCCACCCGATGCTCGGACACCTGGTCACCAACCCGTCGAACTCTCCGGAGCTCGCTCACCACGCGAACGCCACCGTCTGCGCCGGGCCCACCATGGACAACCAGATCCTGCGCGACCTCTTCAACAGCGTCGTCCGCGCGGGCGAAGTCCTCGGCGTGGACGCCGGCTTCCGCGCTCAGGCACTGGCGGCCCGGGACCGGCTGGCGCCGACGCGGGTCGGCTCCCGGGGCAATGTCCAGGAGTGGCTGGCCGACTGGGTGGAGACCGAGCGGACTCACCGGCACGTCTCCCACCTGTACGGTCTGCATCCGAGCAACCAGATCACCAAGCGCGGGACACCCCAGTTGCACGAGGCCGCGCGGCGGACGCTGGAGCTGCGCGGTGACGACGGGACGGGATGGTCGCTCGCGTGGAAGATCAACTTCTGGGCACGGTTGGAGGACGGCTCCCGCGCCCACAAGCTGATCCGGGACCTGGTGCGGACGGACCGGCTCGCGCCCAACATGTTCGACCTGCACCCGCCCTTCCAGATCGACGGCAACTTCGGCGCCACCTCGGGCATCGCGGAGATGCTGCTGCAGAGCCACAACGGCGAACTGCACGTGCTGCCGGCGCTGCCGGCCGCCTGGCCCACCGGGCGCGTGAGCGGACTGCGCGGCCGCGGCGGACACACCGTCGGCGCCGAATGGAGCAGTAGCCGGATCGAGTGCGTCGTCACACCCGACCGAACCGGTGCCGTCCGGGTGCGCAGCCGGATCTTCGCCGGCGACTTCACACTGAAGGACGAATCGAGCGGCGAGCCGGTCCAGCCGAAGCGGCTGGAGGCCGATCTCATCGAGTTCGCCGGCCAGGCCGGCCGCACCTACCGCGCGTCCGCACTCAGGTCGGGTCCGGTGGAGGCCGGCGTGGCCTACCGGCTGGTGGCCCAGCACAGCGGCAAGGCCGCCGACATCAACGGTGCGTCCACGGCCGCCGGTGCGCGGCTGATCCAGTGGCAGATCACCGCCGGTCCCAACCAGCACTTCGAGTTCCTGCCCTCCGACGGCGGGCACTACAAGATCCGGCTCGGGCACAGCGGTCTGTTCCTGCAAGCCGCCGGTAGCGGCAGCGGCGCCGACATCACCCAGCAGCCGGACACCGACACCGCCGGCCAGCAGTGGCGGACAGTCGACCACGGCGGTGGCGTGGTCAGTCTGGTCAACCGGCAGAGCGGCCTCGCCCTGGACGTGTGGGAGGCATCCACCGCCGACGGAGCCCGCATCTCCCAGTGGACGGCCACCGGCGGCACCAATCAGCGGTTCCGACTCGACCGCATCCAGCCCCAGGGCGCACAGCGGTCCCACCGACCAGTCAGAGCCCTGTCACCGAGCAGCGAGGGAGTCGCATGATGTCGATCCACAGATGGTTGTTCGGGCGAGCCGTGTCAGCGGCATTGCTCGTTCTGGCCATGGCCGGCGGGGCAGGAGTCAGCGTCGCGGCCGACACGTCGCCCACCGCCGGGGCCACCCCCACCCTTGCGGGGACCGCCGGGTGCGGACGTGCCCCCACACTGACGAGCGGCACGCACACGATTCAGAGCAACGGTAAGAGCCGCTCCTTCATCCTGAGCATCCCTGAGAACTACGACAACACCCGCCCATACCGACTGGTCTTCGGCTTCCACTGGTTGGGTGGCACCGCCGGGCAGGTCGCCGGCGGCGGAAGCGACGGCGATGTCTATGCCCATTACGGACTCCGCCGACTGGCGAACAACAGCGCGATCTTCGTTGCTCCGCAGGGCCTCAACAACGGCTGGGGCAACTCCGGCGGCGAGGACGTGACCTTCGTCGACGACATGATCAGGCGTATCGACAACGACCTCTGTGTCGACACCACGCAGCGCTTCGCCCTCGGGTTCAGCTACGGCGGAGCCATGAGCTACGCCCTCGCATGTGCCAGGCCGAACGTCTTCCGTGCGGTCGCCGCGATAGCCGCGCCCGGGGGGATCAGCGGGTGCAGCGGGGGCACCCAGCCCTTCGCGTACATGGGAATCCACGGCATCAACGACAACATCGGCGCCGGTCGCGGCATGCGGGACAGGTTCGTCAGGAACAACGGCTGCACTCCGCAGAACCCGCCGGAGCCCGCGCAGGGCAGCCGCACCCACATCACCACCGCCTACTCGGGCTGCCGAGAGGGGTATCCGGTCGTCTGGGCCGCGTTCGACGGAGGTCACCAGCAAGGCCCCGTGGACGGGTGCGCCGGCTGTGAGAGCGGCGCCAGGAGCTGGGTCAAGGGAGAGGTCTGGAGCTTCTTCACGGGCGCTGGCCCGAACCCGACTCCTCCGGACCCGACCGCGTTCCGGTTGCGGAGCCAGTCCGCCGACCGATGCCTGGACGTCAGCGGTGCCAACTCGTCCAACGGCGCCCAGATGATCATCTGGGACTGCCACACCGGCACCAACCAGCAGTTCACCCAGACCGGACAGACCCTGCGGGTGATGGGCAGATGCCTGGACGTGCCGAGCAACGCCGCCTCCGGTGCCCGAGCACGGATCTGGGACTGCACCGGCGGCGCGAACCAGCAATGGAATGTGAACACCGACGGAACCGTCAGAAACGTCCAGACCGGACTCTGCCTGGACGTCGACGGCGCCAGCACCGCCAACGGCGCTGCGGTGATCGTGTGGAACTGCCACACCGGCGCCAACCAGCGCTGGGTCCGAGCGTAAGCAGAGGTGTGAAGGCGGCCGCAGCAGTCGCGGCCGCCTTCAAGTCCAGTCGGTTCAGCCCTTCGGAAGTGCGTCTCGACCTGACCGCATCTGGCCCCGGCGGGCTCGTCCACCACAACCCGAACCTGGACATCTACAACGCCGACGCGGCCCATGCCCTGCCCGGCGTGCTCCTGACCGTCGTGGCCGTGCAGCAGCGGACCTGAACGCACCGGCCGTGAACGGCGCGACGGCGCCTGTCCGCTCACTCCGTCATGCAAGGGTGTGGCTCGTCTGGTTCAGCTGTTCCAGGAACTCCTGCGGTAGTGGATTCGGCAAGAACCCGAGGAACCGACGCATGGGCATGGACCCGACCATGCGCAGCGCGAACGCGTTCTCCGCTGAGAAGGCGGCCTGCTTCTCGCACAACCCCGGACTGGGTGCACCTCATTGGACGGGTTCCGGCAGCCTCAAGAACCTTGGCGCCGGCTGTCCCTCCGATCACGTGACCATCGCATGATGTGCTCCTTCTAGGGTCGGTGCGGGCGCTCGCGTGAACACCGACAGGTGATCGACGGGATGCGGAAGTACTCGAGCGGCTGGACGTCCCTGCGGCGATTCTCGCTCGCCGCAGGGACGTCCGCCGCGCGCAGGTAAGCGGTGCAGAAGCCGTCCCGGGGCGCGGCGTGTCTTCCGTCGAGGACGCCGTGAGGCGAGGATGACGGGTCATGACGATCGTGTTCCGGGTCCCGGCCGGCGGTGCGGAGCGGGTGGGGTTCGCCTACTCGCCGACGATGGAAGCCGTACTGAGTCTCCATGTGCTGGTGGAGCCCAAGCACCACCCCGTCCAGCACGGCTGGGTGCGTGCGATGCGCAAGCTGTCCCCGGCGCTGAAGCGGGAGATCGAGGTGTTCTCCTACGCGGTGCGCTCGTACTTCCCCGAATTCCTCTTTCCGCAGCCGACCGGCCAACTGGCGGACTTCGAAGACGAACTGGCCGTCCTGCGCGGGGCGGATCCGGAGCTTGTCCGGCTGGAGTTCGCCGTCCCCCTGCTCATGCCGTGGCCCGGCGGTGGCGAGGGCAGGGAGCCGCAGGTGCTTGACGAACCGGAGGTACGCCACCTGCTGCGGGAGCGAGTTGCCAGGGAGAGCGACGAAGCGATGGCCGAGATGCTCCTCGACGACCCCGGCGCGTTGCTCGAACGGTTCCTGAGCATGTTGGAGCGTTACTGGCGGGAGGCGTTCGAGGAGGAATGGGCACGGCTCGAACCCGAACTCGCCGCCGGCGTCAGTGAGGCCGGACGCCAGATCGAGGAACGCGGCCTGTACGGGATGCTCCGCGGACTGTGGCCGGAGGTGCGCAGCGATCCGCGCGCTGAACGCTTCTGGCTGGAGCGGCCGCACGACCACGAGGTCGCCATCGGCCCGGACGACACACTCGTGCTCGCCCCCAGCGCCTATGTGTGGCCGCACGTACGCGTCAACTGCGACGGTCCGTGGCCCCTCGGGCTCGTCTTCCCCGTCTCCTCGATCGTCCGGGAAGCCCGCCCGAGGATTCCGCCGACCCGGCTCGTCGGCACGCTCCGCGCGCTCGCCGACGACACCCGGCTGCGCGCCCTGCGACTGCTCGCCGAACGCCCGCGCAGCACACAGGAGTTGGCCCCGCTCGTTGGCGTCAGCGAGGCGGCCCTGTCCAAGCACCTGCGGGTGCTGGCGGACGCGGGCCTGCTGGAGCGCCGCCGCGAGGGCTACTACGTCCTGTACCGACTCGCGCCCGGACAGGTGACGGGCGTGACCCCCAGCCTGGAAAACTTCCTGTACGGCGACAGTGAGCGTGACTGATTAGCCATCTGCCTAATAAGTGGATCAGACCGCCGAAGGGACCCGACAGTGGCGGCATGTCACTGCTCAGGGACCGCAACTTCCTGCTTCTCTTCGCCGGCCAGGGCATCTCACGCTTCGGCGACGGCCTGTACACCGCCGCGACCGCCTGGCTGGCCTGGTCACTGACGAAGGACCCCACGGCCGTCGCCCTGGTCAGTGTCTCCGCGTTCGCGCCCGCGTTCGTGGCCACCTTCGTCGTCGCGTCGTACGCCGACCGCCGCGACCGCCGGAAGCTGATGATCGCCACCGACCTGGCCCGGGTCGCCGTGGTGGCCGTGGCGTCGGTCCTGCTCTCCCTCGACCTGCTGAACCTGCCCCTGCTCGTGGCGACCACGGCACTGCTGGCGCTGATCGGCGCACCGTTCGCCCCGGCCCGCAACGCCATCGTCCCGCAGATCGTGCCGGACGACCGCCTCCAGCAGGCCAACGGACTGCTGCAAGTCGCCTTCCGGGCCGCCTTCTTCGTCGGCCCGCTCATGCTCGCGCCGCTGCTGGCCTTCGGCTCGCTGCAGTCGGCGCTGGTGGTGAACGGGCTGACCTTCCTGGGCTCGGCGGCCGCCGTGGCCGCCATCCGCGTGACCCGACCCGCCCCGGCCGGTGCTCAGACGGGGCTGTGGTCCGATCTCAGCGCGGGACTGAGAGCCGTGCGGGCCGCTCCCGACGTCCTCGTGGTCATCGTGACCTTCGTGCTCGCCCTCGCCCTGACCAACGGTTTCCTGACCGTCGGACTGGTCGCCGTCGTGGGACAAGGCGGCCAGTACGGCCTCCTCCTCGGTGTCGCCGGGCCTGTGGGAGGCCGGAGTGGCAGGAGCCCTGGCGATCTCCCCCTTCGTGGCCTCGACCGCCATCACCCTCGCCGGAGTCGAGAACGCCTTCCTGCTCTCGGGGGCCGCCGTTGTCGTCCTGGCC
Organism: Streptomyces sp. Go-475; assembly: GCF_003330845.1. Taxonomy (GTDB): domain Bacteria; phylum Actinomycetota; class Actinomycetes; order Streptomycetales; family Streptomycetaceae; genus Streptomyces. The sequence goes on along the minus strand of NZ_CP026121.1, from coordinate 558,774 downwards.
GTGACCGCCGCGCTCACCCTCGCATGCGTCGGCGCACGGCAGCCCGGTCAGGAGCCCTTCGTCACGGCGGACGGCACGGCAAGCGTTGCGGGGCCGGACGAGACAGCGGCGAGCACGGCCAAGCCGGAATGACTGCGCGGATCAGCTCAGGACGACGAGGACCGGCCGTCAGTGGTGGGAGGCACTGTCCACGGCGCTAAGAGCTGTCCCGCAATGATCGTGTGGAACGGCGTGGCGGGCGGCTGTCGATTGGCCGTGGAGTCAGTCCAGGCCGGTCGCCCATGCCGTCAGCGCAGTGAAGTCGTCGACGGCAAGGCCGCATCGAGGGTCGACCCGGTGCAGTAGGGCGGGACCATCGTGGTGTTCCTTCACCCAGGTGCGATCCGCGTCTGTGATCTCGTCGTCGATCCAGGCGAACGCCCGGCCCTTGGCCCACGCGACGATCTCCGGCGTCTTCCAGAACACACCGCCGCCGGGCTCGGCCCGCGGTGAGGACCAGGTGATGAAGGGCAGCTCGGGTAGTCCCAGGACCGGCGCGACGAAAGCGTTGGCTTCTTCCTCCCACGTCGTCGCCCACACCAGGTCGAAGGGAAGTGCGTGCAATGCCGGGCCGTGACCGGGGTTGAGCCACACGCGCAGCGGTTTCACCGGCTTGTTGGGCAGCCCCCACTCAGTCAGCCGACGCCGCTCGGCGGCCTCCCAGCGAGGCGTCAGCAGCCGGTGCGTCTCGTATCCCTCAGGCCGTCGGTGCGGCTTCGCGGCATACGGATTCAGAGGTCCGTCCACATCCACCAACAGCACCGGGCGCACAGCTCACCCCCTTTGATCCTTCCTCGCACGGTACTGGCCGATGGCGAGATGGCCCAGCGGAATTCCGGCAGGAAGCGGGCTCCAGTAAGCGGGGGCTCCGGGCAAATGAAACGATCTCGATATGCCGGCAGTGATCACGACGTCGGAGCCGTCTTGGATAGCCCCGTTCACCGGGCTGAGCCCGCGGCAGTTCAGCAAGCTGATCACCGCACTACGGCGCGAGGGCGCGGACCCGGTGCGCAAGGGCCGGCCGTGGAGCCTGCCCTTGGAAAACCGCGTGCTTCTGGTTGCCGCCTACTGGCGGACGAACCTGACCTTGCGCCAACCGGCGCCGATGTTCGGGGTGTCCAAGTCGACTGCCGACCGCATCACCGACCACCTGGGACCGGCGCTTGCGCTGCAGCCGCGCCGGCGGTTCCGCAAGGACACCGTGCTGATCGTCGACGGGCCGCAGCAATCAAGGCTCAGCACTCCCGACGAATAATCAAGGCTCAGAACTCCTGACGAATAATTTTCGAAGTGGTTGGATCATTCCGCAACCGTTGATCCGGGGGGTGCGGGGTGCTCCGCCGAAGCCGTGGGAAGTCGACGACGAGTCGTGGGCGGTGATCGAGCCGCTGTCACCCAGGGTCGAGCCTCGGAGTCGGCGTCTGGACCGCACGGGCTGTCAGGGGAGTTGAGTCCTTCGTCATGAGTCAATACGTCAAGACGTTCCATGCCATCGAGATCGGTGACGGCGGCGACGGGCGATGGGCCGAGCGCGTCCGGCCGGCCATGGTGAGGGCGGAGGACTGGCTGACCGAGGAGGGCCGGACGCCTGAGGGTGCGGCCCGTGCCCGGCGGCTGTTCGAGGAGTACATGCCTGAGCTGGTCCCGGCACTCGACCGGCTCGCCGGCCAACTGGCCTCCGCCCAGGCCAGGACGCTTCTCACCATGGCAGCGGTGCGGCCGTTCTTCTCCGGCTGCACCCAGATCGGCCGCAACGGTACTTTGCTCAGAAACTACGACTTCGCCCCCGAACACTGTGAAGGCACCATCGTCTTCTCCCACTTCCTCCGCCCCGTGATCGGCATGCAGGAAGCCGGGTGGGGCCTGCTGGACGGCATGAACAACGCCGGTCTCGCGGTGTCGCTCACCTTCGGCGGACGGTTCGTGCACGGGCCGGGATTCGCCATTCCCCTCGTGCTGCGCTACCTCCTGGAGACCTGCCGGACCGTCGACGAGGCACTGGACAGACTGCGCACCCTGCCCGTCGCGATCCCGCAGAACGTCACCCTCGTCGACGCGAACCGGACCGTGACGGTCTACGTCGGACCCGACATCCCGCTGACCGAGGCACCGGCCTCCTGTGCCGCCAACCACCAGCACCTGCCGGTGCCGGACGAGCAGGAACGAACCACCCGGACACAGACACGGCTGGCCGCCATACAGACGGCGGGCATCGATGCCGCAGCGATGCTGCGACCGCCGCTGTACCAATGCGCGTACGACGAGTGGCTGGGCACGGTGTACACGGCCCAGTACCGTCCCGGCGAAGGCCGTGTGACCTACCACTGGCCCAAGGAGAGTTGGGACCACTCATTCGTCGGCTTCTCTCCGGGCTCCCGCACCGTCACCTTGGGACTTCCGGACGAGAACGACGACCGCTGACACCCGCCCGACCACGCGGGACACCCTCTTGGACGGCACGTTCATCGCGGGCGCGTGCATCACGATTCGGGCAATGTGAGGGCTGTGTGGGCCGGGCGCCCGGTTTCTGGTGGCATGGAGACGAGGCCGCGAAGTTTGTTGTTGCGTCTTTCCAGGGCTTCGGCGGTGGTGGGGAAGAGCGCCGCGTCGCCTTCACCGACCTGTGCCTGGTTCAGTTCGACGAATCCGCGGATATCGCGTTCGTAGGCGGCGAAGGCCGCGGTGTGGTCGCGATGGGCGGCCAGCGAGCCGGCGAGCATATAGGCGCCGACGAGGGCGAGGCTGGACCCTTGCCCGGTCAGGAACGACGGGGCGTACGCGGCATCGCCGACGAGCGCGACCCGGCCGCTGGACCAGCACGGCATGCGGACCTGGCTCACGGTGTCGAAGAACGGGTCGTTCGCGTCGCGCATGGCGGTGACCATGGCGGGGATGTCCCATCCGTCGCCGGCGAAGGTGGTGGCGACGAGGTCACGTTGCGCCTCGGGGTCGCGGAGGACCTCGTACGGCGGTTCCGGGTGAGTGAAGTTGAGGAACGCGTGCAGCTCATCGCTGTCGCCGACCGCGTAGAGCGCGGCGGCCCTTCCGGGAGTGTTCCAGATGAGTACTTCGTGGGAGAGCCCAAAGGTGTTGGGCATGGTGAAGATGGCGAAGCAGTACCCCAGATAGCGGTGGAACTGCCGCTCGGGGCCGAATACGGACTCCCGGGTACGCGAGTGCATCCCGTCCGCCCCCAGGACCAGGTCGAAGCTGCGCTGGACGCCGCTGCGGAAGGTGACGTCGACGCCGTGCTCGTGTTCGGTGAGCGTCTCGATGGAGTCGTCGAACACGAACTCCACCTCGTCACGGACCGTCCCGTACAGGATGTCCGCCACATCACCGCGACGCACCTCGACGTCACGTCCCTCGACCCCGCCGGTCACCGCCTGTGGACGCACCACCGCCGCCTCACTGCCATCGGCATTGAGGAAGGTCAACCGGCGTGACTCGATATGCGCTTCCTGGAGTTGCGGCAGGATTCCCATCCGGCGAGCCACCTCCACCGCGGTGCCACGCACATCGATCGGATACCCACCGCCCCGCAGTCCGGTGGACTTCTCCACCACCGTCACCGCGAATCCGTACCGGTGCAGCCAGAACGCCACGGCGGGACCGGCGATGCTCGCGCCGGAAACCAGGACCGTACCTTTCGACGCAGTTCTCATGCCCGTTCCTTTTCGGAGGTCCATCACACCGCTTCCCGTTCAAGGTCGGGCGACGGCGAGTCGCTGCCGAGGCGTGTGCTCCGCACGAGCCTGACGGCCAGCACCGCGGCGATGGCGAACGCGACGGAAGCGATCCCGATGTAGCTGAAGACGCCCGTGGCCGAGTTCGTTGTTTCGCCGTCGACGACCACGGTGGTCGACTTGAGTACGGCCGCGCCCACGAAGTCCAGCACCACGGCCCCGATCGAGACCATGACCATGACCAGGCTGGACACGATGCCCTGCCGTTCGGGGGACGCCAGGCCCGCCGCCATGTTGAAACCGGATGTCCCGAGCGCTCCTACCGTGACACCCAGCAGAAATCCGCAGCAGAGCGCGGCGGGAAGCCGGGAAGCCCCGAGGAACATCCCGAGGGTCACCACCGTTCCGAGCACGACCGCCCCGGCCAGCGTCAAGGCCGGTCCGATGCGTGCGGCAAGCCATCCGGCCGCCGGGCCTCCGAGCGTGACGCCGACTCCGGGCGCCGCGAGCAACAGTGCCACTGATCCCTGGCCGGCCAGCCCGTATCCGAGGTGCTGATCCGCCGAGACGTCACCGATGAGGGAGACGAGCTGAAGCATGCTCTGGTACGAACCGGCTGCCAGGAAGACGACGAGGAGCGTAAGCACCAATGGCCTGCTCATGTCCCTGACGTCGATCAGAGGGTCGGGCTTCCGGCTCGACACCAGGAACCACCTGGCCAATGCCGCGGCGCCACCGACGAGGAGAGCCAGCGGCCCGGCGGCGAGCCAGCCGAGGTCCGAGCCCAGACTGACATAGCTGAGCACCCCGGCGAGACCCCCGCCGAGGAGGAGGGCACCGCCGACGTCGATCTTCCCCGGTGTCCTGACCGGGGATTCGGGAACGACCTTGCGCACGCAGATCGCCATCGCGGCCGCGAGGAAGGCCGATCCGAGGAACAAGATCTGGAAGCCGAACTCCGTGGCCAGTTCCTCGATGAGGAAACGGGACGCGATGTTGAGCACCGCGGAGCCGGAAGTCACGATGCCCACGATGATCATCGCGATGCGGGGCGCGCAGACACCTCGAACGATCGCGACGGAGAGGAAGACGGTGGCCAGAGCCGCTCCCTGCAGCATGCGCCCCGGCACGAACACCCAGAGGTCGGAGGCCACGGCGCATAAGAGGGCGCCCGCGCAGCTGAGGAGCAGCGTCAGTACGAGCACCCTGCGCCTGCCGTGGATGTCGGCGCTCTTTCCGAGCAGCGGTGCCCACAGCACTCCCGCGAGCATCGCAGTGGCGTTGAGCCACGCCGCCTGGTCGGTGCGGAAATGGTCGAGCATCTCCGGGAGGACGACCAGCGGCGCCGTGATGGCCGAGTCGACCACGAAGTTCACCATGGTCAGGACGGCCACCAGGCCGACGAGCCGCCCCTTCCCACTCGTGTGCGGTATGGCGCCTGTGCTTCCGGTCCTGCTCTGCTGCATCAAGGACTCCTTGTCAGGGGATCCGCACACGGCACGTAAGATACGCATCCGTTTCTTATTTGGGAGAGTAAGGTGTGCCGATAAGAAACGTCAAGGTTTCTAAGGAGTGTTGTGGGACGACGGCGCGGCGAAGCGCTCGAGGCGGCGATCCTCGAAGCGGCCTGGGACGAGTTGAGCGAGCGAGGGTACGCGAAGCTGACCTTCGACTCCGTCGCCCGGCGAGCCGGCACCAGCAAACCGGTGCTGTATCGGCGCTGGGCGGACAAGCAGAAGCTGGTCGAGGCGGCAGTCGTACGCCGCAATGTCATCCAGCTGATCAGCCCGGCCGACACCGGGTCCCTGCGCGGCGACCTGATCGCCACCCTCACCGAGATGAGCGAGAAGCGCGGTCCGTTCCTCGCGCAACTCAGCCTGCTGCTCGCCGACTACTTCGCCGAGACCGAGACCAGCTTCGCCAAGCTGCACGAGACGATCAGCGCCGGACGCCGTTCCGGACGCGACGAGATCATGGAACGTGCCATCGAGCGCGGCGAACTCGATCCGGCCAAGCTCACCCCACGGATCGCGTCACTCCCCTTCGACCTGCTTCGAGCCGAGGCGATGATGACGCTACGCCCGGTCGCACCCGAGGTGATCGAGGAAATCGTCGACACGATCTTCCTCCCGCTGGTCCGTTAGAAGGCCGGCGGCCGGACGCGTGGGCTTCGGGAGCCCACCGGCGGGGCGGCGAGGGCGTAGCGGCCGGGCTCGGCGAGGCGAGGCGCTGCCGGAGCGGGCGCTCGATCGCGGCGAACTGCGGGCGGCTGCCACGCAGAGGGGACGGGCATGATGTCGCTGAGGCCGTCCCGTGCGACGCGTGTCATCGCCGCCCGCGTTGCCCGAGCGGGCCGCAGGTCGCCGACACGGACGACAGACCGCTGGGCGGTGACCGAAGTGCCGGGCGTGTGTGCCCGGCACTTCGGCTTGGTCGAGCTTCGGGAACTGGCTCAGGGCCGCCTTATCCGAGGGCCCACCGCTGGTTGGACCCGCCGTTGCAGTTCCACAGCACCACTTGGGTTCCGTTGCCGGTGCCGGCGTTGTACGCGTCCAGGCACAGGCCGGAACGGGCGCTGGTGATCGAGCCGTTCGCGTTGACGTTCCACTGCTGGTTCTGCCCGCCGTGGCAGTCCCAGATGACGACCCGTGTGCCGGGAGAGGTTCCCGAGGCCTCGGCGTCCAGGCACTTGGTGCCGTGGACGCGCAGTTCCCCGGCGGCGGTGCGGGTCCACTTCTGGCCGGCCCGGTCGTCCAGGCAGTCCCACAGCTGGAGCTGAGTGCCGTTGGTCTGCGACGAGTTGGGCACGTCGAGGCAGCGGTCGGAGGCGGCGCCGACGATCTGCCCGCCACTCGGCGGGGGCGGGGTCGTGCCGCCGGGCGGCACGTACGGGCACTTGGTCAGGGACCGGGAGACGCCGGTGCGGTCCGCCAGCGACGGGCACAGGAACTGGGTGTACCTGGTGTCGTTGTCGAGGAAGATCTTGAGCCACGGGATCGTGCGGCGCGTCACGTTGGAGTTCCCCCACGTGGGGAAGCCGTGGCCGCCGCTGCTGAGCTCGATGAAGGCGCTCTGTGTGGTGGCCGGCACGCCGCCGTAGAGCCCGTTGAGGTAGGACGGGGTGACCGTGCCGTCGTCCCGGGCGCCCATGATCATCGTCGGCACCCGCAGATTCGACAGGTTCTGCGAGGGGGAGAAGGGGGCGAGCGGGAGCGCGGCCTTCAGCGACGGTCGTCGCAGGGCTGCGCTGATGGCGCCGCCGCCACCCATGGAGTGTCCGATGACGCCCAGCCGGCTGGGGTCGACACGGTCGCGCACCGGGCTCCTCTGGGTGAGGTAGTCCAGAGCCGCCAGCAACTGGGTGCCGCGGGCGGTGTCGTAGTCATTGGGGCTGTTGGTGTCGATGCCGATGACGACGAACCCGAAGGACGCCAGCCAGGGTCCCATCCAGGCGCCTTCGGCGGCCCACTTGGCGGTGTAGCCGGGCACGGCCGCGACCGCGCCCCAGGTGCCCTGGCTGGTGTCGGTCGGGTAGTAGATCTTCCCGCCGTTGAAGCCGTTGCCGGGCGGCACGGTCATCTCCGCGGTGGCGAACGTTCCCCGCTGGGCCGCGACGCTGCTCACGGTGGGGTCGGGGCCCCGCTGGTACGGGTTGTCCTGAGCGGACGTCGGCCGCGCCGAGGCCGGCTGGATCGCGACCAGTGCGGTGAGCAGGCCGGTCACGGCCGCGACCACGGCCGCCCGTAACCCGACCGTCCGGCCGGTCCGGCGAAGTCTCGCCCTGGTGGTCCGGGTGTCCTCGGACACCGGGCCGTCGGTGACGCTCGGATGCATCGTCCTGTTCCTCCATACCTCTGTGGTGGCTACGGGAGCCGGGTCGGCGGATGGATCAAGGAGTGGCATGCGCATGACAGCGTAGGGCTCAGCGCTCGGCCAGGGGGGTGGTCAGGGAAGCGGCCGGGGCAGTGGTACGCGCGGTGCCGGAGTAGACCGAGGCCTCCTTGGCGGTGGCGGCGATGCCGTTCGCACCGTTGAAGAGGCGCTGGCCCCAGCTGGTGAGCCGGTTGGGGTCGAAGCTGGTCACCAGGTCCAGGTACTGCACATCGCTGCCGTTGCCGCTCCACGACCAGCCGAGGTAGCCGATGCCCAGCCGCTGGGCCGCCGCCAGGATGGCGTCCTCGTCGGGGTTGCCGTCGGAGTGGTTGTGACCGAACTCGCCCACGACGATGGGGAGTTTCGCGGCGACGAAGCGGTTCAGATAGTCGTTGACCTTCGCGGCCGTGTTGTAGACGCCGTACATGTGGACCGAGAAGACGGTGTTGCGGTCCCGGTCGGCGGCGAAGACCGACGCGGCGTTGTCCCGCATGATGAAGGACCAGTCCTGGCCCCAGTTGGGCGCGTCCACCATGAGGGTGTGGTTGAACCCGGCGTTCCGCAGCTTCTGGATGGCCGCCTTGGTGTCGGCGGTCCACCTGGAGGCGTTGTTGTTGCCGATCGGCTCGTTGCCGATGTTGACGATGACGTAGCTCTCCTGGCCGGTCAGGGCGCTCTTGACGCTGATCCAGTAGTCGGCGGCGCGGGAGAGGGTGGTCGCTCCGCTCTGGTCGCCGTAGCCCGTGGTGTCGTGGACCTCCAGGACGCAGATGAGCCGGTTGCGCTTGCACTGGGAGACGACGTTCGCCACGTCGGCCGTGTCGTTGCGGGCCCAGCGGTCACCGTTGGCGAGGACGACGCGGACGGTGTTGGCGCGCTTGGCCTTGATGTGGGCGATGGAGCTGATCCGGCTCGGATACCAGGTGTGGGCGTGGTTGACGCCCCGCATGACGAAGTCGTTCCCGTTCGCCTCCAGCAGCCGGCCGTTCTGGACGCGGAAGCCGGTGGGCGCGGCGTGAGCGGACGTGCCGAAACCGAGCAAGGGGACGAGCAGGCCAAGGAGGGTGGCCAGGACGGCGGTCACGCGTGGGGCGGTGCGGGTGGAAGATCTCATGTGGGCTCCCATACGACGGGGACGGGGTGTTACGACGGGGACGGGGTGTTAGGACGGGGACGGGGTGTTCAGGAGATGGCGGGCCGTGCTGTGCAGCTGACGATGGCCGGGGGAGTGCCGGCCGTCGCCCACGGCGCTCGGCACGGCGCGGCCGAGGGCGGTGGTGAGGGCGGGGTACCAGCGGGCGGCGATCTTCTCGTTGCCGGAGGCGGAGGGGTGCACGCCGTCGTACGTGTCGGAGGCGGTGTTGAACCCCGTCCACTGGTCGACCACCGTCACCGGGGAGCGGCTCGTGCTGGACGCCCGCGCCCAGCCGGGGATCCGTGCGTTCAGGGCGGTCACGCGCTGGGCGCAGCCGGTGCAGCCCGACGGGTTCATCGGTATCAGCTGCGCGACGAGGATCTTCATGTTCGGATTCGACGCCCGCATCTGCTGCACCAGCTTCGTGTACGCGGCGAGGATGGTGTCGGTGGAGACGCTGCTCCACACGTCGTTGGTGCCGAAGTGCATGACAACGATGTCCGGACGCGTGGCAGCGAGCCTGCCGGGCAGCAGGTTCCGGTTCGCCACGTTGGTCACGAGCTCACCGCCGTGGCCCTCGTTGTCGCCGTCGTGCGCCTGGGGGCAGCCCCGCTGGTTGAGGGTGCCGACGAAGTCGATGTTCCTGTATCCGGTGCTCTGCAGACGGTTCCACAGCAGGGCCCGCCAGCACCCCGGCGAGCCGGTGATCGAGTCGCCCAGCGGCATGATGCGTACGGGGGCAGCGGCGGTGGCGGCTGTGGCGGCGGGGGCGGCGGCGGTCGACGGTACGAGTGCCAGGCCGAGCGCGAGCAGAAGCGTGGTCAAGAGGATTCGTGGGAGCGGTGATTGCCGGGTTCTGCGCATGCCTGTCCCTTCCTGCGTGGCGGGAGCAGTTCGAAGACGTGGTGCGGTGATCGGCTGTTCATGAGCGCGTTCGCCCGGAGCAGTTGAGGCTGCGGGGTCGGCGAGCGAGGCCTGGCCGTCGCAGATGTCGGGCCTCTGGAGCGGCCTCCCGGTCTCCGGGATCGTGCCGTGAAGGCGGGGTGTCGACGTGCCTCGGTCACGATGACCTCCGATGCGTGGGGGGTGCCGAGTGAACGCGGCTCTGGTGGGGCAGGAAGGTGATCGTTCACTCCGGGCAAGCATGGGAACGCTCCCACGGAGAGTAGGAACACGCTGAGGCAGCGTCAAGAGTTCTGTTGAAGCTCGATGTTCGGCCTTGTTCGGATGCGTGAAGTCGGCTCTGCGCGTGGATTGACAGGCGGGAGTGCGGTCTGGAAACTGCGTGATGCGGGGCAGCTGTTGTGAACGCTCCCCACCACTGAGCCGCCAGAGGACAAGGTCCCACCAAAAGCTCACGGGAAAGGCCTTCGCGCCTTCGTTTTTCGATCTGACTGTGAACGTTCACAACGCCAGGCGGGTGCCGCTGTCGTCGATGGCGCCAGTTCACGGGCGGCCCACCTCCGCACCGAGCCCCGCCCGGAACCCCGGGGCAACTGCCACCCGCAACGACCGAACACGCAACGACCGGGACGGCTCGCGTGCGGTCGGCGCACAGGAAGGAGCGCCATGCCCCCCACCCCTGTATCCGGTTCCGCAGCCGGTTCCGGGCGGATCAGCCGGAGGACCCTGCTCAAGGCCACCACCGCCACCGCCGGGGCGCTCGCCACCGCCGCCGTGCTCGCCGAACTCGAGACGCCGGCCAACGCCGCCGCGGGTTTCGTCAAAGGCGTCGACATCAGCTGGGTGCCGCAGATGGAGGCGCGCGGCTTCTCCTGGAAGAACGCGAGCGGTCAGCAGCAGGACCTGCTCACCATTCTCGAGGGGTACGGCATCAGCGCGGTGCGGTTACGCACGTTCGTCAACCCCTCCAGCAGCCCCACGGACGGGCACTGCGGCATCAACGAGGTCTCCGCCTTCGCCAAGCGGGTCAAGGCCGCCGGAATGTCGATCATGCTCGACTACATGTTCGGCGACACATGGAACTCCGTCGGTGTGCAGAACCCGCCCGCTGCCTGGCGGAACATGAGCTACAGCCAGATGCGCACCGCGCTGAGCACGTACGTGAACCAGACCATGACGGTCATGAAGAACAACGACGTGCTCCCCACCTGGGTCCAGATCGGCAACGAGATCAACAGCGGGATCTGCCGTCCCGTCGGCAGCGTCTCGAACCCGGCGCAGATGACAGGGCTGCTCAACGCGGCGTACACCCAGGTCAAGGCCGTGTCACCGAACTCGACCGTGTGCATCCACCTCGCCCAGCCGCAGAAGTACGACGTGATGACGACGTTCTTCAGCCGCTACGCCGCGAACGGCGGCAAGTGGGACATGTCGGTGTTCTCCTCCTACGGCAGCGCCGACGTCGCTCCCGGGATCGTGGCGAACATGAAGAGGATCTCCGATGCCTACGGCAAACCGTTCCTCCAGAGCGAGTTCGGCGGCCGGGTCGACAGGGCCTCATCCACCCAGGCCGCGCTGGTCGCCTACACCAAGGCGCTGAAGGCCAACGGAGGACAGGGCATCTTCTACTGGGAGCCGGAGTGCATGTCCCCGTTCACCGGTTACAACATGGGTGCCTGGGACTCCTCCACGCAGCGTCCCACCGTCATCATGAACGGCTTCACCCAGTCCTGAGCGACCGGCGCGAATCTCATTGCGGGTTGTCATGCGCATGGGAATCGCGTCGCTGGTGGGACGAGTATCCGGAGGTTGAGCTCTATGCGTCGAAGTGAAGCGCACGCCGGCCGGGCGGAGCCCCGCTTTTTGAACCGGGTGTTGAGGTGGCTCGCGTCCGCGGTCGGTCTCGTGCTCCTCGCGGCTGCCCGCTCATGGACTGGACCGGCATCAGGGCCCACCAGAGCACGTGCCCACTCCTGCCCGGCGGACCGACTCCTACGCACACCCGCCAGTACTCCAGCCGTAGATCGTTATGTCCCCTGGTCTTGGGGCTGTCTGCACTGGCGGAAACCCAGGTGTCCTCAGCGCACGATCTGCGTAGAGTCGGGCGATGCCCGAGCTGAAGCGGCTGCATGCCGACCACGCCCCGGCGGTCCTGGCCTTCGAGCTGGCGAACCGCACCTACTTCGCTGCCTCGATCTCCGACCGCGGCGACGACTTCTTCGACCAGTTCACCGACCGGTACAACGCCTCGCTGGCCGAGCAGGAGGCCGGCAGCTGCGCCTTCTACGTGCTCGTCGCCGAGGACAGCTCGGTACTCGGCAGGTTCAACCTGTACGACTTGGTGGACAGCACTGCGAGACTCGGCTACCGGGTCGCGCAGCAGGTCGCCGGCCGCGGCGTGGCGACCGCGACCGTCCAGGAGCTTTGCCAGCTGGCGGCGGCGCGGCACGGGCTGCGCACACTACGGGCGGCCACCTCCCACGACAATGTTGCGTCCCAGAAGGTGTTGACCAAGGCCGGGTTCGTCTCGGTTGGCCCGGCTGCCCCGGCCGATCTCGGCGGCAAGTCAGGCATCTGGTACCAGCGCGACCTTCAGCCGTAGACCGTGATCTTGCTGGTGGACCGGCTGCAGAAAGGCTGCGGCCACCGCTGATCATCGGTGTGTGAAGACTAACGATCTTGTGGTGGCCGCAGGTCACAGCGTAGACCCTGCCCGCTGGCAGCAAGCGTTCGAGGTCCTGATGAGCCGGATAGCGATCCGGTTCGCACGGGTCGAACCCCGGCGCCGGGTGAGGGACTTGGTGCTGGGGCTCCTGTCGGATCTGCCGCGAAAGAACTGCTGGAGCATCGCCGAGTGGGCCGGACAGGCCACGCCGGACGGCATGCAGCATCTGCTCGGCCGGGCCAGGTGGGATGCCGATGATGTGCGCGACGACGTGCGCGAACACGTCCTGGAACACCTGCACGACGAGGATGCGGTGCTGGTGGTCGATGAGACCGGGGACGTGAAGAAGGGCACGCACACCGTGGGTGTCCAGCGCCAGTACACCGGCACCGCCGGGAGGATCGAAAACTCCCAGGTCGCTGTCTACCTCGTCTATGCGGGCCTGCGCGGGCACGCGGCGGTGGACCGGGAGCTGTACGTACCGCGGTCGTGGACGTGCGATCCGCACCGCTGCCGGGCCGCGGGACTGGGCGAGGACACCGTCTTCGCAACGCCTTCGTCGCCGTTGTCCGCGCCGACGAACACGCCCGGCACCCCGCACCTGACGGCTCATCCCGCTCACCTGCAACGAGATCCAGCGGCTATTCACGACGCTGGTCGTCCAGCCCGTGCACGACGCGGCCCACCGGCTCGCCTGGTCCGCCTGGCGACGCCGCCACCAAGCCCAAGCCAGCCATTACCGCCGGCAAGACGCGAATCAGTCATGAAGATCACGATCTACGGCTGGAGTACTAGGAGGCGGAAACTCCCCGGCACGATTCGACAGAGGGAAGGAAAGGCAATGGAGCCGAGAACCGATCTGTGGCCGCGCCGCAGATTTCTCGCCACCGCCGGAGCGGCAGGTGTCGGCGGGGTGGGTCTGAGTCTGTTCGGCGCTGAGCGCTCGGCAGGCGCGGCCGGGGCGGCGACAACGGTGTCATATGTGGACACGACGCGGTCCACGTACGACAAGCTGGTCCTGATGGTCGACGGCAAGCCGTTCTACCACAGCGGTATCCAGTTCCGGTACGAAAAGCACCGGTACAGCTACGGCTGGACCGACGCCCAGCTGAAGCCGGTGCTGGGAATGGTCGCCCAGGACGGCTTCAACATCGTGAACATACCCATCTGGTGGTCGAAGATCGAAACCTCCAGGGACAACTTCAGCTGGGCAGACGTCGACCGGATGATCGACTGGTGCAAGGAGTACCGCCTCAAGCTCGAATATCTGTGGTTCGGGCACGACTCCACCGGTTTCAGCTTCCCGGCCCGACTGCCGTCCTATGTCCTGAACGGCTACCAGTACGTGGTCCGTAGCGATGGCACGGAGTTGCGGAAGAAGGGCACCGGCGAACCGGGCGAGCCGCCGGAAGGCTTCGGACTGCTGGACAAGACCGACCCCAACCTGCTCAGCCGGGAGAAATACGCCCTGGGCCGGCTCATGAACCACGTCGCGGCCTACGACACCGAACACACCGTGGTGGGCGTGCAACTGCTGAACGAGCCGAACGTCTCGGGACTGTGGGACGTCAGGATCGACCGCAGCTACAGCTCCTACAGCAACGCCCTGTGGCGAAGCGGCGGATACACGAACGCGACAGAATTCCGCAAGGACGTGCTGCTGAACTATCTCAGCGGACTCGGCCAGGCCGTCAAGGAGTCCGACTACGTCGTCTACACCAGGTCGAATCCCAAAGGTGACGCGGATATCGCCGACAACGAGGCCCGTCGCGCCCGGGGCGTCGCGTATCTCGACTTCTTCGGCTACGACCCGTACACGACCAGCACGGACTACGTGTTCGACTACGGGCAGGACGCCTTCTGGGCCCAGGGCCGGAACTTCCCGATGATCATGGAGAACTACGCGGGCAATTCCACCGCCGACATTCTCAAGTTCAACGCCGTCGCGGGCAACGCGGCATACAACCTCTACGCGGCCGTGGACCCGGACGCCCGCAGCGGCAGCTCCGACAAGGCGCTGTACGACTTCGACCCGACGACGAAGGCGGTGACCCGCAAGGCCGTTTCCCCCAAGGTCGCCGCCATGAACCAGCTGATCAACAAGATCAGTACGGATCTCGCGACCAAGCGCCCCGTCGAGCGTGGCGGTACCAGGCTGCAGACGTTCAACCGCACCGCCACCGCGAGCAGCAACACCACCAAGCAACTCGACGGTCAGAGCGTGTCCTACGCGACCTCCAGCGGGGGGCAGGGCATCGCCGTCAAACACAGCCCCACCGAAATCGCCGTGCTCAGCACCAAGGCCGCGACCTACACGCTGCCCGGCGGATCGATCGGGTCCGTGGAAAGCGGCTGCTACGGCAGCGACAACACCTGGGTGCGGACCGCAGCGAAGTCCTACAGCCCCTCGGGCGGAAGAATCACCATCAACCTGAACGCGGGCGAATGCGTCCGCGTCGCCTACTCCGGCGGCTCCTCCGGTCCTGTCAGCGGGGAAACGTACAAGATCAGGAACTCGTCGGCAGGCACGTACCTCGACACCGACGCGGACGGCGCGGTGGTTCTCGCCCCCGCCGCCACCTACGACGACCAGGACTGGATCCTCACCCGGACCACGTCCGGCGCCTGGACGGTCCGCAACGTCAGGACCGGACGGTTCCACCTGACCGCCGGCGCCACCGGCAACGCCGTCTTCTGGAACTCCGGCGCGGTCGCAGCCGACTCGCTCTGGAATCTGGAACCGGTCTCCTCCGGAGGCTTCCGCCCCAACAACCAGAGCGCGGGCATCGAGTACCTGCACGCGACCTCCTCCGGCGCGGTCAGGTGGAACACCGGAGCCACCGACGCGAGCACGGTCTGGACCTTCGAACCCAAGTGACCAAGGAGACGGGCATATCCATGGTTTCACCAGCAGGAAAACTCAAAGCAGTGTGCCTGGCCCTGATGTTGTCGGTCGTCGCCTCTGTCGGCGGCCTGACGAACCAGGCATCGGCCGACACCACGAGACAACTGAACGCCTCGCAGATCGTCGCCGACATGGGCGCCGGCTGGAACCTGGGGAACCAGATGGAGGCCAACTCCAACGGATATCCGAGCGAAACGGCATGGGGTCAGCCGGTCATCACGCAGGCCCTCATCGACAAGGTGAAATCCGCAGGATTCAAAACCATCCGCATCCCGGTCTCCTATCTGGGGCACATAGGTCCCGGCCCGGACTACAGGATCAAGGCCGCCTGGCTGAACAGGATCCAGGAAGTCGTCAACTACGCCTACAACCGCGGCCTGTACGTGCTGATCAACATGCACGGCGACGGCTACAAGACCATCAACGGCTCCTGGCTGATCTGTGACTCGGCCAACCAGACGGCGATCAGGGCGAAGTACCAGAAGGTCTGGCAGCAGATCGCGACGAGGTTCCAGAACTACGACCAGCGCCTGATCCTGGAGTCCATGAACGAGAACTTCGACGGTCAGTTCGGCCGCCCCACCCAGCCGTGCTACTCGAACATCAACAGCTACAACCAGATCTTCGTGGACACCGTCCGGAGGACCGGCGGGAACAATGCTTCCCGGTGGCTGCTCGTTCCCGGCTGGAACACGAACATCGACTACACCGCGGGGAACTACGGCTTCGTGCTGCCGACCGACCAGTACCGCTCGCCCTCCATCCCCAGCAATGAGCAGCGCATCATGATCTCCGTGCACTACTACGACCCGTGGGACTTCGCCGGAGCGGAAAGCGGCACGATCACGCAGTGGGGGCGAGCAGCGACCAACCCGTCGAAGACGTCGACCTGGGGACAGGAAGACCATCTGGACGCGCAGTTGAAGAAGATGTACGACAAGTTCGTCGTGCGGGGATACCCGGTGGTCGTCGGTGAATACGGTGCGATCGACAAGTCGTCGTTCGATTCAGCGAATCCGAGGTGTCGCGCGGACTACGTGCGCGCCGTCGTGTCCACCGCCAAGAAGTACGGAGCGGCCACGGTCTACTGGGACAACGGCGCAACCGGACGGTACGGTTTCGGGCTGATCAACCGACGCACTCTGGCGGTGAGCCACCAGGGCGTACTCAATGCCATCATGAGCGGCCTCGGCGGTGGCGGTGGCAACCGTGATCTTCCGGCCGGCACCCACACCTACGACGAATAGGAAGGGGCGCCTCGTCCCGCCCGCCACGCAGCTCCGCCCCCACCCACGCCGGCGGTGGCCAAACTCATGGCGGGAGGCCACCAGGCCGAGGCCGAGGCCCGCCACGACCGGCGGCGGGCTGGCTCGGCAGCCCGGCGCCTGGGGCGGGTCGAGGCCGCCTCACCGGGACAGCAGGCGGCCACGGCGGAGTTGCTGGCGCCGCTGGTGGTCAACGGACTGTTCGCGACAGGTGCGAGCGGCTGCGAGCGGCTCCAGCGAGATGTTCGGAGGCGAGAACCGCTCCGCGCCTGCCGCCACAGTACTGTGACTTCGCATGACCGACATCGAGATCGAGATCACCGCAGACCTGGTCCGTGACCTGTTGCGGGAGCAGCATCCGGACCTCGCCGGGCTGGCCATCCGGGAGGTGGCGGGCGGTTGGGGCAACCAAATGTGGCGCCTCGGCGACGAGTTGGCTGTGCGCATGCAGCGGATGGACCCCACCCCGGAGCTCCAGCTCAAGGAGCGGCGGTGGCTCCCCGTGCTGGCCCCGCGCCTGCCGCTCCCGGTGCCGACCCCGGTGCGGTTCGGTGAACCGTCCGAGCGCTTCCCCAAGTACTGGACCGTGATGACGTGGGTTCCCGGCGAGCCGCTGGACCACGGCGCGATCAGCCGCGGCGGCCACGCGACCGACGCGCTGGCGGGCTTCCTCCGGGCGCTCCATGTGGAGGCGCCCGCCGAGGCGCCGATCTCCCCGGACTTCGGTGCCCATCCCAGGGACTGCACGGACGGCTTCGAGAACTTCTTCCAGGCCGTTGCCCCCGAGGACATCGCTGCTGACGTCCGGGCAGTCTGGGACGACGCGGTTGCGGCCCAGGCGTGGGAGGGCCCGCCGGTGTGGGTGCACGGTGACCTCCATCCCGCGAACGTCGTCGTCTCGGACGGAACGCTCTCGGGCATCGTCGACTTCGGTGCCATGGTCGCCGGCGATCCGGCGTGGGACCTCGCCGCCGCATGGGTGCTGCTGCCCGCGGGCATGGCCTCACGGTTCTTCGACAGGTACGCGCAGGCAGACGAGGCGGCGATCCGGCGCGCCCGCGGGCTGGCCGCTATGAAGAGCCTGTTCCTGATGCTGATGGGGCAGAACGGAGACCGGGGTCTTCCCGGCGGCAAGGCACACTGGGGACCTGTAGGCCGGGCGGCACTTGATCGTGTTCTGAAGGGTGTTTGATGCACGCTTCCTTGAACTTGTTCTCGATCTTGGTTGAGCGCCATGCGGCAGCCCATCTTCGTGGGTTCATCGATAGACCTCGCCGAGCCAGCCGGGCGTTCGAAGCGGCCGAGGAAGTCCCCCCATTCGGCATCGGCTGGGGTGCGTATTCCTCGGCCGGCCGCAGGGAACGGCGCCGGGCGATGAAGGCGCGATGGGCTTCGATGGTCTCTTCCAGGTAGATCGCGTTGTAGCCCATCGCGGTGTGGATGTCGGCGTGGCCAGCGATGACCTGCGCGATGTGTGGCGGAAGGCCGGTGCGGATGGCATCGGTGATGAAGAGCCGGCGGAAGTCGTGCGGCGCGAAGACAAGAGGCTGGCCGGTTGAATCGGTGAGGCCGATGAAGGCGAGAACCTCTCCTAGGGTGCGTTCCGGGTTCTGTCGGATGCCGGAAGCTCCCGCGCCTCTGGCAGGCTGGGCGCGTGAGGACAGGGATCGCCGAGGAGTTCTCTGCCCATCGTCCCAGAATGTTCGGCCTGGCCTACCGGTTGCTCGGTTCCGCCGAGGAGGCCGAGGATGCAGTGCGGGACGCGTATCTGCGCCGGAGCAGGGCCGACCGTGTGGTAATCGATCTTCCGGGGGCCCGGCTCACCACGGTCTTCACCAACTTCTGCCCCAACCGGATCACCTCGGCCCGTGTGCAGCGCGAGCAGTACGGGCCGTGGTTGCCGGAACCGGTGTTCACGCAGGACGGGTCGCTCGGCCCGATGGAGTTGGCCGAGCAGCACGATTCCGTGTCGACGGCGCGCTGCTGGTGCTGTCCCGGCAAGGCCTACCGCGGGTTCCGGGCGGGCGGGCATCTGACGCCGGAGCGGGCCGTGGGCAAGGTCACGTTCGAGCGGTTCCTGGCGGGACGTTTTCCTGCGCGAGGCTGACGCCTGGATGGGGGCGTGCCGGGCGGCGTGAGGGCATGCCCCTGTTGATCAGCCGTCCTTGCCGCCCATCGCCTTGCGGACGGCGTCGCGGGTCCGGTCGATCACGGCGGCCATGGGCCCGACGGCGATGTTCTGCGCCGCGGTCTCCACTCCGGGGTGCGGGTGGGTGGGCGCCATGGCCTCGGCAGCCCGGACCGCGGTGGCCATCATCGAGAGTTGCTGCGCCCCGGCCTTCTCGCGCAGCCTGGGGAACTCGTACTGCTCCTCGGAGGCCGCGTGCTGCAGCACCTCGGCGCGCAGCTCCCGAAAGGCGGGCATGAACCCGGGGTCGTCGGGGTCCATGTCGTCGAGCCGGCTCAATTTCTCCTTCGCCGCCCGCTCTTCCTCCAGACGGTCGTCGACCACCTGCTCGCCGTCCTCCAGGAAGCGGCGGGCCGCGGGGTGGACCACTTCCTCCTCGGCCGTTTCGTGCACGGCCAGGAGACGGACGAGTCCGCGGAATGCCTCGGCCCGGTCGCCCCCAGTGGCGTTCTCCACCTCGGCGAAGAGGTTGCGGATGCGGTGGTGCTGTTGCGTCAGCAGTGTCACGACGTCGTCGTTCTCGCCAGCGTCGTCCATGTGCGGCATGGCGTCGGTCAAGAGGTCCTCCTGCGTGCGGTTCCGGACCGGGCGCCGGGCCCGGAGTACCGGCGGACTGGGCCCGTCCAGGCTCTCGCCGGTGACGGGCGGTCGCTACCGCACAGGTCCGAACGGGAAAGGGTGTGGGCGTTCCGCCCGGACCGTCGTGGTCCGTGCGGAACGCCCACGCTCATCACGGGTGGATGTCGTCACTGCTCCGTCAGGGGGACTTCGTCGCAGTAGCCGCACCAATGCCGGAGACGAGGTGGCAGTAGACGCGAGCCGTGGGTGGTGTCAGCAGGCCGTGGGGTGTCTCAGGCCCTGGCCGACGCGTTCCCGTCGTCTGCGGCCTGGCCTCGCAACGCTGTCGAGAAGTGCTGGGCCAGTTCCCGCTTGAACGCGTCCGTGTCGCCTTCCAGGGCGACTGTGGCCAGCCGCGCGTGCTCGACGGCGATCTCGTGCAGGTCGCTGTAGGACGGGTGGTCCACCAGGAGGTAGAGGCGCAGCTTGGTCTCCCAGCCGTTCCACAGGCTGCGCAGCGTGCCGTGTCCCGACAGGTCGTAGAACAGCCTGTGGAACTGGAGGTGAGCGTCGACGCTGCCCGGGATGTCGTTCTTCTCGGTCGCGCGGTGAAGGTCCTCTATCGTCTGCGTCAGCCTCGGCCGCTCGGGTCCGCGGAGCGCCTCGATGGCGAGCTCCGCGGCGTAGGGCTCGACGAGCAGGCGGATCGAGGCGATCTCGGCGATCTCCTGAGCGCTGACCTCGACGACGAACGCCCCCCGGAACGGGACCTTCACGACCAGGCCCTCCTCCTCGAGCCTGGTCAGCGCCTCCCGCAGCGGGGATCGGCTGATCCCCAGATCCGTCGCGATGTCCCGTTCGCGCAGCTGCCCACCGGGAGGCACTGTCCCGTCGAGAATGGCACCGCGCAGCACGCGGTACACACCCTCCGGAGTCGTCGTCCGCTCCAGCCCTCCGAACTTGGAGTCCATCCCGGTCACCTCTCTGGTCGCTTGTCGACCACAGGCTACAGCTCGCCCGCGCCGCACGGATCTGTCGGACGGGAGTCCGGGCCAGGTCGTGGAGGGCCGTCCGGTCAAGGCCGCGGCAGGCCCAGGAGGACCGGCAGGTCGGCGATGTCGGTGATCCGCTCATGGCCGAGCCACGGCTCGTCGGGCTCGAAGCCCCGGTCCATGTAGACCATGTTCGAGATGCCGAGGGCGGCCGCGGGGCGCAGGTCGTACTTCGGGCTGGCCGAGACGTGCACGATCTCGTCCGGAGCGGCCCCCAGCTTGTCCAGCATGTACTCGAACGCGCCGGCGCGGGGCTTGTAGAGACGCATCTGCTCCGCGGTGATCAGGACCTCGATCGGCGCCTGGAGGTTATCCGCGAGCTGCGAGGCGAACGCGTCGTCGCTGTTGGTCAGGAGCACCAGGGGGTACGCCTCGGCCAGCCTGTTGAGCGCCTCGGTCACTCCCGGGTACGGCGTCCAGGTGGGGATCTCTTCGTACACCGCCTGGCCGTCGCCCTCCCGGTACTCCACGCCGAACCGCGCGCAGGTGCGCGCCAGCGCGTCGGTGACGATCTGGTGGAACGGCTTGTACTCGCCCATGCACTCGTCGAACCGGTAGTAGTTGCCGACCCGGGTGAAGGCGTCGGCGAGCTCCGGGGGCAGCCGGTCGCCCAGGACCCGGCGGATCGCGTCGCCGATGCGGAAGTGGATCAGGGTCCCGTTCATGTCGAACGAGACGAACTTGGGCTTGATGTCAAATGCCACGGGGTCCTCCACGTTTTGAGTGTCCCCAGGGCGTCGTCGACGCCCTGGCTTTTGGTCGATTGTCGACCATGTTTGTCGCTTGTCAATAGGGCGAGGTTGCGGCCCGGCCGGACCGGTCAAACCGGTCAGGTTTGGTCGCTTGTCGATTGTCGACCATATGTGTAGGGTCGGCCCCTGTCAACGGCCCCCGAGCAGCGAGCCGACTCCCGACGGCGGCTGACAGCACTGGCAGGAGAGCAGCGATATGAAGTTCACCCCCTATTGGCTCGACACCGCGCCCCAGGGACCTGACCGGTCCCGGACCCAGATCGGTGGGAGTGCCGACGTGGCCATCGTCGGAGCCGGCCTGACCGGCCTGTCGGCGGCACTGCACCTGGCGCGCAAGGGCGCCGACGTGCACGTCTTCGAGAAGGACACCGTCGGCTTCGGCGCTTCCGGCCGCAACGGCGGCATGGCCACCACGGGACTGTCGATCGGCTTCCGCTCCGCGATCGCCCGCTACGGCTTCGACACCGCCAAGGCGTATCTGATGGCCTACCACGACGCGGTCGACACCCTTGAGAAGCTCATCAGGGACGAGAACATCGACTGCGACTTCGCCCGCACGGGCAAGTTGAACCTGGCGTCCAAGCCGGCCCACTTCGAGGGGCTGCGCAAGACCCACGAGATCATGTCCGGCCGACTCGGGCTGGAGACCCGCCTGGTCCCCAAGAGCGAACTGCGTTCCGAGATCGGCTCCGACGCCTATCACGGCGGGATGGTCGAGGCCAGGAGCGCCGGGCTGCACGTCGGCAAGTTCACCAAGGGACTCGCCGAGGCCGCCGTCCGGGCAGGCGCCACCATCCACGAGAAGGCCCCGGTCGAAAAGGTCACCCGGCTGGGCGGCACGCGGCACGAGCTGGTCACCCCGCGCGGGACCGTCCGGGCCGACCAGGTGCTCGTCGCGACCAGCGGCTACACGAGCCGGCCGTTCCGCTGGCACCAGGTGCGGATCGCACCTGTCGGCAGCTTCATCATCGTGACCGAACCGCTGGGCAAGGACGTCTGCGACCTGCTGCTGCCCAACCGGCGGATGGCATCGAACAGCATGAACCTGCTGAACTACTTCCGCATCACCCCGGACCACCGGCTGCTGTTCGGCGGCCGCGCCCGCTTCGCCGGTTCCGACCAGCAGTCGGACGCCAAGAGCGGCCGCATCCTGCACAAGACGATGACCGAGGTCTTCCCACAGCTCACGGACGCGCGCGTCGACTACTGCTGGGGCGGCCTGGTCGACATGAGCATGGACCGCATGGTCCACGCCGGTGAGCAGGACGGGCTGTTCTACTCCCTCGGCTACTCGGGCCACGGCGTCCAGATGGCGACCCACATGGGCAAGCAGATGGCCGAGTACATGAACGGTGACACCGGCGCCAACCCCTGGAGCGACCTCCCCTTCAAGCGCATCCCCGGCCACTTCGGCCCGCCCTGGTTCCTGCCCTTCGCGGGCGGCTTCTACAAGTTCATGGACCTCATCAAGTAAGCGGAACAAGGAGGCTGAGCGGACGGGCGGGCGCGGTTGAGGTTGTGGGGCGCGAGTGAGGAGGCCAGACCGCGCGCGACGTTGTCGTCGGCGACGGCCTGGCCTCCTCGTCGAAGGGGTCCGGTCAGGTGAGGGGTTCGACGGGGAGGGTGCCGCCGTTGCGGTGGCCGCCGAGTTTGCGGACGGCGGCGACGAGGGCGAGGGCGAGGATGGCGAGGGCGATCAGGACGGCGCTGACGGCGGTGACGGTGGGGTCGACGTCGAACTGGAGGGCGTTGAAGACGAGGACCGGCAGGGTGCGGGTGTCGGGGGTGGACAGGAACTGGGCGATGAAGAACTCGTCGAAGCTGGTGATGAAGGAGAACACCGCTGCCGCGATCAGGCCGGGGGTGGCCAGGGGGAAGGTGATGCGCCGGGCGATGGTCATCCGGCTCGCGCCCATGCTGGCGGCGGCGTCCTCCAGCCGCTCGTCGATGCCCTTGAGGGTGGAGATCATGATGAGGATCGCCACCGGCGAGGCCAGCACGGTGTGGCCCAGGGCGATGGCCAGGGGACTGCCGAGCATGCCGACCGGCTCGAAGAACAGGAACAACCCGAGCGCGATGACCACCTGCGGGATGAGCATGGGGGCCAGGACCAGTCCGTAGACGGCCGCGTGCAGGGGCAGCCGGCCACGGGCCAGGGCGGTCGCCGCGGTCACGCCCAGGATCAGGGAGAACACGGTGGTCAGTGCCGCGATGAGGCTGGACAGGGCGATGGAGGTGGCCCAGTTGCCGCCGGGTGCGGCCATCTGCTCGTACCAGCGGGTGCTGTAGTCCTTGGGCGGGAAGGTGCCGATGCCGTCGGCGCCGAAGGACGTGACCAGGATGATCACGATGGGCATCGCCAGGAACAGCAGGATGGCGGTGGCGCTCAGGGCCCGCCTGATGTGTCCGGCCCGGGTGGGGGGCAGTTCCATCATGAGCTGCCTCCTCGTGCGGCGGTGTTCTTGCGGCGGAGTTTGGCCAGGCCGAGGATGCCCAGGCCGGCGAAGGTGAGCAGGAGCAGGATGACGCCGAAGGCGGCGGCCGAGTTCCACTGGTCCTGCTTCATGACCTGCTGGTCGATGAGTGCGGCGACGACGGTTTGTTTGTCGCCGCCCATCAGGGCGGGAGTGATGTAGTAGCCCAGGCAGAGGATGAAGCTCAGCAGCCCCGCCGTGCCGATACCCGGCGCGACCAGCGGCAGATACACCCTGACGAAGATCGTCCAACGGGAGGCACCGAACCCGGCGGCCGCGGCGAGCAGCCGTCGGTCGACCCCGCGCATCACGCCCTGGAGGACGAGGACGGTGTAGGGGAGCATCACCGAGGTGGTACCGATGACGACACCGACCTCGTTGTAGAGCAGCGAGTACGGCGCGCCGGGCATGTCCATGGAGGTCAGCAGTGTGTTGATCAGGCCGTGTTCACCGAGCATGATGATCCAGCCGTAGGTGCGCACCAGGGCGCTGATGAAGTGCGGCACGACCACGATCAGCATGGCCAGCGCGGCGAAGACGGGCCGCATGCGGGCGATGGCGTGCGCCAGGACGAAGCCCACCAGCAGGCTGAGTACCGCGGTCTCCGCCGAGATGCGCAGGGTGGACATCAGCACGGACAGGTTCGCGCCGCTGAGGGCGTCGGTGTACCAGTGCAGGGTGAACCCGCCGCTGTCGCCCTTCAGGCTCAGCGAGAGCACGCCGACGATCGGGTAGACGAACAGCACGAGGAGGAACACCGTGACGGGGACGGCGTTGACCAGGGCGATGCGGGAGCGGTGTCCGCGCTTGGCGGACGTTTTCCTCACGGGCACCTTGGCGGGTGCGAGAGCGGTGCCGGCCATGACTCACCCCCCGTCCGTCTCGTCGAAGACACTGACGTCCTCATGGTCGGCGGTGACACACACCCGCTCGCCCGGGCGCGGCGGGGTGGCGGCGGTTTCGATGCGCAGTGGGGGTGTGCCGGGGGCGGCCCCGTCCAGGCGCACGGTGATCCGGGTCAGCGAACCCACATAGACGGCCGTTTCGACCGTGCCGGTACAGCAGCTCTCCTCGGCGCTGACCAGGCGGAGCTTGCTCGGCCGGACGGCGGCGCGGACCCGTTGGCCCGGAGCCAAGGCGTGCGCGCGGGCCTTGAGGACACCGCCGGTGTCCAGACGCACCGGGGTGCACCCGTCCTCGGTCGATTCCTCGACCTTGCCGGTGAGGAAGTTGGCGGCGCCCAGGAAGTCGGCGACGAAGGGAGAGGAGGGTCGTTCGAAGAGGCCGCGAGGGGTGTCGAACTGCTCGATGCGGCCGTCCTTCATGATGGCGATCCGGTCCGACATGACCAGGGCTTCCTCCTGGTCGTGCGTCACGTACACGACGGTCAGGCCGAGTTCGCGCTGGATGGACTTGATCTCGGTCTGCATCTGGTCGCGCAGCTTCTTGTCCAGCGCGCCCAGCGGTTCGTCCATCAGCACGATCGGCGGGCGGTAGACCAGCACCCGGCACAGCGCGACACGCTGCTGCTGGCCGCCGGAGAGTTCGCGGGGCTTGCGGCCGGCGAACTTCGACAGCCCGGCCGCCTCCAGCGTCTCCCCGACCCGCCGGCGGATCTCCGCCTTCGACACGCCGCGCAGTTGCAGGGGGAAGGCGACGTTCTCCGTCACGGTCATGTGGGGGAAGAGCAGGTACTGCTGGAAGACGAAGCCGAAGTCGCGCTTGCCGGGGTTGAGGCGGGTGATGTCCCGGCCGTCGACGGCGATGGTGCCGGAGTCGGGCTCGGTGAACCCGGCCAGCATCATCAACGTCGTGGTCTTGCCCGAGCCGGAAGAGCCGAGGAAGGTGACGAACTCACCCGCCGCGATCTCCATGTCCACCCCGTCGACCACCGTCGTCCCGCTGTAGGACTTGCGCAGCCCCTTCACCGACAGCGACTTACCGGTCAGCGAAGAGCCCGGGGCCAGCGCCGAGGCCAGAAGTGTCTGCTCAGGCATCGGCCCACTCCTGCCAGCGCTTGGTAACCGCCTCGAGGTTCTTGTCCCACCACGCCACATCGGCGTCGAACCCATTCTTGAGGTTCTCGGGGGAGGTGGGGAGCGTGGCCAGGACGTCGTCGGAGAGCAGCTTGACGGCGCCGGGGACCACCGGGCCATGCGGGAAGAGCTTGGAGAACGCCGCCTGGACCTCGGGGCGCAGGGAGAAGTCGATCAGCTTGTAGGCCGCGTCCGTGTTGTCCGCGCCCTTCGGAATGCCCCAGCCGCTGGTCATCCTGCGGGCCCCGTGCCACTGGTAAGCGATCGGAATGCCCTGCTTGATCAGCTCGTCCGCGCGGCCACCCCACAGGCTGGTCATGACGACCTCCTTGCGGCCGAGCAGGACCGCCGGCAGGGCGCCGGTGTTCCAGAACTTCTTCACGCCGCCGCGGATCCGCGACATCGAGGCGAACGCCCGGTCCACATCCAGCGGATACAGCTTGTCCAGCGGTACACCGTCAGCGAGCAGGGCGAACTCCAGCTCCGGTAGGTCCACTTCCGCGCTCTGCAGCGAGCGCGGACCGGCGAAGGAATGCGTGTTCCAGAAGTCGGCCCAGCTCTTCGGGGCGCGCTTGAGGCTGTCCGTGCGGTAGGCCATGAGGCTGGCCCACACGTTCTTGCCGACCGCGTGCTCGGGCAGGTTGTGTTCCGCGATCCCGGCGCCCTTGACGTTCTTCAGCCGGTCGTGATCGATGGGCTCCAGACATTCCAGGCGCGCCATCTTCTGGAAGATCAGCAGCGAGTTGTCCATCAGGTCGACCTGCGGACGGCCCTGCTTGACCTGGGCGATGATCTGGGCGGACTGGTAGTTGACCGTGGTGACCGTGATGCCGGTCTCCTTGGCGAACGGCTCGTAGATCGCCTTCGTCAGCGCGTCGTTGTAGGCGCCGCCGCTGTTGCTGACGACGAGCCGCTTCTTGCCGCCACCGCCCGACGAGCCGCGGCTTTCGCCGGAGCCCATCAGGGTGCCGCAGCCGGTCAGGGCCGAGGCAGCGGCAAGAACGCCTGCGGTACGGAGTACGGTTCTGCGGGCTGTCCGGTTGCCTTCCATGGCAGAGCCTCCTGGAGATCGTTGGGAATTGGGATACGGGAATCCGTAAAGGGACAAGGGAGGTGAAGAGGGCAAGGGGAGGAACCGGTTGCCGCCATCGAAGGCCCGCCAAGTGGCGGCCGACGCCCGCCGGTGCGGCACGGCCGGCGCGGTCCGCTGACGTACTCGCCCGACTCAGGACCGCGGACGAGGTTCTCCACAGGACCGCGGACGAGGTTCTCCACAGGACCGCGGACGAGGTTCTCCACAGGGGCGCGAACGAGGTTCTCAGCAGGGGTGCGGGCGAGGTTCTCCGCGGGGGCGCGCTGTGGGTGGCGCAGTTCGTGTGCGGCGACCGGGGTGCGCGCTCGACACCCGCGCGCAAGCCCGCACCAGCGCCTGGAGTGCGACGTCCCTACGTCGCCTCTCCTTCGGCATGCGCTCGATCATGTGGTCGATCGGTCATGCCGCCATGGTTCAGAAGGCGGTGTACCCGCCGTCGACGGGAAGGACCGCTCCCGTGATGTAGGAGGATTCCGACGATGCGAGGAAGAGGACCGCGTCGGCCACCTCTTCGGGGGTGGCGAGGCGTTGCAGCGGAATCTGGGACTCGCGCTCGCGGCGGTACGCCTCCGGGTCGGCGCTGCGCTGGATCGCGGCTTCGATGATCGGGGTGGCGGTCAGACCCGGGGCGACGACGTTGACGCGGATGTTGCGCGGTGCCCATTCGATCGCCGCGCCCTTGGCGAGCATGATGAGGCCTCCCTTGGCGGCGGAATACAGCACCTCGCCGGGCTTGCCGACCATGCCGAGCCGTGAACCGACGCAGACGAACGAGCCTCCTTCGGGGGGCATCAGCGGTGCGAAGTGCTTCATCACCAGGAACGCGCTGAGCAGGTTGCTGTCGAGCACCCTCTTCGCGTCGTCGTACGGCATCTCGGTGAGCGGGCTGCTGGCCTGCAGGCCGTGGTTGAGGACGACGACGTCGACGGTGCCGAGGGACTCGGCGGCCCGGTCGGCCAGGGCCTCGACGAACGCCTCGTCGTTTAGGTCTCCCGGGACGTACAGGTCGTCGGGCCGGGCGGAGGGAAGTCGCTCCTTGCGGCCGGTCAGCAGCAGTCGCGCGCCCTCGCGGCGGAAGTGGGAACTCACTGCCTCCCCGATGCCACTGCTGGCACCGGTCACCAGGGCCGTGATGTTCTTGAGTCTCATGTCAGGCAGTCCCATGTCAGGGCACTCCTCAGTCTCATGTCAGGCCACCTTCACGGGGTGGGGTGGGTGGGGGCGCGGGCTCGGGTACGAGGGTGTCGTCCGGGGCCCGTCAGCTGAGGAATCCGCGGGCGTCGACCGGCCACCGCTGCAGCGACGCGCCCGCGCTGTCGGTGACGATCAGCTCCTCGAAATTGACGACGACCGGGCAGACGTGGTTGGGCACGACCGGCACCACGGTTCCGACGCCGGGGCGGGCCTCGCCCGCGGGCAGCGCGAGGAACCCGTGGTACTCGTTGAGCTTGGACAGGACGGCCTTCGTGCCGGCGACCCGGCCGTAGCCGCGCTCGTCGCTGCCTTCGCGGCTGAGGGCTTTGGTGCCCGCGTCGAGGATGACCTGGCCGGGCACCCAGTCGCTGACCACGGTGGCGGCGACGAACAACGCGATCTGATCGTCCGCGCAGGCGCCGAGCCGGGCGTTGTTCAGGTCGCCGAAGACGTACTCGCCGGGACGGATCTCGGTGATCACGCTGCTGGTGGAGAACTCGACGGTGGGGGTCGAGCCGGCGCTGACCACGTCCGCGGTGATGCCGACGCCGTCGAGGCTGCGTACCGCGGTGGTGAGCGCCGCCTCCTGGTCCTGCGCGGCGCGCTCGCGTGCGTCCGGGCCGGAGCTGCCGTGACCGGGATAGGTGAAGACGCCCACCGGCACCAGGCCGCGCTTGCGGGCGGCGAGGGCGAGGTCGCCCGCGGCCTCGGGCGGCGCCCCGGAGCGACGGGCACCGCAGTCGACCTCGACCACGACCCGCAGCCGGTCCGGTTCGTCTCCCATCGCGTCGGCGAGGGCCTCGATCGCCGCGAGGTTGTCGACGCCGACCCGCAGCCGGATGGACTCGGCGAGCCGGCGGATCCGGGGCCCCTTCGTTCCCGCGGGCCAGACCGGGTAGGCGAGGAAGATGTCGTCGAATCCGGCCGCGGCGAAGACCTCGGCCTCACCGACGTTGCCCGCGGTGATGCCGACCGCCCCGGCCTCGATCTGCCGCCGGCCGATCTCCACGCACTTGTGGGTCTTGACGTGAGGCCTGACATCGAGATCGTGCCGGGCGGCGAAGCCCTGCATGCGGTCGATGTTGTCCTGCATGACGTCGGCCAGCACGATCGGCGCTGGGGTGTCGACCCGCTCGACCACAGTGGCGAGTGCTCGCTGGAGCCGGTTCACGCTGCACTCCTCTTGCTTGTGTCTGGAAATGAACGAGGTGAGCGGATGCCGACTCCCTCGAATGGCGTACGTACGGGGCCGGCGACGTCACGCGCGTGCGCGCTGCACCGCCGTCGTGCCCGCCCTACACCGCGGTGCAGACCATCTGGATCTCGACCGGACTGTTGAGCGGCAACCCGGCGACACCGATCGCGGTGCGCGCGTGCCGCCCGTTCTCGCCCAGCACCTCGATGAGCAGTTCACTGGCCGCGTTGGCGACCTTTCCCTGCAGACCGAAGTCCGGTGTACTGGCCACGAAGACCAGCATCTGCACGATCCGGACCCGGTCCAGATCTCCCACCGCATGTACAGCGGCGGCGAGGGCGTTGAGCACGGCATGGCGCGCGAGCTCCCGCGCCGTGTCCAGCTCGACGTCGCGGCCGACGATGCCCTGCCCCAGCAGCTCACCGTCCTTGTACGGCAGCTGGCCGGAGATGTAGATGCTGGAGCCCGACGTCCGGTGGTCCACGTAGTACGGGTTGCTGTCGAGGCGGGGAAGGTCCAGGCCGAGGGCCTCGAGCCGGTCCGTGGCCGAGCCGCTCGCAGCGGCCGGCAGCGCGGGCCCGCTCACTGTGCCACCGACGTGACCGACGCGGGACCCGAGCCACCGCGGGTGGCCCCATGAACACACTTCGTCTGTATCTCGATCATCTGTGCCCGGTTCTCCTTTTTCGGCAACGGGGGTGGGCGGCGGAACGCCGCGCGGCTCAGCGCAACCACCACATTGTCGTTTGTCGACCATTTGCGGCCGCGGGTACTGCCGCGTGGTGGCTCAAGATAGCCCTCGGATTGTCGTTTGTCGACCATCTGAGTGAAGGGTCCTCGACGGTTCTCGGTCTCCCGTGGCCCGGTCGCGGAGCGAGGGACGTACCGGGCCACGGGAGTCCCGGATCAGTAGCCGTAGATCATCTTGTAGGTGACCTCGGGGAGGAACTGCCCGGCCGTGGAGCCCGCGCCCACGCCGCAGTTGCCGTCGGACTCGCCCGGTGTCTTGATCCACAAGAGCATCTCGGCGCCTCCGCCCAGCTGGGTCGGCGTGCCGATACGACGCCCGGCGGGGTTGCACCACTGGCCGTTGGAGCCGTTGCCATTGCGGCTGGTGTCCACGACGAACGGCTTGGAGTAGCCGTACCGGGCGCTCAGTTCCCTGTTGACGGCGTTGCCGTAGGCGGTGTTCTCGGCGGTGGTGAGGTAGTTGGAGACGTTGAGCGAGAAGCCGTGCGCCTGCCGGAGGCCCGCTTCGTGGAGGCGCCGGGCCATGGTCGCCGCGTTCGCCCAGGCCGGGTTGCCGGCGTCCAGGTAGACCCAGGTGTTCGGGGCCTGGCGGTTGAACTCGGCGAGGGCGCCGGTGAGCATGCCCTCGCGTTCGTCGATCTGGGCCTGGGTCATGCAGCCGTAGTCCCCGAGGGAGTCCGGTTCGAGGATCACGACGGCCGGGCGGTTGTTGATCCCCCCGGCGAACTGGGCGATCCAGCTCCTGTAGGCGGACGGCGAGGCGGCACCGCCCGCGGAGTGCCCACCGCAGTAGTCGCGGTTGTAGATGTTGTAGGCGACGAGGACGGGCAACTTGTCGACGCGGTCCGCCGCTCCCGTGTACGCGCCCGTGGCGGTGCCGATGGTGCCACTCCAGGAGCCGAACCAGCGGGCCATCGGGGTGTTGGCGATGGAGGCGTTGATGGCGCCGGCCCGGCCGTCGCCCTGGTTGGCCGCCACCCACCTCTTCGGGCTGGAGTCCGGGTCCACGTAGAACCCGTTCGTCATGGTCGTCGGGTCGGCCGCGTACGCGGACGGTGTGGCGGTGAGCGCCAGCGGCAGCGCGAGGAGTGCTGCGGCCAAGGCGCGGAGTCTGCGGCGCATGACGGAACCTCAACTTCCTGGAAGCCGGGATGTCGCATGCTCTGGCCCGAGCCTGCGACTTGAGCGAGAGAGGTGCTCTCCTTGTACTGGGAGCGCTCCCATGGGAGGCGGTCCCAAGTCGGTCGTGGGCCCCGCACGAGCGGCGGGGCCCACGCGAGGGTCAGCAGGTGGAATTCGTCTGGGTCAGCAGGCCCAGGCGCCACGGGAGGAGGTTGTAGTCACCGCCCGCGTTGGGGTTCATGCCTTGGTACAGGTACTGGAGCCGGCAGGCGGGGATGGTCAGCGTCTGGTCGTAACCGGCGCGGATCATCTCGCCGTGGCTGATGTCCCGGGTCCAGGCCCCCGAGGGGAAGGTGACGTTGTTGGCCCGGGCGAACGGGTTGCTCTCGGACGCGGCCAGGGGAGTCCAGGAACCGGCGAGGCTGGTCGTCGTCCAGGAGCGGAAGTAGCGCCGGCCGTCCGATCCGATGGCCTCGACGAGGAGCAGGTACTGGTTGGAGCCCTGCACCTTGTACACGTTGCTCGCCTCGAAGAGGGCGTACTTGGAGTCCCGGGCCGCGATGACGGTGTTCGTGAAGCCGTTCGGGAACTGGCCGACGGTCGTCTGGGAGCGGTACAGGTGCCCGTTGTCGTCGGAGGAGAACAGGTAGCAGTTGGCGCTGTCGCAGATCACCCACATGTCGACCCAGTGGCCGTTGCCGATGTTCTGCTTGATGATGTCCGGCATCGACGAGTAGAAGTGGCGCGGAGCGCTCCACCCGTTGGGGTTGCTGATGTCGGGGTTCGTCGAGTACGACGCGTTGCCGGTCTGGTAGACGAGGTACCACAGGCGTTGCGGCGCGTAGTAGAAGACCTGCGGCGCGGCCCGGTACCCGCGTCCGATGGCGCTGCGGTCCAGGTAGTGGTGCGTGGCCGAACCGGCCTGCGACCAGTCGCTGAAGTTCAGGTACACCAGGTTGTATCCGGAGGAGCTCGCGGTGCTGGCGAACACGTGGTACTTGCCGTTGTACCGGACCACCGTCGGATCCTTGATGCCGGCGATGTTGTGGGTGGCGTCCGACTTCGGTGAGATCAGCGGTCCGGTGGAGCTCCAGGAGAAGCGGGAGGGCAGCGCGGCGGCGGACCGGGGCGCGGGGTCGTCCGCCCGCTTCGTCGCGGCCGAGCCTCCCATCGAGGTGAGCGCGGACCGGTAGGCCGGCTTCTTGTTGCCGCTGCGGTCGAACAGCAGGGGGTTCTCCTGGCTGCGCCACGAGTCGCTGTCGCGGATGCCCCAGACGGTGATGCCGGTGCAGCGCTGTACGTTCATGCAGGCCCGGACGGTGTTCGCGTACGCGGTCGGCGGCGCCTGCGCGATGTCCAGTTCGGTGATCTGCACGTCGACGCCGAGGGCGGCGAAGCTCGACAGTGTGGTCTGGAAGCTGGCGGGCGGGCCGCCGGCGCCGAAGTGGGCCTGGAGCCCGACGCAGTCGATGGGCACGCCGCGCGACTTGAAGTCGCGGACCAGGCGGTAGACGCCCTGGGTCTTGGCCGCGTTCCAGTCCTCGATGTTGTAGTCGTTGTAGCAGAGCTTGGCGGCCGGGTCGGCGGATCGCGCGGTGCGGAACGCCTGCTCGATGAAGCCGGTGCCGAGGACGTCCCGGAAGACCGAGCCGCGCAGCTGGCCGCTGCCGCCGTCGGCGAAGGCCTCGTTGACCACGTCCCAGGAGTGGATGCGGCCCTTGTAGCGGTTCATCACCGTGGTGATGTGGTTGTTCATCACGCTGCGCAGCGTGTTCGCGTCCCTGATGGAGCTGACCCAGCCGGGCAGTTGGGAGTGCCAGACCAGGGTGTGGCCGCGCACGCGCTGACCGCGGGCCGCCGCGCGGTTCACTATCTGGTCGGCGGCGCCGAAGGTGAACTGCCCGCGGGACCGCTCGGTCGCGTCCCACTTCATCTCGTTCTCGGGTGTGACCGAGTTGAACTCGCGGTCCAGGATGCTGGTGTACGCGCCGTCGCCGAGCCTCCCGGCGGCCACGGCGGTCCCGAAGTACCGTCCGGACTGGGCTGCCTGGGCCCCGAGAGTGGACGCCCGGACGTCGTCGGGTGCGGCGGTCGCGGCGGCGGGCGTCACCAGGGCGCCGATGGCGAGCAGGGATAACACCGACGCTCGGCGACGGCCGAGCCGTGTCAGCGGGTTCATGGAGCTCCTCTGCGGTGAATTGACGAGGGCATGACAGGTGAAGCGCTGTGAAGCGCCTGGGGGTGATCCCATGACTGTTCGCAATGTCGGACATGCTTCGGACTGCCGAGCATTCTGGATGATAGAAGGCCGGTCGCGGCAGTCAATATGCCTCGCATGGTTCGGCTGAGTCACCGAAACATTCGAAGGCCCCTGAAGGTCTATGATCCAGGGCAGATTGTCCGGATGGGGCGAAGGTGTTGACGTGTTCGGGCGCCTCTGCAGTACCCGTGAGGCCCCGCGCTTTCCGAATGGAGATCGCCCTGCGAACACGCCCAGTCTCTTCACTGTGATGTGATGAAATCGAGGGGCTGTGCGCACCAGATCGTCTTGCCGTCGGTGGTGTGCCGGGTGCCCCACCCCTGGGTGAGCTGGGCGACGAGCAGCAGGCCCCGGCCGCCTTCGTCGAAGGCGCGCGCCCGGCGCAGATGCGGTGCGGTGTTGCTGGCGTCGGAGACCTCGCAGATCAGCGAGGAGTCCCGGATCAGCCGGAGCATGATCGGGGGCTCGCCGTATCTGATGGCGTTGGTGACCAGCTCGCTGACCACCAGTTCGGTGACGAACGACGCCTCCTCCAGCCCCCACGCCGCCACCTGGTCGAGGGCGAACTTCCTGGCCCGCGGCACCTCCGCGGGGTCGGGTGCGACGTCCCAGTCGGCGACGTGCTGGGGATCCAGCGCGTGCGTGCGGGCGAGCAGCAGGGCGGCGTCGTCGGTGCGGCGTTCGAGCAGCATGGCGTCCATGACCGTGTCACAGAGGCCCTCCAGCGAGGTGGCCGAACGGTTCAGGACTCGCAGCAGTTCGGCGACGCCCTGGTCGGCATCGCGCTCCCGGCTGCGCACCAGCCCGTCGGTGTAGAGGGCGAGCAGGCTGCCCTCGGGCAGTTCGAGCTCGGTCGCCTCGAACGGCAGCCCACCGAGGCCGAGCGGCGGCCCGGGCTGTGCGGGGACCGGGGTCCTGGTGCCGTCCGGGGAGATGATGAGCGGCAGCGGATGACCGGCGCTCGCCAGGGTGAAGCGGCGGGAGACCGGGTCGTAGACGGTGTAAAGGCAGGTGGCGCCGAACTCTCCGGTCGGCTGGAAGTGGCCGACGGGCTGAAGATCGCTGGCGAGGTGGATGACCAGGTCGTCCAGGTGGGTCAGCAACTCGTCCGGCGGCAGGTCCACGTCGGCGAGCGTGCGGACCGCCGTGCGCAGCCGGCCCATGCTGGCCGAGGCGTGCAGGCCGTGACCGACCACATCGCCGACGACCAGGGCGACCCGGGCGCCGGAGAGCGGGATGACGTCGAACCAGTCACCGCCCACCTCCGCGCCGGTCCCGGCGGGCAGGTAGCGGGACGCCACCTCCAGCGCCTCCTGGCTCGGCAGCCGCTGCAGCAGCAGGCTGCGTTGCAGGGTCAGCGCGGTCGTGCGCTCGCGCGCGTACCGACGGGCGTTGTCGATGGCGACGGCCGCCTTGGCGGTCAGCTCTTCGGCAAGGATCAGGTCGTCGGCGGTGAAGGCCTCCGGCCGGTCGCTGCGGGAGAACGCGACGACGCCGAGCAGCGCGCCGCGCGCCCGGAGCGGCACGGTGATCCGGCCGGTCAGCCCCGCCGCGGCGAGAGACTCGTCGATCAACGGGTTGCCCGGCGGCCAGTGAGCCGGGTCGGCGGCGAGCCCGGGCCCGAAGGCCCATTCGCCACCCGGGCCGGGCTCGGCCGCGAGCTGAACCATGGACCTGCCGGTGGCCATGCAGCGGGCGGCGACGGAATCGGGAGCGTGACGGACCGGCTCGGGGTGCCCGGGAGCCCCGTCGGTGTCGTACGCCGCGCTGTGCCGGGCGGCGCGGCTGAGCGCGATGGCTTCGCCGGATGCGGGGGGAAGGGGCGGTTCCTCTCCGCGCAGCACCTCTTCGAAGAGATCGACGGTGACGAGGTCGGCGAATCCCGGCACCGGGGTCCTGGCCAGTTCCTGGGCGGTGCCGAGCACGTCGAGCGTCCGGCCGATGCCGCCGCCGGCCTCGTTGAGGATGAGCAGGCGCTGCCGGGCCCAGTACTCGGCGCTCATGTCGAATCCCCAGTTGGCGACCGCGCGGACCCTGCCCTCGGCGTCCCGTACCGGCCACATGCTGGTGGCCCAGGCATTGGCGTAGTCGCTGCCGAGCGGACGGAAGACGGTGATGAGACGCGCGGGCTCACCCGTCCTCGCCACCTCGGAGAGCTGGTCGGTGTACGCCTGGTCGTCCAGTTCGGGGAACAGCTCGCGGTACTTCTCACCGAGCACCTGCTCCTCGGAGTGCGCCATCACCCGGCACGCGGAGGCGTTGACCCACAGGAACCGCAGATCCGGGTCGTAGACGCCCAGGGCGAAGGGGCACTGTTCGAAGGCCAGGTCGGCGATCACCGGGCGGCGTTCCCAGCGGTGGACGGTGATCGCGTGGCCGAGCGCGCGGCCGCCGGCGCCGAGCAGCGGGTCGGCCGACACCAGGGCGTCCACCGTGGAGCCGTCCCGGTGGCGCAAGGGCAGGAGCCCCGTGTGGTCGGGGCCGCTGCCGGTGCTCTCGGGGAAACCGGGCGGTGGGGGAGCGGCCAGCAGGTCGGTCACGGGGCGCCCGACGGTGTCCTCCGCCGTCCAGCCCAGCAGAAGCCGCCCACTCTCGCTCCAGCCGCTCACCACGCCGTCCGGGCCCACCACCAGCGCGGCGGCGCGGGCATCCTGCTTGCCGCCCATGTCCACGCGCGTCACCTCCGCCCGGACCGCCGTACCCGTCAGAGCTGGTTTCCAGCCGCAGCTTCCAGCCTAGGACCGCTTCCGCCGCACGGCGCTCCGGCCAGGTGCGCGCCCGACCGCCGGGTGCGGAACCGAGCGCGGTCGGCGCCCCCGTGGACCGGTTCGACAACAGGCGAGGTCCGCCGCCGCGACCGGCTTCCCGCCTGCGCGCCCCACTATCATCGGCTCATCCCCGGCACGCGGACTCCGGAACAGGCCGCGTGCTCCGGGGCACGTACGGGGAGGGGCGAGGGGTGTCACTGACGGACAAGGCCATCGAGCAGATCCGTGAGCTGATCCGGACCGGTGCCCTGCCCCCGGGCTCGAAGCTCCCACCGGAACCGGACCTCGCCGCCCAGCTCGGCCTGTCCCGCAACCTCGCCCGCGAAGCGGTCAAGGTGCTGGCCGTCGCGCGCGTCCTGGAGGTCCGGCGGGGCGACGGCACGTATGTGACCAGTCTCCAGCCGAGCCTGCTGCTGGAGGGGGTGGGCGGCGCGGTGGAACTGCTGCAGGGTGACTCGGCAGCCCTGCAGGACCTCATGGAGGTGCGGCGGCTCCTCGAACCGATGGCCACGGCCCTTGCCGCGACCCGGATCTCCGACGCCCGACTGGCCGAGGTGAAGCGGCACCTGGACGCCATGCGCGAGGCCCGCGACGACGTCGAACGGCTCAACGCCCACGACGCCGCCTTCCACCGCGCCGTGGTCGCGGCCACGGGCAACGAGTCCCTCCTCACCCTCCTGGAGGGGATCTCCGGCCGCACCCTGCGCGCCCGCATCTGGCGCGGTCTGGTCGACGACAAGGCCGCGGGCCGCACGCTCGCCGAGCACGAGGCGATCTTCAACGCGCTGTCCACCCGTGACCCCGCCCTCAGCCAGGCCGCCGCGCTGCTCCACGTGAGCAACACCGAGCAGTGGTTGAGGAAACACCTGCGCTCCGGCGCGCCCGGCGCTGAAGGCTCCGCAGCGCCTTGACGAGCTTGAGCAACCGCGTGGGGCGGCGGCTTGCACTGCGGATCTCCGGGTACCGCGATGGGGGGGGGGAGGGGGAGCCCCGCACTCCCCGGAGCTCACTGAGAGAGATGCGCCCGTGACCCGTCTCGTCGGCCCTCGCGACGACGATGCGCAGGGACCAGGCGATGGTCCGGAGGCCATCGCCCGGGACATCGCCGACGCCGTGGAGAGCCTGGCCAACCTGTGGGCGCTGTCCACGCAGGAGGCTGCCCTGAGGCTGTCCCTGCACCAGTTGCGGGCTCTGCGTGCTCTGGGAGCGGCCTCCGAACTGAACCTCACCGCGCTGGCGGAGCGCTTGGACATAGGGCTTCCCACGGCCAGCCGGTTGTGTGACCGGCTCGAGGCTGCCGGTCTGCTGGAACGGGCGCTGCATCCGCACAAGCGTCGCGAGGTACGGCTGAGCCTCACCCCGCAGGGCCTGGATGTGCTCAGGGAGATCGCCGCACGTCGCGCCCGGGCGCTGGCGGTGGCGCTGGGGGCGATGGAGCCGGATGAGCGTGTCGCTCTCAGCCGTGGGATGAAGGCGTTTCTCGCAGCCCAGGCAGCCCAGCAGGAAGTACTCCCGCGTGCGTCGGATGCCGATTGAAGCGACAGGCCGTGCTGGGCGCAGATGGCCTGGTCGGCGAGGCATGCCTGGTCGGTGAGGCCCATGCCGTCGGTGACGGTGAGGGTCCGGTGGTCGGCGCTGGTGGACCAGTCGAAGTTGCCGCCCCCGATGGCGTGGGCGGGCTCGAGGTGGGCCCGATGACGTACTCCTGGCGGGCGCACCCCCGGCCGGATCCCGGGTGACCTCGACGACCGGTGCCTGGGTGGTGAAGGCACGCCCCGCCGGGCCCCGCATGAGGTGGAGCGGCGCGCAGCAGGACCGACTCCGGATGAGCCGCGCGGTCACGGGGAGTGGGGGAGGCCGTGGCGGGCAGCCTCCGGGGCGGTGCGGCACAGCAGCAGGCAGACGTCGTCATCGCGTTCCGAGTCATGGATCACCGATTTGAGCAGCGACTCCGCCGCCGTGTCCAGGTCATGCTCCAGTTCGGTGGCGCTGAGTGCGGCCAGGGCGTGGGAGAGCCGGACGATGCCCGGGTCGATGCCCTCGGTTCGGCGTTCGACCAGTCCGTCGGTGTAGAGGGCGAGTGTCGAGCCGGGCGGGAGGGCGACGGTGTGGTCCTCGTACGCGTAGGGCATGGGTACGCCCAGCATGATCCCGGGCTTGGTCTCCAGCACTCGGACGGTGCCGTCGGTCTCGCGCACCAGGGCGGGCGGGTGGCCGGCGGCCGCCCAGACGACGGTGGGGTCGCCGGGGCGGAAGCGGGCGATGACGGCGGTCGCGTACAGCTCGTGCTGCTGGTGGCGGAGCATGCGGTGCAGGCGGGTGAGGATGCCCGCCGGGGTGTCGCTCTCGAGGGCGTAGGCGCGCAGCGCGGTGCGCAGTTGTCCCATCATGACGGCCGCGCGCAGGCCGTGACCGGTGACGTCTCCCACGACGGCCAGCAGGCTGCCGTCGGACTGGACGAAGGCGTCGTACCAGTCGCCGCCGATGTTCAGTCCGCGTGTGGCGGGCAGGTAGCGGGCTGCCAGGAACAGCTCCGGGGTGGTGGGCAGTTCGGTGAGCTGGGCCCGCTGGAGGGCTTCGGCGGTGTCGCGGTGCTGCTCGTAGCGGCGGGCGTTGTCCAGGGCGATGCCGGTGCGGCGGGCCAGTTCGATCAGCATGACGGCCTCGTCGGGATCGAATCGGGAACCGTGCGCGGTCAGGGTCAGCACGCCCAGGATGCGGTGCCCGGCGAGGGGGACACACAGCAGGGGACGGGTGGGGGCGAGGGCCGAGGGCGGCAGGTCGTCGACGCCGGGCAGACCGCCGGGGTGGGCGGCGGCGTGCTGGGGCCGGCCGGTGCGTGCGGCGGCCACGGCAGCGGCCGGCCGGTGTCCGTGGCGGGTGGTGGGGTCGTCGTCGAAGAGCCAGACGTCGAGGTGGCCGGCGTAGCGGGGGACGAGGAGTTCGGGCAGGCGCCGCAGGATCTCGTCGTGGTGGAGCGACGCGGTCACGGCGTCGCCGGCGTCGGCGAGGAAGGTCAGCAGACTCCGCGCGTTCTCCGCCTGGACTCGTGCGGCCCGTTCGGCGTCGAGCAGCTCGTGCTGGGTCGCGGCGGCGGCTTCCAGCTCGGCGTGCAGGGCCAGGACGCCCTGGTTGGTCTGGTGCAGTTCCTCGCGGTAGGAACGGAGCAGACCTTCCTGCGCGTCGATCCGCTCCAGGAGTTCGGCGGTGTCCTCGTCCGCCGCCAGGAGCGCCTCGGCCATCCCCGCACTGTCGGCCTCGGCCGGACCGCCTGTGTCCACGTCGCCGGTTTCGGGGCACATGAGCGAAAGCCGCCAGTCCGGCTGGTCGCCCTGCGTGTGCCCGGCAGCCGGGCGCACGGTGACCTCGAGGCGCCTGTGGCCGTGGGCGTCGGCCTGATGCAGGCGGAGGAGCAGGTCCGAGGCCGTGCCTTGATCGAGGCACCACCGCAGTTTCCCGGTGACGGCGGCGAGGAACCGGGCGCGCTCGACCAGGGGCACCCCTGCGGCGGCACTGAGCCGGGCCGTGGCCGTCCGGGCGCGGGCCGCGTCGGCGGCCGAGGCGATGGGCCAGATGTCAGGTACGGCGGTCATGGGCGCCTGCCCGGCGGTCGGAGGCCAGGACGGCCACGCTGGTGTCGTCGCGCAGGGGGCGGGCGGCGCTGCCGGCATCGCGCAGGATCGTCGCCGCCACCACCGCCGGGTCATGGCCGAGGAGGTCGGTGTCCTCCGGCGGCGTCCAGCGGCTGGGCAGTCCGTCGCTGTGCAGGACGAGGAGGCTGTCCCGGCTCCACACCAGGTGCTGCACGGGCACCCTGGCGGGGAAATGGGCACCGACGATGCCGGGATGGGAGACCAGCGGCTGCCAGCTGTTCCCGGTGCGCATACGGGCGCCGACGTTGCCCACGCCCGCGAAGCCCAGCCTGCTGGTGTCCGTGTCGAGCTGGGCCACGGCGACAGCGGCGCCCCGGGTGGAGCGCAGTGCCCGGTCCAAGTGCCGCAGGATCTGCTCGGGCGGCAGGTGCGCGCTCCGGCGCAGTTCGTCGACGGCCGCGTCGGATGCCGTGGCGGCCTTGGCGCCGTGCCCCAGGCCGTCGGCGAGCATCAGCGTCAGGCGGGGACCGGAGCGCACCCAGCCGAAGGAGTCACCGGAGTGCTCGGCCTGGGCGAGGGGGGCGTTGATCCCGCCCAGACGGTGGTGGTGCCCGGTCTCCGCCCGGTGGGTGACCGGCTCCTGGTCGATGCGGGCCATGACGACGGTGCCCCGGCCGCGCACGCTGTACAGGTCGAAGGCGCTGGAGATGCGGACGCAGGTGCCCAGGCCCGCGCCGAGGGACGAGGCGGCGGTGGTGCAGCCGTCGCGCAGCGCCGCCGCGACGTCGGGGATGCCCGGGCCGTGGTCGATGGCGACGAGCTGCACCGCGGCGCTGCCGGACCCCGCGTCGGTCGGCGGGCGTTCCAGGAGGTTGATCAGGACGCTGCCGCCGCCGGCGTGCTTGAGCAGGTTGGTGGCCAGCTCCGTGGCGACCAGCGCGGCGATGGCGGTGCGGTGCGGATCCAGGCGGGCACGGGCACTGGCCGCCTCGGCCGCGACGCGGACGTCCCGCACCCGGGTGGAGTCGTGCACGGGGGTGTCCCAGACCCTGCTCATCCGTCGTCCGCGCGGGGGCGGGGCAGGCCGGTGGCCCACGCGGCGATGGTGATGGTGGTGCCATGGCCGGGACAGCTGTCGACGCTGAACTCCTGGACCAGGCGTTTGGCCCCGCTCAGACCCATCCCCAGCCCGTTGCCGGTGGTGTAGCCGTCGGTCATCGCCAGCTCGATGTCGCGGATGCCGGGACCGGCGTCGGTGAAGGCCAGCCGGAGCCCCTGAGCGGAGCCCTGGCGCAGCACGGTCATCTCGACCTGGCCCCCGCCTCCGTGGATGAGGGTGTTGCGGGCCAGCTCGCTGACCGCGGTCACCAGCTTCGTCTGCTGCACCAGCCCGAACCCGAGCTCGGCTGCCACCTGTCTCACCTGCTGCCGCACCCACGCCAGATCGGTGTCCGAGCCGATCGGCAGCCTGCTGGTGCGCGTGTCATGGGAGGTCTGCATGGTGCGCCCTCCGGGGGTGGGGCGGATCGGTGGAGGGGCCGTGCTCAAGCAGGGCCATGGCCCGCTCGACGTCCAGGGCGGTGCGCAGTCCGGGCAGGGTGAGGCCCAGCTCGACGAGGGTGATGGCCACGGCGGGCCGCATTCCGGCCAGCACCGTCCGGGCAGCCATCAGACGGGCGCTGGAAGCGATCTCGGCGAGCACGCGGCCCAGGAACGAGTCGACGATGTCCACACCGGAGATGTCGATGACCACACCCGTCACCCGGCTGTGCGCGATGCGGCGGGTGATGTCGTGCTGGAGCCGCTCGGCCTCGCTGTCGTGCGGTTCCCCCTGCAGGGTGATCAGGAGGGTCTCGCCCAGGGCCAGTACCGGCACCCGGGGGGTGTGGCCCCGCCGCGATCCGGTCACGACAGGCTCGTGCCGACCGGAGCGCGGGCAGCGACCACGATGTCTTGCTGCTGCAACGCGTACGCCAGGGCGTCGGCCAGCGACGACCGGGTGAGCACGGTCCCGAGGTCGATGCCGAGGTGGACGATGGTCTGCGCGATCGCGGGCCGGATGCCGGAGACGACGCACTCGGCGCCCATCAGCCGCGCCGCCGCCACCGTCTTCATCAGGTGCTGGGCGACCAGCGAGTCGACCGTGGGCACGCCCGTGATGTCGAGGATGGCGTACCGGGCGCGCTCGGCGACGATCGCGTCCAGCAGGCTCTCCATGACCACCTGGCTGCGGGCGCTGTCCAGCGTGCCGATCAGCGGGACGGCGACGATGCCGTCCCACAGCTTGATCACCGGGGTGGCCACCTCCATCAACTGCTGGCGCTGCCGTTCGATGAGTTCGTCCCCCTGGCTGAGCGTCGTCTCCATCACGACCAGGCGCAGGGTGCCCATCAGCACGGTCAACGCCAGCACGCACTGCTGCGCCTGGTCGTCGGCCGGATCCGGGAACTCTCCGCGAAGAAGCGTTACGGCCGGCCGGCGCAGGTCGGCGACCTCCCCGGCGACCTCCGCCGGGGTCGAACCGGTGCGGGCCCGGGAGGCGGCCATCCGGCCCAGCTGGTCACGCACCGTCCGGAAGCCGGGCGCCGTGATGTCGTCCAGCCGCCCGGAGGCGGCGACGTCGGACAACGCGTCCACCACGGCCTTGGCCGCCTCCACCGCCTCGTCCCGGGACACGGTGAACACCGTGCGGAAGAGATCGGCGTCGGCCCAGCGCTGGGCGATCTGCTCCCGCCTCGCCCGGAGGAACTCGCCCACCTTCCGCGCCGCCGACTCCGAGACCGCGTCTTGCTCCGACACCTGCATCTTCCCCTCGTACCGGATCTCCCGATGCCCGGCACATGGCAGGCCATCAGACAATTATTGCCGCATGGCAAACATTAGCCCTGGGGGTGCGGAGCAAACAACAGCCGACGGCCAGGCGTGCGGACCTCGTGCGGCCGCGGTCAGCGTCCGTGGTTCTTGGACGCCGAACGCCCGGCCGGCCGGGCTGTTGTGCACCGGAACCGGCTCCAGGGTGTGCGGCAGCGCGGACACCGGCTGAAGCACCGTCAGCCCGTAGTCGGCCCTGAACAACTCGACCGCGTCCGCCTCGTACCGCTCGCTCAGCGCGCGGCGGACCGCGCCGGACGGCCGGCACGCCTCGTTCCGCGCCGAAGCCGTCGGATGCGCTCCGCGCGGATCGTCCGAGTCATCTGCCGCCGGCGCGTGCGCCTTGTACGCTGACAGCCCTCCCCGTGCCTGCGAGAGTGTGACTGTGACTGCCTTCAGCCCCCGCCGAGAGCCGAACGAGGTCGCCCGGGTGACCTCCACGGCCGCGGAGCTGCTGGAGGTCCTGTGGGGACAGGCCTCCACGGCACCCGCCTCCGGGTCCCAGCTGCGCGTGCTGCTCATCCTCGAGCACCAAGAAGGCATCAACCTGCGCACTCTCGCCGACATCCTCGTCTCCACCCCGCCCTCCACCAGCCGGCTGTGCGACCGGCTGCAGGCCGCGGGCTTCGTCGAGCGCGAGATGAGCACGACCGACAGACGTGAGGTGCGGCTGCACCTCAGCGCCCGGGGCCGCGCCTTCCTCGACGACCTGCGCGCACGCAGGGAGAAGGCACTGCGGGCGATCCTCGACCAGATGCCCGCCGCGAAACGGGCAGCCCTGCTCCAGGGGCTGGAGGCGTTCTGCGCCGTGGCGGCGGCCCGGATACACGACGACGCCGAGGATCCGGGCAGGCAGACGGCCTGAACGCCTTGGTGCGCAGCCTCCCTGCCCGCCGTCGGGTACGGACGGTCAGCGACGGAGCGGTCTCCGCCCACCGGAACATTCCAGATCCTTCCCCGTGCACGGCGCTCCGCAGGCATGGAACGGAAGACCTGGGGTAGGCGCGGCGCAGGTCGGTCAGCCAGGCGACTGGGACGGCCGGGGCGAGAGGGAGGGCTTGTGGCAGCGACGACGACACATGTCGAGGCAACGACGGACCCTGGCATCGAACTGCCACACGTGGACGACCCGCAAAAGCTGGCGCCCAAGGACGCCCGGGCGCTGTCCGGACTCTTCCTCGACCGGCTGGCCGTGCTGGAGGAGGGGACCCCCGAGTACCAGTACGCGCGCAACACGCTCATCGAGATGAACATGTCGCTGGTGCGGTTCGCCGCCCGCCGGTTCCGCAGCCACGGCCAGGACATGGAGGACGTCGTCCAGGTCGGGATGATCGGCCTGATCAAGGCCATCGACCGGTTCGAGGTCTCGCGCGAGGTGCAGTTCACCAGCTTCGCCGTGCCGTACATCGTCGGCGAGATCAAGCGGTTCTTCCGCGACACCTCCTGGTCCGTCCACGTGCCGCGGCGCCTGCAGGAGGCGCGCGCGGAGCTGGCGAAGGCCCGCGACGAACTCGGCACGCGCCTGGGCCGCGCCCCCAAAACCTCGGAACTGGCCGCCTTGATGGGCCTGACCGAGGACCAGGTCATCGAAGTCCACATCGCGGCGAACGGCTTCACCGCCGCGTCCCTCGACGCCGCCATCACGAGCGACAGCGAAGACGGCGACGCCACGTTCGCCGCGTTCGTCGGCGAGGAAGACCCCGCCCTGGAACTCGTCGAGGACTTCCAGACCCTGGCGCC
Source organism: Streptomyces sp. Go-475 (assembly GCF_003330845.1). GTDB lineage: Bacteria > Actinomycetota > Actinomycetes > Streptomycetales > Streptomycetaceae > Streptomyces. The sequence continues at coordinate 514,657 of NZ_CP026121.1, read as the reverse complement.
GCTCATCGCCGGCCTGGAGGAGAGAGACCGGCGCATCCTCCACATGAGGTTCGTCGAAGAACTCACGCAGGCGCAGATCGGCAAGGAGCTCGGGATCTCCCAGATGCACACCTCGCGGCTCATCAGCCGCATCCTGGCCCGCCTGCGGCAGGGCATGCTCACCACCGCCTGACGGCCGGCCGCGGCGGCCGGCGGTCGTGCGGGGTCGGAAATTCCCTCGCGCCGCGCTGCGGACTGACCGAGACTCGCCTCATGGCTGACATGGGGGAGTTCGGGGACGCGGTCGCCGCGTGGGCGGCGGGAGGCCCCGAGGCCCCCGCGCGGGAACTGGCCACGCGGCTGTCCGTCAGGACGGCCGTCCTGCTCGAAGGGCGCAGCGACGTCGCGGCGGTCAACGCGCTGGCGCAGCGCCGCGGCCGGAACCTGGCGGCCGAAGGGGTCTGCGTCCTGTCGATCGACGGCGCGATGAGCGTCGGGCGCTACGCCCGACTCCTCGGTCCACCGGGCCTGGGCCTCCGCCTCAGGGGACTGTGCGACGAGGCCGAACGTCCCTACTACGCCCGCGGCTTCGACCGGGCCGGTGCGGCGCGGCAGGGCTTCTTCGTCTGCGCGGCGGACCTGGAGGACGAACTCATCCGCGCGCTGGGCGTGCCACGGGTGGAGGAACTCGTCGAGCGGGAAGGCGACCTGCGCCCCCTGCGCACCTTCCTGCGCCAGCCCGCACAGCAGGGCCGCGCCCCGCAGCAGCAGTTCAGGCGCTTCCTCGGCACGAAGAAGGGGCGCAAGATCCACTACGGCCGTGTCCTCGTCGAGGCCCTCGACCCCGACCGCGTGCCCGCCCCGCTCGACGACCTGCTGCGCGGCCTCTGACCCCGAGCCGCAACTCGGTGCCGCCCTGTCTCATGGCGGAGCGCGAACTTCCCGCCCGCACGGACCGTTGTACCGGACGCGGGAGATCGCACACACGACATGACGAGGGGGTCTGCGGTGACAGACTTGACGGCCGCGGTCGAATCGGTGGAACAGCTCTCCACGGTCTGGCGCGCCATGGTGCTCGACCGGGAGGAGAACGCGGACGTACGGGACCTCCCGGGGGTCACCGTCCGCTGGGCCGACTGCCGCTTCGCCTTCTGGAACGCGGTGACACTGACCGACGTCGGCGCGGACCAGGCCTTACTCGAACAGCGCCTCGGCCAGGCGGCGGACATCATGCGCTCCAAGGAACAGCCCGGTTTCCTGTGGCTCTTCGAGGACCTGCTCGCGGACGACGCGCGCGCCGCACTGGACGAGGCGGCGGAGCGCGCGGGCCTGGCCTACGCCTTCCCCGGTACCGGCATGGCCGGCGATCTGCTGCCGATCCCCGCGCCACACCACCCCGACCTGACGTTCGAGCGGGTGACCACCGACGATCAACTGCGGGCCTACGCGGACATCAACTCACGCGCCTACGGCTTCCCCTTGGAGGAGGGCCGCGACGGCATCGTCGGCTCCACGCTGTGGAAGAAGGAGGTCCACGCCTACCTGGCCCTGCGGGACGGCGCCCCGGTCGCCTGCGCGGCGACGGTCGAGGCGGAGGGCCGCCTGTTCGTCGTGCTCGTCGCCACCGAGCCGGACGCGCAGCGCCGGGGCTACGGCGAGGCGGTGACCCGCAAGGCGCTGTACGAGGGCGCCCGCGCCACCGGACTGACCCGCGCCACCCTGCACGCGACGGCCGCCGGCGCGCCCGTGTATCCGCGGATCGGCTTCGCACCGAACTCGCCGCTGCGCTTCTACGGGCTGGCGGGCTGAGCCGCAGAGCACCGTTCCGGCCGTGGGCGAGCCACCACCTGTCAAGATGGTGACAGAGAGTGGGGTCGCCTCTGTGTGCGAGGCTGGTTCCGCGTGGCAGGACGACGGGAGAAAGGTGGTGCGCCATGAGCGACGTCGAGGAGAGGGCGCTGCTGGCGGGTGGCTGCTTCTGGGGCATGCAGGAGCTGATCCGGTCCCTCCCGGGGGTGCTGCGCACCCGGGTGGGCTACAGCGGCGACGACGACAAGCCCCGTCCCACCTACCGTGACCATGGAAACCACGCGGAATCGATCGAGATCGTCTTCGATCCCACGGCCACCGACTACCGCACGATCCTGGAGTACTTCTTCCAGATCCACGACCCCACCACGAAGAACCGGCAGGGCAACGACCTGGGCCCCAGCTACCGCTCCGCCATCTTCTACCTCGACGAGGAGCAGCGCCGCGTCGCCCAGGACACCATCGCCGACGTCGAGGCGTCCGGGCTGTGGCCGGGGCCGGTGGTCACCGAGGTCGTGCCGGCCGGCCCGTTCTGGGAGGCCGAGCCGGAGCACCAGGACTACCTCCAGCGTTACCCGGACGGCTACACCTGCCACTTCCCGCGCCCGAACTGGCGCCTGCCCAAGCGCGCCGAGTCCTGAACACCCGGCGCGGCCGGTGACGATACGCCTGCCTCAGCGCGTCGCCGTGGCGGGCGCCGTCCTCTTGCGTGCGCGGCAGGCGGCCGCCTTGAACCCCGTTCCACCGCCTGCCGGGCGACGGTGGCCAGGTACCACGGCTTGACGAGTGACGGTGGTGTGCCGCACGGAGCCTCACGGCCGCGCCCGCGGCTCCGTCTCCCGTCACTCGCGTGCCGGTTCCAGGCGCAGCTCGCGGCCCTGCCACCGCCGGCGCAGCCAGCGGTCGTGGCTCGCGACCACGATCGCCCCCGGGCCGCTGCCCAGCGCCGCCTCCAGCTCGTCGCACAGGCGCGGCGAGAGGTGGTTGGTGGGCTCGTCGAGCAGCAGCAGGTGCGGCGGTCGGGCCACCAGGAGCGCCAGGGCCAGACGCCGGCGCTGACCCACGGAGAGCTGCCCGACCGGTTTGCCCAGGTCCGCCTCGTGCAGCAGGCCGAGTGAGCCGAGCGGCACCTTCTCCGCCCGCTCCGGGCCGAGCGCCAGCGCGTAGGTGTCGCGGACCGTGCGGTCGAGCCGTTCGAACACGGTGTCCTGGGTGAGCAGCCCCACCGTCAGCCCGGGCCGCCGGCGCACCTCGCCCTCGGCGGGGAGACGTCCGGCGAGCACGGCGAGCAGTGTGGACTTGCCCGCGCCGTTGCCGCCCGTGACCAGCAGCCGGTCGGTCGCCGCCACCTCCACGGCGTCCACCGCGAGCCGGCCGCGCACCCGTACGTCCCGCAGGGCCACCAGCGGCTGTGGTCCCTCCTCCGCCCGCGCCGCCACATCCCCGGCCGCGAAGCTCAGCGGGCGGGGCGGCTCGGCGACCCGGGTGCGCTCCAGGTCCTCCAGCCGCCGGGTGGCGTCGCGGACGCGGCGGGAGATCTGGCTCTGCACCCGGCCCCCTCGGTGGCCGTAGCCCATCTTCTCGTTGTCGCGCGGCCCGCGGTCCGGGGCGACCCGGCGCGCGGTCACCCCCGCCGAGTGGCGCAGTCGCTCCAGCTCCTGCTGTTCCTCGGCGTACCGCCGCTCCCAGCGCTCCCGCTCGGCGCGTTTCTCGGACAGGTAGTCGCTGTAGCCGCCGCCGTGGCGGACCGGGCCGTCCACCGCCGGGTCGAGGTCGATCACATCGGTGCAGACGGCGTCGAGGAAGGCCCGGTCGTGGCTGGCGAGCACCACGGTCCCGGGCAGGCCGCGCAGCTGCTCCTCCAGGAAGGCGGCGGCATCGTCGTCGAGGTGGTTGGTCGGCTCGTCCAGCAGCAGTGCCGGAGGCCGGCGCACGAGCAGCGCGGCCAGGGCCAGACGGGCGCGCTGCCCGCCGGAGAGCGAACCGAGGCTGCGGTCGTGCCCCACCGCGCCGAGGCCCAGGCCGTCCAGCACCAGGGCCGCGCGACGGTCGGCGTCCCAGGATTCCCGGTCCTGGGCCTGCTCCAGCCGCCTGCCGTAGGCGTCGAGGAGTTCCCGGTGGCGGGGATCGTCCTCCGGGACCCGGGCCAGCTCCTCGCCGATCCGGTCCAGCTCCGCGAGGTCCTCGCGGGCCTCACACAGCGCCTCGTCCAGCACGGCGGCGATCGTCGAGTCGGCGTCGTACGGGAGTTCCTGGTGGAGGAAGCCGAGGCCTTCGGGGCGGGTGACGCTTCCCGCGTCGGGTGCGTCCACGCCGGCGAGCACCCGCAGCAGGGTGGACTTGCCGACGCCGTTCTCCCCGATCAGGCCGATGCGGTGGCCGGGGGAGGCGGTCAGGCAGACGCCGTCGAGGACGCGCCGGCCGCCCAGGTGGCGGACGACGTCGTGGGCGAGCAGAGCGGGTCGGGGCATGGGTGTCCGTCCTCCGTGTTCGGTGGTCGGCCCGCCGGGCGTACGGCCTCGGACGCGGGCCACGTGGCACGCCGGCGGGTCACACCGCCGGGCCCCCCGTCTCCTCCAGCGTCCCGTCGGCCGGCCGCGGCCGGTGGTGTTGGTGGGCTCGTCGAGCGGCAACACGTCGGGGCGCTTCAGCAGTTGGGCGGCGAGTCCGAGGGAGACGATCCGGCCGCCGGTTCAGCCTGCGGCCCTGGGCGAGGCTCGTCAGGCCTAGACGGTCGAGCCGGGCGCGGGTGCGCTCCTCGATGTCCCACTCCTCGCCGACGTCCGGCAGCGTGCTCTTGTCGGAGCCGTTGGGGGCGACCAGGCCCGTACGGCCGGTGGTGACGGTGAGGGACAGGTCGTCGAAGACCGGGGTGTCGTCGGGCCGGACGAAGGAGAGGTGCGAGCAGACGATGGCGGCATCGGACATGGAGGCGACCTCGAAGGAACTGAGGGCAGACAGGGCTCTGCCCCGGCAGACGTGGGAAAAGGAGGTACGACGAACCGGCCACGTCGGCCGCGCTCCACGGCGCGCCGGTGGCCTCAGCTCCGGATCTCACCCGGAGATGTCGTCTTCACCCACCACGTCTGTGACTCCTCGATGCACGGTCAATGCCGTCGCCAGCGTAACAGCGCGCCGCTGGCACGCAGGGAGGATTTCAGACAGGGGCGTGCGCCCGAACGCTTCGGGCCCGGGCCGTCAGCCGACGCGGTAGCGCACCGGCAGGGACAGCACACCCCGGATGATCCCGGAGCCGATCCAGTCGAGCGAGTCGACCGGGGCGGCGAGTTCGAGTTCCGGGACGCGGGACAGCAGGGTGCGCAGGGCGATGTCCGTCTCCAGCCGGGCGAGGGGCGCGCCCAGGCAGTAGTGGATGCCGTGTCCGAAGGCGAGATGACGGGCGCCCGGCCGCGTCACGTCGAGAACGGCGGGGTCGTCGCCCACGGCCTGCGGGGCGTCGTGCCCGGCCGATCCGAGCGCCACGACGATCATGCTCCCCCGGGGGATCGCCACCCCGCCCAACTCCAGGTCCTGCGACGCGTAGCGGCTGGTGGAGCGTTCGACCGAGGTGTCATGGCGCAGGAACTCCTCCACGGCGCCGGGCATCAGCCCGGGCCGCTCACGCAACAGCTCCAGCTGCTCGGGGTGTTGCAGGAGGGCCAGCACGGCGTTGCCCAGCAGGTTCACCGTGCTTTCGTGGCCGGCGACGACCAGCATCATGGCCGTCCCCACCAGTTCCTCCTCGGAGAGCCGGCCGTCCTCCTCGTCGCGTACGGCGACCAGGGCGGACAGCAGGTCGTCCTGGGGGCGGCGGCGCTTCTCCGCGACCAGGTCGGCCAGCAGCCCGTGCAGACCGGCCAGCGCCGGACGGTGCTCGGGTGAGGCCACCCGGAGCGCCTGCCCCGACCAGCGGCGGAAGTCGAGGTGGTGCTCCCGGGGGATGCCGAGGAGTTCGGCGATGACCGTGGCGGGCAGCGGGGCGTTGAAGGCCTCGACGAGGTCGGCCTCGCCCGACGGCGGCAACGCGTCGATCAGGTCGTGGGCGATCTGCTCGACGCGCGGGGCGAGTTCGGCTGTGCGGCGGGGGGTGAAGGCGGCCGAGGCCAGTCGGCGCAGCCGGGTGTGCTCGGGCGGGTCGGCCTCCATCATCTGCGCCCCGAGTCCCACCTTGGGCTGGTGGAGGACGTAGCCGGCGGCGGCCAGGGCCTCGGCGGCGGGTGTGGCGTCCTTGAGCAGAGCGGGGTGGGTCAGCGCCTCCCGGGCCAGGTCGTAGCCGACGACCACCCAGCCCTTCAGGCCCAGATGGAACTCGGCCGGGTGAATGGGTCCCAGCTGCCGCAGCCGCGCGTACCGCGCGGGGGCGTCCGCCTTGAAGGCGGGATCGATGACCACCCTGCCGTCCTGGTAGGGGCATGGCTGCTGCAGGCTCATGGAGCGTCTCTCCCGTTCTGGGTGATCGCGCGGACCGCATGACGCGGGTTCACAGACGGCCTCTGGCTACGCTAACCACCTGTGACGGGCGCGGTACGGCGAACGGCGGGGCCGAGACCGGTTGTTCGGCGACCGGGCAGGGAGGAAAGCGTTGATCGTCTGGGTGAACGGTGCGTTCGGCAGCGGGAAGACGACGCTCGTGGACGAGTTGCGTGCCCACTGGCCCGAGGCGCTGGTCTTCGACCCGGAATGGGTCGGCTTCGTGCTGCGGCAGATCGTGGAGGTGCCGACCGGCGACTTCCAGGACCTCCGCCTGTGGCGCCGCCAGGTCACCGACCTCGCGATCGGCCTGGTCGAGGAGTACGACCGCCCGGTCCTGGTCCCGATGACTTTGGTCGACCCCGGGTATGTCGCTGAGATCTTCGGGGCGTTGAAGGACGCGGGCGTCGGCGTTCATCACTTCTTCCTCAAGGTCTCGCGACAGGTCCTGGAGGAACGGATCGACGGGCGGAGCTTCACACCGGACGACCCCGCGCAGGACGAACGGGTCCGGCGCTGGTGCAAGGACAGAATCGCGCCGTGCGTCGCCGCGGCCGACACGCTGCCCGGGGACACGGTGTTCCTCGACGGTGAGCTGACTCCGCGGCGACTGGCCGAGCAAGTGCTGGCCCTGGTCCGAGCCGGTGCCTGATCGGTCGGTGGACGCGCTCGTTGCCCGAGCCGGGGGGCATGCCCCACGCATGAACGCCGAATGATGCTCGGTCAGCGGTCCAGGGCGGGCAGGTGGGTCAGGCCGGTGTCGGACATGATGCGGTCGACGGTCTCGTGCAGGGCGCTGTCGGCCCCGATGACGGTCTCGTGCCCGTCGGGGAGCAGGTCGCGCGGGCGGTACCAGTCGCGCAGCTGCGTCTCGGTGACGTCGTCGGCGATGGGCTTCGTGGCATGCCGGGCGAGGGTTTCGTCGAACGGCACGTCCAGGTAGTAGCCGTGGGTCGGGCCGCGGTGGTCGGTCCGCAGCCGGGCCAGCATGTCGCCGTAGTGGTCGGCGTAGAGGAGGCCTTCGACCACGACGTGGTACCCGGCGTCCAGGGCGTAGCGTGCCGTCTGCCCCCATGCATGCCCACATGCTGCCCGCACGGCCCATCGGAAGGGACTTCTCGGCATGGCCGTCATCCACCGCACCACCCTCAAGCCGACCAAGCTGGAACTGCTCACCGCCTGGCTGCCCTCCCGCCCCTGGTACCGCGGTGGCCCGGCCGGACCGGCGCTGGCGAAGGCCGGCGGCTTCCGGCTGGACGACCCGCGGGGCGAGGTCGGGATCGAGTTCATGGTGGTCACCGACACCTCCGGCCCCCACCCGACCGCGTACCTGCTGCCGCTGACCTACCGCGGTGCCCCGCTCGACGGCGCCGAGCACGCCCTCGTCGGCACCGCGGAGCACGGCGTGCTGGGGCGGCGCTGGGCCTACGACGGCTGCCACGACCCCGTGCTGGTCGCCCAGTTGGCGGCTCTGATCGAGGGGCGGGCACAGGCCCAGGACCAGAACACCAGCGACGCCCCCGACCGGGAGGTCACCGCCTCCTTCACCGGTGACGGCCCCCTCTCCCCGGACGTCACCGTCACCGACGACCGGGAAGGCACCGGACTGACCACGCCGCACGGCACGACCTTCCGCCTGCAACGGGTCCTGCGGCCCGCACCGGACGACCGGCCGCTCCCCCCGCAGGGAGCGATCGGCCATGTCACCGGTTCCTGGCAGCTGCCGGACGGCACTCGCGCCCGGGGCCTGTTCGCCGTCCTGCAGACCGGTCCCCGGACCTAGCCCCGCCGCCTTCGGCTCACGGGGGCGGCGGTCACCGGTCCGGGGTCACCCGGTCGTGCCCAGTTCCAGGTCGTCCAGGACGGTCACCAGCCGGCGTCGGGCGTCGGTGGGCAGGCCGCGCAGGGGGAGTGGCAGGTTCGGCTCGGCGGCCAGGCCCAGCTGCGCCGCGGCCGCCGACATCACGCGCAGGCCGCCGTACCGGCGGAAGAGCTCCCACAGGGGCTCCAGCCGTGTCGAGCGGGTGACGGCCCCCTCGGCGTCACCGCTGAGGGCGGCACGGGTGAGGGCGAGCGCCGTGCGGGGGAACAGGCCCCCCAAGACCGAGTACCAGGTGTCGCACCCGGCGTTCAGCCCGGTGGCCGCCGCCCAGTCGCCGCTCACGCCCACGGCGACGGTCTCCGGGAGCAGCGCCCGCAACGCCGCGACGCGCCGCCGGGCGGCCGCCGGGTCACCGGGCACCGGCGGGAGCTTCACGGCCGCGACGTTCGGCAACCCGGCGATGCGGCCGTGCAGTTCGTCGGTGAAGTCGACGTGCGTGGTGGGACCAGCAGCACGGCCAGCTCCAGCGCCTCGCCGCGCTCCGCGCCGACCTGCGGATCGACGCCGGTGTCCACGGGCTCCGGCAGCCAGGGCCCCACGTAGGCCTCGCGGCGGACCCGCGCCGACCGGGCCACGTTGATCGCCAGCCGGGTGGTGGTCTTCGCCAGGAACGCCCCCGGGTCGAGGACCGCGGTCCGGTCGGCGCCCTGCCAGCGCACCCACACGTCCTGCACCACGTCCTCGGCCTCGGACACGCTGCCCAGGACGCGGTAGGCGATCCCGAACAGCCGCGGCCGCAGCCGCTCGAAGGCGTCCGCGGCCGCGTCCAGCGCGTCGTCGGTGAGGGGCTGGTGCTGGTCCATGCTGCCGATGCCTCCGCGGGTCGACCGTCCTGCCCCAGACAGTACGGCCCCGGATGGCGGGCACGCGGCGATGTTCAGTCCGCGTAGCGGGGCGTCCACTGCGCCTGCGCGACCGCCTTGCGCAGCTCCTCCTCCGTGGCCTGCGGGGCCACTCCGTCCTCGACGGCGGCGAGGGCCGCGGCCAGGGCGATCTCGCGAGCCGCCTCCCGCATGCCGGCCAGGGGCGGCAGCAGCGGTACGGGCCCGTCGTCGCCGTCCGCCGCGCGCACCGCGCACTGTGCGACGGCCCGGGCGGCGGCCACGAACATGCGGTCGGTGACGCTCGTGGCGCGGCTCGCGGTCACCGCGAGGCCCATGGCCGGGAAGACGTACACGTTGTTCGACTGCGCCACCGGCACCTGGCGCCCGTCCACCGTCAGCGGCGGGAAGGGCGAACCCGTGGCGATCAGCGCCCGCCCGTCGGTCCACCGGGTGAGGTCCGCGGGGTCCGCCTCGGAGTGGGAGGTGGGGTTGGAGAGCGGGAAAATGACGGGCCGTTCGCAGGTCGAGGCCATCTGCCGGACGATCTCCTCGGTGAACGCGCCATGAGCCGTCGACAGCCCGATGAGCGCCGTCGGCTCCACGCGGCGCACCACCTCGGCGAGGCCGGTGCCGTCCCAGCCGGCCACCTCGCTGTCGTCACGCGCGAACTTCCGCTGCTGGGGCGTCAGTTCGGTGCGGGAGCACACCAGGAGGCCGTCCACGTCGAGGATCCGGAACCGATCCGTGGCCTCGTCCTCCGGCAGCCCCTCGTCCATCATCGCCGTACGGATCATGTCGGCGACGCCGATGGCGGCCGACCCCGCGCCCAGGATCACCAGGCGCTGGTCGCGCAGCGGGGTGCCCGCCACGTCCGCGGCGGTCGACAGGGCGCCGAGCGTCACGGACGCCGTGCCCTGGATGTCGTCGTTGAAGGTGAGCAGCCGGTCCCGGTAGTGCTCCAGGATCGGATACGCGTGGGCGGTGGCGAAGTCCTCCCACTGCAGCAGCGTCCCCGGCAGCTCCGCCTCGACCGCCGACACGAACGCCTCGATCATCTCGTCGTACTCGGCGCCGGTCAGCCTGCGGGCGCGGCGGCCCAGGTAGCGCGGGTTGTCGAGCAGCTCCTCGTTGTCCGTGCCGACGTCGAGCAGGATCGGCAGCGTGCGGGCGGGGTGGATGCCGCCGATCGCCGTGTAGAGGCTGAGCTTGCCGATCGGGATGCCCATGCCGCCGACGCCCTGGTCGCCCAGGCCGAGGATGCGCTGCCCGTCGGTGACGACGATGACGTCCACGTCCTGGTCCGGGTGCGGGCGGTTGCGCAGGATGTCCCGGAAGCGGTGCCGGTCCTCCCAGGTCAGGAACAGACCCCGGGGCCGCCGGTAGATCTCGCTGAACCGCCGGCAGGCCTCACCCACCGTCGGGGTGTAGACGACGGGCAGCAGCTCCTCCAGGTGCTCGGTGACCAGACGGTAGAAGAGCACCTCGTTCGTGTCCTGCAGCTGCCGCAGGTAGATGTGCCGGTTCAGGGGCTTGTCGTAACCGCGGAACGCCTCGTAGGCCCGGGCGACCTGTTCGTCCAGGGTCTCGACGGCGGGCGGGAGGAGTCCGTCGAGACCGAGTGCCTCGCGTTCGCCGCGGCTGAAGGCGGTGCCCTTGTTGACCAGCGGGTCGGCCAGGGTCGTGACGGCGGGGCTCGTGGTGGGGCGGGGGAGGTTCATCGGCTGGTCCATGGGGTGACGTGTTCCCGCGAACGGCTGGATCTTGCGGTGAGCTGCGCCATCCACCGAAGGCCTTCTCCCCGCACGCCCCGTAGGGCTGGCCGCTGTCCTGGCGGCCCTCACCGCGCTGTCCCTCGCCGGTACGGCAGCCGCCCCGCACACCGCCGCCCGAGGCAGCCTCCCGGTCGACAACCCGAACAGCCCAGCGCCACTGCGCCGGAGGCGGCGACGGTGGATGACCGGTGTGAACGTGGTGGAAGGGATGCGCGTGCAGACCGGGACGAGGAGGCGCGATGGCGGAGGCCGTGGTCGAGACGGGCGCACGGAGCGCCGCCACACGGGGCGGTGCGGACCTGCCCGGTTTCGAGCAGTTCAGCGCCGTCGCCGACGCCGTCCTCTACGAGGGCTACCTCCTCTACCCCTACCGCCGATCCTCGGCCAAGAACCGCGTCCGTTGGCAGTTCGGCGTGCTGTTCCCCCGGGACTGGGTCGAGTCGGACGGCCCGGTCGTCCCCGGCGTCTCCGGCTCCGCCGACTCCTGGTACCAGCGGACCGAGTGCCTGCTGCGGATCCGGCGGCTCGACAGCGCCCGCGTACGCGTGCGGATCCGCTACCTCCAGATGCAGCGCAAGCAGGTGGAGGACACCGGCCAGCGCCCCGTCGAGTCGCTGCGCACCGACGACGGCACCGCGCACCTGACCTTCGACGAGGCCGTACCGCGCCAAGCCGGCATCGCCCTCCCCCTCGACGAGCTCCTGCGCGGCGCACGCACCGTCGCCGTGGGCGCCGCGGCCGGCGAGGACATCGAGCCGCTGCCCGGAGGCGCCGGGCGGGTGGTGCGGCGACGCGAAGAGGTACGGCTTGCCGCCGCGCGCCTTGCGGGTGCGCAGCGTCTCGACGGCCCGCGCGTCGGTGGCGTCACACGCCAGGTGGTAGCCGCCGAGGCCCTTGACGGCGACGATCCGCCCGGCGGCCAGCAGCGCCCGCGCCGCCGCGAGGGCGTCGGCGTCCCGCGCCGGGCGGACCCCGCTGCCGGCGGCGGGCACCACACACAGCCGGGGACCGCAGTCGGGGCAGGCCACGGGCTGGGCGTGGAAGCGCCGGTCGAGGGGGTCGCCGTACTCCCGTGCGCACTCGGCGCACATCGGGAAGCCGGCCATGGTCGTCACCGCCCGGTCGTACGGCATGCCGGTGGCGATGGTGAAGCGGGGCCCGCAGTGGGTGCAGGTGACGAACGGGTGCCGGTGCCGGCGGTCGGCCGGATCGGCCAGCTCGCGCAGGCAGTCGCCGCAGGCCGCGGTGTCGGGCGGGAGGTGGGTGCGGCCCGGGGATTGGTCCGTGGAGCGGATGCTGAAGGTGCCGTCGGCGCCCGTGACGGGCAGGTCCTCGACCCCGACACCGGTGACGGTCGCCAGCGGCGGTGGCTCCGCGGCCAGCCGGTCGCAGAAGTCGGCGACGCCCTCCGGCGGGCCCTCCACCTCGATGAGGACACCGCTCGCGGTGTTGCTCACGAAGCCCGCGAGGGCGAGATCGGTGGCCAGGCGGTGCACGAAGGGGCGGAAGCCCACGCCCTGCACGGTGCCGCGCACGGTGACGCGGCGGCGCACCGCCTGGGCGACCGCCGGCGCGGTCACGGTACGAGGCCGGCTTCGGCGTCCTCATGGGCGTGCGTGTGCGGGCGGGGCGCCAGCGGAGGCCGGTGCGCCGGCGCCCCGCCCCGTACGGCGAGAACCCGCTCCAGCAGGGCGTCCACGCCGACCCCGGTGCGCGCGCAGGACCGCAGCACCTCCACCCCGGGGTTGACCCGCTGCACGTGGGCGTCGAAGGCGGCCTCGTCGAACCCGGCCGGCCCCGCCAGATCCGTCTTGGTCAGCACCACCAGATGGGCGGACCCGAAGGCCGTGGGGTACTTGAGCGGCTTGTCCTCGCCCTCCGTCACCGCCATGAGGACGATCCGCAGGCTCTCGCCGAGGTCGTAGGAGGCCGGGCACACGAGGTTGCCGACGTTCTCCACGAACAGCAGCGAGGTTCCCTCGGGCAGCCAGCCCTCCACGTGCCCGCGCAGCTGCCGCGCCTCCAGGTGGCACAGCCCGTCGGTCAGCAGCTGCTTCACCGGGGCCCCGGAACGGGCCAGCCGGTCGGCGTCGTTCTCGGTCGCCAGGTCGGCGGCGAGCGCGGCCACCGGAAGGCCCCGCTCCACCGCCCGGGCCAGCACCCGGCCGAGCAGTTCCGTCTTGCCGCTGCCCGGGCTGGACAGCAGGTTGACCACGCTCACCGCCCGCCGGGCCAGTTCCTCGCGCAGGCCCGCCGCCAGACCGTCGTTCCTCGCCAGGACGGCCCGGGTGACCTCGTCCACGGAATCGCACATGGGCGCCGCTCCTCGCGGTCGGTAGGGAAATCGTTCCGCTACCGATCCTCGGCGCCCCCGCTCACCGATCCCCGCAGCCCGGCCGGGGACAGGGCGGCGGATTCGTCCGGGCGGCTCAACGGGGGCCTGGCCCCCGGGTCGGCGAGCAGCACCGGGACCATGGTGTGCAGCGCCGCGACGGCCCGATCGACCGCCTCGCGCACGGTCGCGCTGACGCCCGGGGCGATGTCCTCGTCGGCGGGTGCCCGCAGCTCGGGTTCGCAGGCGAGGACCAGGACGCGGGGGAGCGGCTCGTCGCCCAGGTGGGCGGCGAGGGCGAGGACCTTCGCGGGGTCCATGCCGTGCGCCTCGGGAGGAGCGGCCGTCGCGGGATCACCGGGCAGGTCCGGCTCGATCAGCGACAGGGTGCCCGGCGCGTGTCCCCGGACGGACGCGTCGACCAGGACGGCCGTGTCGTAGCCGTCGAGCAGTTCGTACGCCAGGTCCATGCCGCGGATGCCGAAGTCCCGCACCCGTACCTCGGGCGGCAGGGGGTGCCGCTCCAGGGCGCGGATCACTTCGGGGCCGAAGGCGTCGTCCGCGAGGAAGATGTTGCCGACGCCCGCCACGAGCAGCCGCGCGCTCACCGCGCACCCTCCCGGACCAGCGGCCGGGCGGAGCCGTGCGGGAGCTTGCGGACGAACGCGGAGCGCAGCGCGTGGTACGGGGCCTGCGGGTCGAAGAAGACGGCGCGCATACGGGCGAGTTCGGTGCGCCGGTACTCCGCAAGGGGCCGCTGGAGTTCGTCCGCGTGCCGTGCCGTGGCCTTGGTGGTGATCCGGCGGGCGAGGTCAGGGTCGGCGGCCACCTCGGCGGCCAGGCGCTCGACCTCCGTGGCGAACTCCGCGGCGGGCACCGGCACCAGACGGTCCACCAGCCCGGTCCGCTCGGCACTCGCCGCGCTCAACGGCAGCGCCTCGCTCGTCAGCCGCTCCGCCGCCTCGGCTCCGACGCGGCGCGGCAGCGAGTACGTCCAGTACTCCGAGCCGTACAGGCCCAGGTTCCGGTAGTGCGGGTTGAGGACGCTGCCCGTGCGGCACCACACCTCGTCGGCGGCCAGGGCGAGCATCACGCCGCCGGCCGCCGCGTTGCCGCCGACGGCCGCCACCACCACCCGGTCGGTGGTGCGCAGCACGGCCTCGACCAGGTCGTTCATGGCGACGAGGTTGGACCAGGACTCCTCCGCCGGGTCGTCCGCGGCCTCGATGACGTTGAGGTGGATGCCGTTGGAGAAGAAGTCGCGGGCACCGCCCAGCACCAGCACCGAGGTGCGGCGGGTGAGCGCGTACCGGTAGGCGGCGAGCAGCCTGCGGCAGTGGACGGTGCTCATCGCCCCGCCCGGGAACGAGAACGACAGGAAGCCGACGTCCCCCCGCTGCCGGTAGCGGATGTCCGTCCAGGTGGTGCGCTCCGGGGGCAGTTCGAGCGGGACGGCGATCTCCGGCAGCCAGTACGGGCGGCCGTTCGAACCCGGCATGCCCGGGCCGCTGCCGGGCGGTGCCGGGAAGCCGGCGAGCACCGAGGCGGCCGGGCGGCGGAACGGCGCCGGGTCGCCGGAGGTCTTGCGGGGGCGCAGCTCCGGGATCCACACCGCGCCGTCCCGGGTGGCCCGGCAGACCGCGCCGGACCGGGTCGCGAGCAGTTCACCGGGCCGTCCGCGCAGCCGGTCCTCCGGGTGCCCGCCGTGCAGGAACACCTCCCGGCCGCAGAGCTCGTCCAGGACGCCCGGTTGCGAATCGGCGCCGCGGAGCTTGCGCAGCACCGTCGCGGTGTCGTCGTGCTCCCAGTCGATCCGCCGCTGCTCCTGGCGGAAGTAGTCCCGCCACGTCACACGGATCCCCGGATCGCTCTGCGGGCGCGGCTTGAAGGACCCCTCGGCGAACCGCCGCACGGCGAGCAGGACGGCGGCCGTGGCCGCGTCGGACACCTCGTTGCGGTACAGGTCGCTCTTGCCGGCCGGCGGCACCGGGAACGTCCCGTCAGCCCAGATGTCGCCCGCGTCCATCGCCGCCTCGGCCTGGAGCACCGTCACGCCCCACTCGGACGCCTCCTCGGCGATCGCCCAGTCCAGGGCGGACGGGCCGCGGTCGCCGGGCGGCCCCGGGTGCACGATCAGGCAGGTGTGCTCCCGCCACACGTCCTCCGGCAGGGCCGACTTCAGCATCGGGGCGACGATCAGCTCCGGTCCCACCTCGCGTACGGCGCCGCGGACCGCGTCGGCGCCGTGCGAGGCGAGGACGACGTCCACCCGGTGCCCCTGGTCCGACAGTTCGGCGTACACGCGCTGGGACAGGCTGTTGAACGCGCTGGCGACGAGCAAGATGTCCATGACATGGCATGGTCGCCGGTGACGGGAGGGCCGAGAAGGACCACGGCGGCGTTTCGCGGCCCACGTCCGCTTCCGGCCTACTCTCCGGACGCCGCGATCAGCGGGACGCCCGTGGCCACCGGGGTGCCGGAGTCCGGAGTGCCGAAGTCCGGAGTCCGGAGTGCCGGAGTCCGGGGCGCCGCCGGTCTGCCTTGCCCGCGCCGTGCGCCTGACGCACGCTGGTCGTATGGGTGCGCGAGACGGCCCTACGCTCATCACCTCCGTCCAGCGGGCGATGCGGCTGCTGGAGGCGGTGAGCGCGCACGAGAACGGCGCGCCGGCGAAGCAGCTGGCGCGGGAGACGGGCCTGCCCCTGGCCACCGCCTACCACCTGCTGCGGACCCTGACCCACGACGGGTACGTGCGGAAACTGGACGACGGCGGGTTCATCCTCGGCGACAAGCTGCAGACACTGCGGACCACGGGCCGCGCGCAGGCACTGCTCAGCCGTGTCCGGCCCACGCTCGCCGCCCTGCGGGACGAACTCGCGACGGCGGCCTACCTCACCTTCTACGAGGACGGCGAGATCCGGGTCGCCGAGATCGTCGACGGCCCCGGAACGCCCCGCGTCGACCTCTGGGTCGGCTTCGAGGACGCGGGGCACGCCACCGCACTGGGCAAGACCGTGCTGCGCGAACTGGACGAGGAAGACCGCAAGGACTACCTCTCCCGCCACCACCTCGCCGACCTCACCCCGCGGACGATCACCAGCCTGCCCGAACTGCTCCGGCGGCTGGAGACCCCGCCCCTCGCCCCGGCCGTCACGGACCTGGAGGAGTACACCCTGGGCACCGTCTGCGTCGCCGTCCCGGTCTACAGCGGCGACACGCTCGGCTCCCTCGGCGTCTCCCTGCCGGCGAACCGGCTCTCCCGGCTGCCGGAGATCCGGGAGCGGCTGCTCCCGACCGCGAGCCGCGTGACCCGGAGCCTCTCGCTCACTATCTGAAAATCCTCTCCTTGCCCGTGTCCGACCTCACCCCGTTTTCTGGATGAAACAGGCATTTCAGTAGTGCGCGTCCGGCGCGCAGGTGAGGACTGCGGAAGCGAACATGAGCCAAGCCCGAGACCGTGGTGGCGACCACCGGCCTGGAGGGCCGTCCGGCAATCGAGCGTTCGGCACCAGGGCTTCGGCCCGCGGGCGCGCCGTGGCGCGGCTGACGGCGGGCGCGCCCGTCCTGCCACTCCTGCCCGTCCTGGTCGTCTCCGCCGTGGTGCTCGCCGACCTCGCCGACGGAGCGGGGATGATCTGGCTGCCCCTGCTCGCGGCCGGACCCGCCCTGGCGGCCACGACCAACGGGCCGCGCGGAGTCCTCTGCGTCGGCGGCCTCACCGTGGCGCTCGGCGCGACCCTCGGCACCCACGACGGCGTGCCCGGCCGTGAAGTGGCCGCCCTGCTGGCCGCCCTGGTGGCCGTCACCCTCGCAAGCGGCCTGGCCGGTGTCCTGCGCGGGCGCCGTGAACGAGTGCTCGCCGCCGTCCGCTCGGTCGCCGAGACCGCCCAGCACGCCCTGCTCAGGCCCGTGCCGGCGACCGTCGGACCGTTCCAGGCGGCCGTCCGCTACAGCGCCGCCGCGGCCGAGGCCCGGATCGGCGGAGACCTCTACGCCCTGATCCCCACCCCGCACGGGGTGCGGCTGATCGTCGGCGACGTGCGCGGCAAGGGGCTGCCCGCCGTGGGGACCGCCGCGCTGGTGCTGGGCGTCTTCCGCGAGGCGGCCCACGACGAGCCCGATCTCCTCGCCGTGGTCGACCGGATCGAGCGGAGCCTGGCGCGCAACCTCGGCCACGACGACTTCGTCACCGCCATCGTCGCCGGATACCCGCGGGCCGGGCACCTGGAGGTGGTGAACTGCGGGCACACGCCCCCGCTGCTCGTGGACGCCTCCGGGAGCGTGACGGCGGTGGAGCCCGCGCATCCCGCCCCGCCCCTCGGACTGCGCGCCCTCACCGGGCACGCGCCGCGCCTCCAGGCGCTTCCCTTCGCCGACGGCGACCAGCTGCTGCTCTACACCGACGGGGTCACCGAGGCCCGCGACGGCGGCCGCGCCTTCTACCCGCTCGCCGAAGGCCTGGAGCGGCACGTCTCCCACGAGCCGGGCCGGACCCTCGACGCCCTGCACGACGAACTGCTGGCCCACGTGGGCGGCCGGCTGCACGACGACGCGGCCCTGCTCCTGATCCGCAAGCCGGCCGCCCACGAGGCGGAACGTCCCCGGGCGGCCGCACCCGGCCCCCTCGTCGCCGCGTCGGAGGCGAGGTGCCGCTTGTGAGAGCCGGGTGGCGCACCGGCTACGGCGAGACGCGCGTGACGCGTTCACCGCGGCCGTGCGCGAGCAGTCACTCCGGGCGCAGGTCCTTGACCCGGCGGAGCTTGCCCAGTGAGCGCTCCAGGGTCTCCGGTTCGACGATCGACACGTCGGCGGTGATGCCGATGCCGTCCTTGACGGCCTTCGCGATCGCCGCGGCAGCGGTTTCCCGCTGCTCGGGGCCGGTGCCGGGGCGGGTCTCGACGCGGACCGTCATGTGGTCCAGACGGCCGCGCCGGGACAGCTCGATCTGGAAGTGCGGGGCGACGCCCGGGGTGCGCAGCACGATCTCCTCGATCTGGCTCGGGAAGACGTTCACCCCGCGCAGGATGATCATGTCGTCGCAGCGGCCGGTGATCTTCTGGATGCGACGGAACGCGGGCCGGGCCGTGCCGGGCAGCAGCCGGGTCAGGTCGCGGGTGCGGTACCGGACGACCGGCAGGGCCTCTTTGGTGAGGGACGTGAAGACCAGCTCGCCCTCCTCGCCCTCGGGCAGCACCTCGCCCGTGATCGGGTCGACGACCTCGGGGTAGAAGTGGTCCTCCCACACGTGCAGCCCGTCCTTGGTCTCCACGCACTCCTGTGCAACGCCCGGGCCGATCACCTCCGACAGGCCGTATATGTCGACGGCGTGGAGGTCCGTCCGTTCCTCGATCTCGCGGCGCATCTCCTCCGTCCACGGTTCGGCCCCGAAGATGCCCACGCGCAGGCCGCTCGTGCGCGGGTCGACGCCCTGCCGCTCGAACTCGTCGAGCAGGGTGAGCATGTAGGACGGGGTGACCATGATGATCTCGGGCCGGAAGTCCTGGATGATCTGCACCTGCCGGGCCGTCATGCCGCCCGAGGCGGGGATCACCGTGCACCCGGCACGCTCGGCGCCGTAGTGCGCGCCGAGGCCGCCGGTGAACAGCCCGTACCCGTAGGAGATGTGCACCTTGTGCCCCGGGCGTCCGCCGGCGGCGCGGATCGAGCGGGCCACCAGGTCGGCCCACATCGACAGGTCGTTCTCCGTGTAGCCGACGACCGTGGGCCGGCCGGTGGTGCCGCTGGAGGCGTGGACCCGGCGCACCTGGTCCATGGGGACGGCGAACATGCCGAAGGGGTAGGTGTCCCTGAGGTCGGCCTTCGTCGTGAAGGGGAAGCGGGCCAGGTCCTCCAGGGAGCGGCAGTCGTCGGGCGTGACCCCGGCCGCGTCGAACTTCGCCCGGTACGTCTCCACGTTGTCGTAGGCGTGCCGCAGGCTCCGGCGCAGTCGGTCGAGCTGGAGCGCGCGCAGCCGCTCGCGCGTCAGGCGCTCGCCGTCGTCCAGCAGCTCGTGGGGGAGGGGCTCGCCCCGCCGCCCGGTCCCGCCCGTGACCCGGGGGGCCGTCGCCTCGCTCGTCATCCCGACTCCTCCGACCTCGTGCTCCTGATGCTTCGGCTGCGGCCCCGGACCTCCGCTATCACCTCGTCGTCCCGCAGCACGGTCACGTCGTAGAGGCCGCTGCGGCCGTACCGGGTGCGCTCCTCGGCCCGTGCCACGAGGACGTCGCCCTCGTGCGCCGGTGTCACGAAGGTGATGTCGGCGCCGGCCGCGACGGTCACCGGGCCGTGGCTGTTGCAGGCGCACGCGAAGGCGGTGTCGGCGAGCAGGAAGACGTAGCCGCCGTGGGCGATCCCGTGCCCGTTCACCATCGCCGGGGTCACCGTCATCCGCAGCACGGCGGTCCCTTCACCCTGCTCCAGCAGCTCGATCCCGAGCCCGCGGGAGGCCCGGTCCGCGGCGAACATCGCCCGGGCGGCCGTCGCGCCGGCGGCATGGCTCACTTCTCGCACCCCCTTGTGACCCGACCGAACATTCGGTTAGCTTCGGCGTCGCCAAGTAACCAAGTCGCCAGGGTGCCTGTCAAGGGGCCGGGGGCTTACCAAGGCGCGCCGGGTTGTCATACCATGGACCGAACGAATGGTCGGTTGGGAAGTGGGACGGATGGACACGACACACTCCAGCCCCCCGGGGGCGGACGGCACCGAGCCGGTTCTCCAGCGGCACTTCGACGCGACGATCGCGCGGGACCAGCGGATCGAGCCCCGTGACTGGATGCCGGAGGGCTACCGGAAGACACTGATCCGCCAGATCGCGCAGCACGCGCACTCGGAGATCATCGGCATGCAGCCGGAGGGCGAGTGGATCACCCGCGCGCCGTCGCTGCGCCGCAAGGCCATTCTGTTCGCGAAGGTCCAGGACGAGGCGGGACACGGGCTGTACCTGTACTCGGCGGCGGAGACGCTGGGCGCCGACCGCGCCGAGCTGACCGAGCGGCTCATCGAGGGCCGCCAGAAGTACTCCTCGATCTTCAACTACCCGACGCTGAGCTTCGCCGACGTCGGCGTGATCGGCTGGTTCGTCGACGGCGCCGCGATCTGCAACCAGGTGCCGCTGTGCCGGTCCTCGTACGGGCCGTACGCGCGCGCCATGGTGCGGATCTGCAAGGAGGAGTCCTTCCACCAGCGGCAGGGCTACGAACTGCTGATGACGATGATGCGCGGCACCCCGGAGCAGCGCGAGATGGTGCAGGACGCCGTGAACCGCTGGTGGTGGCCCTCCCTGATGATGTTCGGCCCGCCCGACGACGCCTCGCCCAACTCCGCGCAGTCCATGGCCTGGAAGATCAAGCGGCACAGCAACGACGAACTGCGCCAGCGCTTCGTCGACATGACCGTCCCGCAGGCCGAGAAGCTCGGCGTGACGCTCCCCGACCCGGAGCTGCGCTGGAACGAGGAGCGGGGCCACCACGATTTCGGCACGCCCGACTGGGACGAGCTGATGCGGGTCATCAAGGGCGACGGCCCGTGCAACGCCCAGCGGATGGAGCGGCGCCGCAGCGCCCACGAGGAGGGCGCCTGGGTGCGCGAGGCGGCCACCGCCCACGCGGCCAAGCAGGCGTCCCGGACGCGGAAGGGAGCGGTGGCATGACCGCCGAGAAGCAGAACTGGCCGCTGTACGAGGTGTTCGTACGGGGCAAGCGCGGCCTGAACCACGTCCACGTGGGCTCGCTGCACGCCGCCGACGACCGGATGGCCCTCACCCACGCCCGCGACCTGTACACGCGGCGCAACGAGGGCGTGAGCATCTGGGTCGTCCGCTCCGAGCACATCGCCGCCTCCACCCGCGACGAGAAGGACCCCTTCTTCGCGCCCAGCGCCGACAAGGTCTACCGCCACCCGACCTTCTACGACATCCCCGACGACGTCCCGCACATCTGAAGGAGAGGGCATGAGTGACGACCACGTCTACCTGACCCTCGCCGAGGGGCACGAGGACGACACCCGCTGGGCCTACGGCACCGGCTTCGAGGACCCGCTGCACGGCGTCGACACCACCGTGCCGGGCGGCGTCGACGCCGGTGAACTGGCCGACCTCTGCGTCACGTTGGCCGACGACGCCCTGATCTCGGCCCAGCGGCTCGCCGAGTGGACCACCCGCGCCCCCGAGCTGGAGGAGGAGGTGGCGCTGGCCAACATCGGGCTCGACCTGCTCGGCCAGGCCCGCCTGCTCTACTCCCGCGCCGGCCAGGTCGACGGCACCGGCCGCGACGAGGACGCCTTCGCCTACTTCCGCGACGCGGGCGACTTCCGCAACGTACGCCTGGCCGAACTGCCCAACGGCGACTTCGCGTTCTCGATCGTCCGGCTGCTGGTGCTCTCCAGCTGGCGCCTCGCGCACTTCGAGCGGCTCACCGCCCACCGCGACCCGGTGCTCGCCGCGATCGCCGCCAAGGGCGTGAAGGAGCTGGCGTACCACCGGCAGTACGCGGCCGAGTGGGCCGTGCGCCTGGGCGACGGCACCGACGAGTCGCACCGCCGGATGCGCCGGGCACAGGAGCAGGTGGCGCCCTACCTGGGCGAGCTGTTCACGGCGTACGACGTCCGCGACGAGGTCGTCGCCGTCCTGCGGCAGGTCACCGAGGCCGCCGGACTGCCCATGCCCGTCTTCCGCCCGCTGCCCGGCTCGGGCCGCGCCGGGGAACACACCGAGCATCTCGCCCCGCTGCTGGCCGAGCTGCAGGGCGTGGCCCGCGCCCACCCGGAGGCGGCATGGTGACGACAGTGCTGGACGCGCGGCAGGCCCGGCGGATCGCCGAGCAGGTGCCCGACCCCGAGCTGCCCATGCTGACCCTGGCCGACCTGGGCGTGCTGCGCGAGGTGTCGCTCACCGAGGACGGCACGGTCGTCGCGAGCCTGACCCCCACCTACTCGGGCTGCCCGGCCATGGCGGAGATGCGCGCCGGCGTGGCCGCCCGGCTGCGCGACGCCGGGTACGCGCGCGTGGAGATCCGCACCGTCCTCGACCCGCCCTGGACCAGCGACTGGATCACGGCGGAGGGCCGCCGCAAGCTCGCCGAGCACGGCATCGCCCCGCCCGGGGACGCGCCCGCCCGCGCCGCCGGACCGGTGCCGCTCGTGCTGTCACCGACCCGCCGCTCGGTGCCCTGCCCCCGCTGCGGCCACCCCGACACCGAGGAGACCTCCCGCTTCGGCGCCACGTCCTGCAAGGCCCTGTGGCGCTGCCTCGCCTGCCGCGAGCCCTTCGAGTACGTCAAGGAGATCTGATGGAGGACCTGATGGAGCCGGCCCCCGCCCCGGCGGCACGCGCGCGTGCCCGCCGCCGTCCGGTCTTCCACGCCCTGCGGGTCGCCGCCGTGCAGCCCCTGTGCGAGGACGCGGTGGCCGTCAGCTTCGACATCCCCGCCGAACTCGCCGAGGAGTTCGCCTTCGCGCCCGGCCAGTCGCTCACCCTGCGGCGCGAGATCGACGGCCGCGACGAGCGCCGCTCCTACTCCATCTGCTCACCCGCCGGCACGGCACCCCGCATCGGCGTGCGCGTGGTGCCCGGCGGCCTCTTCTCCTCCTGGCTCGTGCACGAGGTCCGCCCCGGCGACACCGTCGAGGTGATGGCCCCCACCGGCGCCTTCACCCCCGACCTCACCACCCCCGGCCACCACGTCCTCGTCGCGGCCGGCTCCGGCATCACGCCCATGGTCTCCATCGCCGAGTCCGTCCTCGCCGCCGACCCCCGCTCGACGGTCACCCTCCTCTACGGCAACCGCCGCACGGGCACGGTGATGTTCGCCGACGAACTGGCCGACCTGAAGGACCTCTACCCGACGCGCTTCCAGCTCGCCCACGTCCTGTCCCGCGAGCCCCGCGAGGCCGAGGTGCTCTCCGGCCGCCTCGACGCCGAGCGGCTGTCCGCGCTCGTCGACGCGCTGGTCGACGTGGAGTCCGCCGACCACTGGTGGCTGTGCGGCCCGCACGGCATGGTCCGCGCCGCCCAGCAGGTCCTGGCCGGCCTCGGCGTGCCCCCCGACCGCGTCCACCAGGAGCTGTTCTACGCCGACGACGAGCCCGTCCGCGAGGTCCGGCACACCGAGACCGGCCCCACCGGCCCGGTCAGCCAGGTCACCGTCACCCTCGACGGCCGCTCCACCACCTCCGCCCTGCCCCGCGAGCGGACCATCCTCGAAGGCGCCCAGCAGACCCGCCCGGACCTGCCGTTCGCCTGCAAGGGCGGCGTCTGCGGCACCTGCCGCGCCCTGGTCACAGACGGCAAGGCCGACATGCGCCGCAACTTCGCCCTCGAACCGGCAGAGGTCGACGCGGGCTACGTCCTCACGTGCCAGTCGTTCCCCGTGTCGGAGGCGCTGACGGTGGACTTCGACACCTGACCGGAGGGCCCACCAAAGGTCCCTGCCGGTCAGTCGCCCCGCAGCACGCGCAACGCCGTGAGGGCCACGTGGAGTTCGGTGCGGCGCTCGCCGGACTCCAGGTCGGTGTCCAGGAGGCGTTCGATCGTGCGCAGCCGCTGGTACATGGTCTCCCTGGACAGCCCGCCGCGGCGGGCCGCGGTGGTCTTGTTGCCGGCGGCGTCCAGGTAGTGGCCCAGGGTCGTCAGCAACTCGGTGCCGTGCCGGGTGTCGTGGTCGATGAGCCGGCCGAGGCGGCGCTCGGTGTAGTCCTGGATCCGGGTGTCCTCGCGCAGGGCGTACAGCAGACGGCGCAGGTCGATGTCCGGCAGTTCGTGGAAGGAGCGGTCGGCGGGCAGGGGCTGGCCGGGCGGGGTGGCCTCCAGGACCCGGGCCGCCTCCCGGAAGGAACGGGCCGCGTCGGCGAGGTCGGCCACCTCGGAGCCGGCGCCGACGGTCGCTGCCGGAGCCAGGGCCAGCACGGCGCGGCTCAGGCGTTCGGCCACGGGACGCCAGGACTGGGCGGGCCGCAGGGCCAGCAGGATGCCGAGGCGGCCGGGGGAGAGTTCGCCGACGAGCGCCGGCACCCCCGCCGAGGCCAGCTCCTGGTGCAGCCGCGTCTCCGGCTCGCCGCCCTCGCCGCCCGGCCCCAGCTCCGCGAGGACCGCCAGGAAGACACCGCCCTCCGTCGGCAGGCCCAGCGCGGCGCAGCGGGCCCGGGCGTCCTCGGGGGAGTGGTGGCGCTGTCCCGCCAGGTCCCGCAGGGCGTTGCGGTGGGCCGTGTGCTCCCACGGCGTGGCGTGGATGAGACGGGCGACCGTCAGCGCCATCGCCGTCCTCTCCAGGACGGTGCGGTGCTCCGGCCCGAAGGGCTGCCCCTCGGCGGGCAGCATCGCCAGCCGGCCCCAGCGTTCGCCCTGGTAGGACACGGGTGCGGTGAGCCAGCCCTCCGGTCCGCCCACCTCCGTGCGGTCGCCGGGCTCGGTGGCCCGGGAGCGCCGCTCCCAGCCGGTGAGGGCGTCCCGCACCGTGCTTCCCGACGGCTCGCAGATCAGCGCCTGGTGCATCAGGTTCTCCAGGACGACCGTACGGCCGCTCATCTCCGCCGCAGCGCGCACCACGTCCTCCGGTCCCGCGCCGCGCAGGGTCAGGGCGGTGAACGCCTCGTGGATCCGCTGGGTCCGGCGCATCGCCTCGGCCTGGCTGCCGAGGATGAGCGCGTGGACGACCTGGGTGACCTCCAGGAAGTTGACGTCCCGGGCGAGCGTCACCAGGGGCAGGCCCCGGGCGCGGCACGCCCGGACGAGGGCGTCGGGCGGGCGGTGGTAGCGCCGCACCAGTTCGATGACCAGGGCGGCCGCCCCCACCTCGGTCAGCTCGTCCACGTACCGGCGAACCCCCGCGGCGTCCTCGGGCAGGGGCATGCCGGTGGTCAGGACCAGCTCGCCGCCCTTGAGGAAGGAGGCCGGGTCGGTCAGCTCGGTGATGTGCACCCAGCGCACCGGCCGGTCCAGCTGCCTCAGCCCGGTGACGACCTGGGGCTGCCCGGCGGCCAGGACGGGCAGCGCCAGGACGTCGGCGACGGTGGGCGCGCGACCGGCCGGGGCGGAGTCCCGGCCGGCCGTCGGGGGGTGTTCGTTCACGATGTCTCCATGGGGGAGTGCCCGGTCACTCTGACAAGCGGCACTGACCTGCGCAAGAGCTGTCCACGCGAGGGGCGAGTGGTGCCCGAGGGGTCCGGCGGTTGACACAACGTCCGAACAACGCGTTCCGGCTGGACAGATCACGCGTTGTCGCCCTTCGCGGCGGCCTGGATGCTCGGTGACCGGAGAAGAGCCACGCAACCAGACCTCGACGTACGGCCGGGAGCCCACATGACCGCACTGTCGCCGCACCTTCGCCAGGCCACGCCCGTCGTGGCGGCCCGGGGCGAAGGCGTCCACCTCTACGGTGAGGACGGCCGCCGCTACCTCGACTTCACCGCCGGCATCGGCGTCACCAGCACCGGGCACTGCCACCCCAGGGTCGTGGCGGCGGCGCAGGAGCAGGTCGGCACGCTGGTGCACGGCCAGTACACGACCGTCATGCACCAGCCGCTGCGCCGCCTCGTCGAGAAGCTCGGCGAGGTGCTGCCCGCCGGCCTGGACAGCCTGTTCTTCACCAACTCCGGCAGCGAGGCCGTCGAGGCGGCGCTGCGCCTGGCCCGCCAGGCCACCGGCCGCCCCAACGTCATCGTCTGCCACGGCGGCTTCCACGGCCGTACCGTCGCCGCCGCCTCCATGACGACCTCCGGCATCCGCTTCCGGTCCGGCTTCTCCCCGCTGATGAGCGGCGTCGTCGTCACCCCGTTCCCGACGGCCTTCCGCTACGGCTGGGACGAGGAGACCGCGACCCGCTTCGCCCTCAAGGAGCTGGACTACACCCTCCAGACGATCTCCTCGCCCGCCGACACCGCCGCGATCATCGTCGAGCCGGTGCTCGGCGAGGGCGGCTACGTGCCCGCGAACCGCGCCTTCATGGAGGGGCTGCGCGAGCGGGCGGACCGGCACGGCTTCCTGCTGATCCTCGACGAGGTGCAGACCGGCGTCGGCCGCACGGGCCGCTTCTGGGGCCACGACCACTTCGGCGTCACCCCGGACATCCTCGTCACCGCCAAGGGCCTGGCCAGCGGCTTCCCCCTCTCCGGCATCGCCGCCTCCGAGGAACTGATGAGCAAGGCCTGGCCCGGCTCGCAGGGCGGCACGTACGGCGCCAACGCCGTCGCCTGCGCCGCCGCCTGCGCGACCCTGGACGTCGTCCGCGACGAGAAGCTCGTCGACAACGCCGAGGCGATGGGCAAGCGGCTGCGCCAGGGCCTGGAAGCCGTCGCCGACCGGACCCCGGGCATCGGCGACGTCCGCGGCCTCGGCCTCATGCTCGCCACCGAGTTCGTCACCGAGGACGGCAGCCCCGACCCCGAGACCGCCGCCCGCGTGCAGCGCGCCGCCGTCGACGAAGGCCTGCTCCTGCTGCTCTGCGGCGCCTGGAACCAGGTCGTCCGGATGATCCCGGCGCTCGTGATCGACGAGACGGCCGTGGACGAGGGCCTCCAGGCCTGGGCCAACGCGGTCGAGGCCGGCACGTCGGGGGCGTCTGACCGATGACCACCGCCACCCGCGACCTGGCGGGTCTGACGGCCCGCATCGTCGAGATCGCGCCCGGTCTGCGGGTGGAGACCGGCCCGGGAGCGACGGGCCCCTACGCCTACGACGCCTCCAACTACCGTGTCCCGCCGCAGGCCGTGGTCTTCCCGCGTACCGCGGACGATGTGGTGGCGGTGGTGCGGGCCTGCCGGGAGACGGGCATCCCGGTCACGGCCCGGGGTGGTGGCACGAGCATGGCCGGCAACGCGGTCGGGCCGGGGGTGGTGCTGGATTTCTCCCGGTACATGAACCGGATCCTGGACATGGACGTGGAGGCCCGTACGGCGCGGGTCGAGGCCGGTGTCGTCCTGGACGCGCTGCGCGGCGCGACCGCGTTGCACGGGCTGGATTTCGGGCCGGATCCGTCCTCGCACAGCCGCTGCACCCTCGGCGGCATGATCGGCAACGACGCGTGCGGCAACCGGTCGGTGCGCGACGGGCGGACCAGCGGCCACGTCGAGGCCCTGGAGATCGTGACGGCGGACGGTGTGCGGGCCGTGGCCGACCACACGGGGCTGCATCCGGTGGACCCTGGTGACGGCGAGGTCATCGCGCGCCTGGAATCCGACCTCAGGCGGTTGGTCGAGGACAATCTGGCGCCGATCCGTACCGAGCTGGGCCGGATCCCTCGTCAGGTGTCGGGTTTCCAGTTGCAGCACCTGCTGCCGGAGAACGGCTTCGATGTGGCTCGTGCTCTGGTGGGCACGGAGGGCTCCTGTGCGGTCGTCACCGCCGCGACGGTCCGCCTGGTGGCGGCCGCACAGGCATCCGCGCTGCTGACGCTGGGCTACGAGGACGTGGTCGAGGCGGCCGAGGACGTGCCGGAGATCCTGCGCTTCTCGCCCAGCGCGGTGGAGGGCATGGACGAGGCGATCGTGGCCACCATGCGTGCCCGCCGCGGCCCGGACTCCGTCACCGGGCTGCCCGAGGGGCGGGCCTGGCTGTATGTCGAGCTGGAAGGCGACGACCCGGCAGTGGTCAACGCTCGGGCCGCTGAGCTGCTGGATGTGCTCAAGGCGAGGGGGCGGATGACGGGCGGCCGGGTCGTGGAGAGCCCGGCGGAGCGGCGTGCGCTGTGGCGGGTGCGTGAGGACGGGGCCGGGCTGGCCGCCCGGCTCGTGGACGGCGGCGAGTCCTGGCCCGGCTGGGAGGACGCGGCCGTCGCCCCGGAGCACCTGGCCGCCTACCTGCGCGACTTCCGCAAGCTGCTGGCCACGCACCAGCTGACCGGTGTGCTGTACGGGCACTTCGGCGCCGGCTGCGTCCACGTGCGCATCGACTTCGACCCGGCGACGGAGGCGGGGCGGGCGGTCATGCGCCGGTTCCTCACCGAAGCCGCCGCCCTGGTCGTCGGGCACGGCGGCACGCTGTCGGGCGAGCACGGTGACGGACGCGCCCGCAGCGAACTGCTCCAGGTGATGTACAGCCACCGCATGATCGGCCTGTTCGCCGCATTCAAACAGGTTTTTGACCCCGAGGGGCTGCTCAACCCGGGCGTGATCGTCGACCCCGCGCCCTTGGACGCCGACCTCGCGCTGCGTGAACTGCCAGTGTTGGACACGGCGTTCGGCTTCCCGCACGACGAGGACGGTTTCGCCGGCTCCGTACGCCGCTGCGTCGGTGTGGGGCGGTGCCGCAGTGACGCGGGCGGGGTGATGTGCCCCAGCTACCGGGCCACGGGCGAGGAGAACGCCTCCACCCGCGGCCGGGCCCGCATGCTCCAGGAGATGGTCCGCGGCGAGACGATCAAGGACGCCTGGCGCTCGACCGAAGTGCGCGATGCCCTCGATCTGTGCCTGTCGTGCAAGGCCTGCTCCAGCGACTGCCCGGTCGGCGTCGACATGGCCACCTACAAGGCGGAGTTCCTCCACCAGCACTACAAGGGCCGCCTGCGCCCCCGTTCCCACTACTCACTGGGCTGGCTGCCCAAAACCTCCGCCCTGGCCGGATACGCCGCCCGGCCGGTCAACGCCCTGCTGCGCGGGCCGCTCGGCAAACTCCTGGCCCGCCTGGGCGGCGTCACGACCAAGCGGCGAATCCCCGCCTTCGCCTCCCGCCGCGCCCTGCGCAGGATCCTGCGCGCGGCCCAGGCCCCCGGGCCCGCGAAGGCCGTGCTGTTCGTGGACAGCTTCACCCGCGCCTTCCGACCCGAGATCGCGGGAGCCGCGAGCCGGGTGCTGGCCGACGCCGGTATCCCCTGCGCGCCGCAGGAGGGACTGTGCTGTGGGCTGACCTGGGTCAGCACCGGCCAGCTGAACGTCGCCCGCAAGATCATGGCCCGCACGGTCGCCGCGCTCGACGACGGTGACGACCGGCCGATCATCGTGGCCGAGCCGAGCTGTGCGGCAGCGTTGAAACGTGACGTCCCCGAACTGCTCGGCACCGAGGCCGCCCAGCGCGTGGCGAGCCGCGTCCAGACTTTCACCGCGGCCCTCACGGATCTCGCCGATCAGGACTGGAGCCCGCCACCGCTGCCCGAGAACGTCGTCCTCCAGACTCACTGCCACGAGTACGCCACCTTCAAGGGCCGCCGCCCCGCCGACCTGCTGCGCCGGCTCGGCGTGCGCGAGGTGGACGAGGCCGAGGGCTGCTGCGGACTCGCCGGGAACTTCGGCTTCGAGGCCGAGCACTACGAAACGTCGATGGCCGTCGCCGATCTGGCCCTCAAACCCCGCATCGACCACCTCGACGGACGCCCCGTCGTCGCCGACGGCTTCAGCTGCGCCACCCAGATCGACCACCTCGCCGGAGACCGGGACATCCGCGCCCTGCACCTCGCGGAACTCCTCGACCCCGCCGCCGACCACACAGGAGAGACACCATGACCGAGGTACTGACCCAGCTGTTCATCGGTGGAGCCTGGGTGGACGCCGCGGACGGCGCCACCATGCCCGTCGACGACCCCGCGACCGGCGAGATCCTCTGCCACGTCGCCGACGCGGGCCCCAAGGACGCCCGGCTCGCCGAGGAGGCCGCCGTCCAGGCCCAGGCCGACTGGGCGCGTACCGCGCCCCGGGCCCGCAGCGAGATCCTGCGCCGCGCCCACGAGCTCATCCTCGAGCGCGCCGACCAACTCGCCCACCTGATGACGTCCGAGATGGGCAAGCCGCTCGCCGAGGCCAGGGGAGAGGTGGCGTACGCCGCCGAGTTCTTCCGCTGGTTCTCCGAGGAGGCCGTCCGCATCGACGGCGGCTGCGGCACCCTTCCCGACGGCCGCAACCGCATGCTGCTCTCCCGCCGGCCGGTCGGCCCCTGCCTGCTCATCACGCCGTGGAACTTCCCCCTGGCCATGGGCACCCGCAAGATCGGCCCGGCGATCGCCGCGGGCTGCACGATGGTGCTCAAGCCGGCCCCGCAGACTCCGCTGTCCAGCCTCGCGCTGGCCGGGATCCTGAAGGAGGCCGGTCTGCCGGACGGCGTGCTGAACGTCGTCACCACCTCCCGCGCCGGAGAGGTCTGCGAGCCGCTGCTGCGCGGCGGCCGGATCCGCAAGCTGTCCTTCACCGGCTCCACGGCCGTCGGACGGCTGCTGCTGGCCCAGTGCGCGGACACGGTCGTCCGCACGTCGATGGAGCTGGGCGGCAACGCGCCGTTCATCGTCTTCGACGACGCCGACCTGGACGTGGCCGTGGACGGCGCGATGGTCGCCAAGATGCGCAACATGGGCGAGGCCTGCACCGCCGCCAACCGCTTCTTCGTGCACCGGTCGGTGGCCGAGGAGTTCGGGCGGCGGCTGGCCGAGCGCATGGGCGCGCTGGTCGTCGGCCCGGGCACCCGGGACGGCGTCGACGTCGGCCCGCTCATCGACGCCGCCGGACGCGCCAAGGTCGCGGAGCTCGTCGCGGACGCGGTGGAGCGCGGCGCGCGCGTGCTCGTCGGCGGACGTACGCCCGAGGGGCCCGGCTGCTTCTACCCGCCGACCGTGCTCGCCGACGTCGACCCGGGCAGCCGCCTGATGGACACCGAGATCTTCGGCCCGGTCGCGGCGATCCTCACCTTCGACGACGAGGACGAGGTCCTGCGCCGCGCCAACGACACGCCCTGGGGTCTGGTCGGTTACGTCTTCACCCAGGGGCTGGACCGGGGACTGCGCGTCAGCGAAGGTCTGGAGGTGGGCATGGTGGGCCTGAACACCGGCCTCGTCTCCAACCCGGCCGCACCCTTCGGCGGCGTCAAGCAGTCCGGTCTCGGCCGCGAGGGCGGGCGGGTCGGGATCGACGAGTTCCTGGAGTACCAGTACGTCGCGGTGCCGGTGCGGTGACGGCGCCCCCGAACCACACCATCGGAGCAGAACACCATGGCGAGACCTGACCCCGGCGGTGACGTCGACTGGGAGCGCGTCCGCGCGGCCTACCCGGAGCAGCGCCCCCTGCTGAACCTGAACAACGCGGCCGTCAGCCCGCCGCCGCTGGTCGTCGAGCAGGCCACGATCGACGCCTACCGGCTGGTCAACCGGAACCCCGACCGCAACATGTGGAGCAACCTCGACCTGGCGCTCCCCGAGGCCAAGGCGGAACTCGCCGGGCTGATCGACTGCGACCCGGGCGAGATCGCGCTCAACCGGAACTCCACCGAGGGCCTGTGCACGGCGATCTTCGGCATCCCGCTGGCCGCCGGCGAGCAGGTCGTGGTCTCGCCCTGGGACTACCCGAGCGTGCGTGCCGCCTGGTTCCAGCGGCAGGAACGCGAGGGCATCGAGGTCGTCACCGCCGACTACGACCTCATGGACGGCGACGACGAGATCGTCGAGGCGTACGCGGCGGTCATGACATCGCGCACCCGTGTCCTGCAGATCACCCACATGTCCCACTGGACGGGGCGCGTCGTGCCGGCGAAGCGGCTGTGCCGTCTGGCGAAGGACAACGGGACGCTCACCGTGGTGGACGGCGCCCAGACCTTCGCCCAACTGCCGGTGAGCTTCCGTGACCTGGACTGCGACTTCTTCGTCACCAGTCTGCACAAGTGGATGGGCGCGCCGGTCGGCAACGGCATGCTGGTCGTCCGGGAGGGAGTCATCGACCGTACGTGGCCCCTGCTGGCGCCCTTCGATCCGCCGCCCTTGCGCGTCGACAAGTTCGACCACTGGAACCTCGGCACGTACAACTCGGCCCTTCAGGCGGGCATCCTGCCGGCGGCGCGCTTCCACCGTGAGATCGGGGCCGCGGCGGTCCACGCGCGCGTGCGGGAGCTGACCCGGTACTGGGTGGAACGGGCCCGGGGCATTCCCGGGTTCCGGCTGCACACGCCGCTGGACACCGACACCCTGGGCGCGGTGAGCCTGTTCTCGATCGACGGCCTGGACGCCAGGGCCGTGGAGCAGGAGCTCCGGGACGGCCACCAGATCCATGTGAAGTACCGCGAAGTCCGGCACCTCAGCGGGATGCGCGTATCGCCCCACGTCTACCTGCGGGAGAGCGAGCTCGACCGCTTCGTGGAGGCCCTCGCGGAGGTGGTGGAGAAGCAGCGTGCCGCAGCTAGGCGCCCAGGCGGCGGTGGGTGATCTCGGCAGCCGTGTCGGTCACCAGGCGGCCGTACTCGGGCAGCCGGGTTGCGTCGTAGCGTGAGTCGGGCATCGACACGGCCACCGACGCGAGCGGTGTGCCGTCCTCGTCCAGGACGGGCGCGGCGATCGCGCAGACGTCGGGACGGTACTGATTGCGGTTGAGGGCGTAGCCGTCGGTGCGCACCCGCCGCAGCTCGGCGCGCAGTTCGACCGGATCGACCGGCGTCGCGTCGCTGTAGCGCTCCAGCCTGTGCGCGACGAGTTCGTCCACGTCGGCGGGCGGCAGATGGGCCAGGATCGCGCGCCCGGTGGCGGTGGCGTGCAGGGGAGAGGTCTCGCCGATCGCGTAGTACGTCCGCACCGCGTGCGCGCAGTCCACCCGGTCGACGACGACCATGCACTGCAACGCGTCCGGCACCGACAGGTGGATCGTCTCGTTCAGCGCGTCCCGCAGCCTGATCATGGGCTCCCTCGCCGCCGCGAACAGGCTCGATCCCTGAAGCGCCGCCGGCCGCACGGCGAGCACCCGCGCGCCGATCTCCCAGCGGGTGGTGTCCTGGCGGTTGGCCCGCAGCCATCCCGCCTCGTTCAGGCTGACCAGCGTGCGCTGCACCGTCGACTTGGGCAGGCCGAAGAGCTTCGTCAACTCGCCCACCGTCACGGGCTGATGGTGGGCGACCGCCTCCAGGATGCGCAGCGACCTGGTCACGCTCTTCATTTCCATCGGGGCCCCGTCAGTTGTCGTTCGTCGGTCTCAGCTCTTGACTCCCTCCCGGAGCCGAGTGCATGATCGTGCCGGATTCTAGCATGGCGTGCCGCTATTCGGCACGCGTACGGGATCCGGTGTGCCCCGCGGTGATGCACGGTGGCAGCGCCCTGACCGCGCCTGCCCGCGCGGGGCAGCCCCTGCGCCCGGCCCTCCCCCGGCCGGGCGCAGGGCGCCGGCTGTCGTCCGAAGATGAGAAAAGGGCCGGCCCCCGCGCCGCTGCGCGGGGGCCGGCCCTGCCCGGTGCCGGGTACTCGTTCAGGCGCCCAGGCGGCGTCCCGTGATCTCGGCGGCGGTGTCGGCGACCAGACGGCCCCACTCGGGCAGCCGGTCCGCGTCGTAGCGCGAGTCGGGCATGGAGATGGCCACGGTGGCCAGGGGGGTGCCGTCCTCGTCGAGGACGGGTGCGGCGATCGCGCAGACGTCCGGCCGGTACTGGTTGCGGTTGACCGCGTAGCCGTCGGCGCGGATCCGGTCCAGCTCGGCGCGCAGCTCGTCGGGGTCGGCGGGCGTCGTGTCGGTGTAGCGCTCCAGCCCCTGTGCGATGAGCTCCTCCACGTCCTGCCGGGGCAGATGCGCCAGGATCGCGCGCCCGGTCGCGGTGGCGTGCAGGGGTGAGGTGTCGCCGACGGTGTGGAACGTCCGTACGGCGTGCGAGCAGTCCACGCGGTCCACCACGACCATGCACTGCAGCGCGTCCGGCACCGACAGGTGGATCGTCTCGTTCACCGCGTCCCGGAGGCGGATCATGGGCTCCCGGGCCGCGGCGAACAGGCTCGATCCCTGCAGGGCAGCCGGACGGACGGCCAGGACGCGGGCGCCGATCTCCCAGCGGGTGGTGTCCTTGCGGCTGGCCCGCAGCCAGCCGGCCTCGGCCAGCGTGACCAGGGTGCGCTGCACGGTCGACTTCGGCAGGCCGAAGAGCTTCGTCAGTTCCCCGACGGTCACCGGCTGATGCTGGGCCACCGCCTCCAGGATGCGCAGCGACCTGGTGACGCTCTTCATTTCCATCCGGTTTCCCCCTGTTAATCCTCGGAATCCCTGGCGGACACCTCTTGACTCCCCTCGGAGCCGCTGTCATTCTCTGTGCCAGATACTAGCACAGCATTCCACAATGTGGCACGGCTCGCCTGAAGGTCCCGAGGACACAGCCGGAACTCCGAGACAGGGCGTTCGTGAGCCGAGGTCCCCCGTAGGACCCGCCCCCTCCGACCCCACCACCTCGAATCGAACAGCCTCACGCAGGGGGCTCAGCATGCGCCCCGGCCATAGGAAAGGAAAGCCTCGTGTCAGCTGCCAGGAAGCGCGTCGCCGTCGTCGGCGTGGGAACGATGGGCAGCCAGGCCGCCTGGCGCCTCGCGGCCCGCGGTGCGGAGGTCGTCGCCTACGACCGCTTCGCCCCCGGCCACGACCGCAGCGCGGCCGGCGGCGAGACCCGCATCTTCCGCAGCGCCCACTTCGAGGACTCCCGGTACGTCCCGCTCCTCAAGCACGCCGACGCCCTGTGGGAGCGGCTCCAGCAGGAGACCGGCCGCGAACTGCGCCGTCTGACCGGATGCCTGCTGATGGGCTCCGCCGAGCACCAGCAGATGGCCACGGTCCTGGAGTCCATCGCCGAGCACGGCCTCGATCACGAGGTGCTCGACGCCGAGGCCATGGCCAAGCGCTTCCCGCAGTACCGGCTGGAGGACGGCGACGCGGCCGTGCTCGACCGCCGGGCCGGCTTCATCCGGCCCGAGCTGACCGTCCAGACCGCGGCCCGGCGCGCCGAACAGCTGGGCGCCCGGATCCACCGCTACACGCCGGTCCGGGAGATCGCGCCCCGGGCGAACGGCGTGGAGGTCCGCACCGACACCGGCACCGAGCACTTCGACACCGTCGTCGTCACCGTCGGCCCCTGGGTGAACGACCTGCTCCCCGACCTGCCGTGGGAGGTGGACATCCGCCGCCTGATCAGCGCCTGGTACGTCCCCACCACCGACGCCTGGTTCGGCGAGGAGCGCCCCGCCTTCATCCGCACGACCCCCACGCACTGCTACGGACTGCCCTCCCCGGACGGCGTCTCCGTCAAGCTCGGCCTGTCCCGCGCGCTGCACAAGCCCGCCGGCGACCCCAACGCGCTGGACCGCACCGTCCAGCCGGAGGAACTGGACATCTTCACCGAGCAGATCCGCCGCCACCTGCCGGACCTGCACCCGGACCCGACCCGCCTGGCCGTCTACATGGAGGGCTACACCGAGAGCAGCCGCCCGCTCATCGGCCCCCTGCCCGGCGCCGACGACGTCGTCCTGCTCGCCGGGTTCTCCGGCCACGGCTTCAAGCTCTCGCCCGCCTTCGGCGACATCGCCGCCGACCTCGCCCTCGACGGCACCACCGCCCAGCCCGTCGACTTCGTGTCCACCGTCGGCCGCACCGCCGCCTGAGTCACCGTCCGGCAAGGAGCACTCCATGGCCACGAGGAAACGTGTCGCCGTCGTCGGTACCGGCACGGTGGGCAGCCAGGCCGCATGGCGGCTGGCGTCCCGGGGCGCCGAGGTCGTCGCCTACGACCGCTTCGCCCCCGGCCACGACCGCAGTGCCGCAGGCGGTGAGACCCGGGTCTTCCGCAGCGTGCAGACCGACGACGGCCGGTACGTACCGCTCGTACGCCGCGCCGACACCCTCTGGGGGCGGCTGCAGGCGGAGACCGGGCGGGAGCTGCGCCGGCTGACGGGAAGCATGTTCATGGGGCCGGCCGACGACCCCGAGATGCGTACCGTCATGGACGTCATAGCCGAGCACGGCCTCGCACACGAGGTCGTCGGCGCCGACGTGATGGCCAAGCGCTTCCCGCAGTTCCGCCTCGACGAAGGCGACCTCGCCGTCCTCGACCCCCGTGCGGGGTTCGTGCGCCCGGAGCTGACGGTCCAGACCGCGGCCCGCCGCGCCGAGGAGCTGGGCGCGCGGATCCGCCGCTACACGCCGGTGAGGGAGGTCAGTCCTGTCGCCGGGGGAGGGGTCAGGATCCGTACGGACGCCGACGTGGAGCGCTTCGACGCCGCGGTGGTCACCCCGGGCCCCTGGGTGGGCGACCTGCTGCCGGACCTGCCGTGGCGGGTGGACGTCTACCGCGCGATCAGCGCCTGGTTCCTGCCCGAGGACGACCACCGGGCCGGTGCGGAGCGCCCCGCCTTCATACGGATGGGCGACACCCACTTCTACGGCATCCCGTCCCCGGACGGCCTCTCCGTCAAGCTCGGCCTGTCCCAGGCCCACCACCGGCTCGTGGACGACCCGAACCGGCTGAACCGGACCGTCTCGCCGGAGGAGTTGGAGACCTTCACCGCGATGGTGCGGCGGTATCTCCCCGGCCTGAACCCCGATCCGGTCCGCCTCTCCGCCTACATGGAGGGCTACACCGGCAGCACCCGCCCGCTGGTCGGCCCCCTGCCGGACTGCGACGACGTCATCCTGCTGGCCGGATTCTCCGGCCAGGGCTTCAAGCTCTCGCCCGCCCTGGGCGACATCGCCGCCGACCTCGCCCTGGAAGGCCGCACCTCCCAGCCGATCGACTTCATCAGCACGCTCGACCGCGCCACCGCCTGAATGAGGAACGACATGACACTGACCGTAGGCCCGCTGCGGGCCGAGCCGGGCCGCAAGACCCGCGGGGTGGTCCCCGTGGACCTCGGCCGCACGACCGCCGAGATCCCCCTGGTCCTCGTCAACGGCTCCCGCCCCGGGCCCCGGGTCGTCATCACCGCCGGCGTGCACGGCGGCGAGTTCGTCGGCATCGACGCGGCGACCCGCCTCAGCGGGCTCCTGGAGCCGGACGACGTCACCGGCCAGGTGGTGATCTGCCCCGTGGCCAACCCGCCTGCCGTGTACGACGGCCGCCTCGGCAGGTCCCCGCTGGACGACGTCAACATCAACCGCGTCTTCCCCGGCGACCCCGCCGGCGGGCCCACCGAGCGGCTGGCGGCCTGGCTCTTCGAGCACCTCATCTCCGGCGCCGACGCCTACGCCGACCTGCACAGCGGCGGCATCGACGAGACCCTGATCGACTTCGTCGGCCACCGGCTGACCTCCGACGCGGAACTCGACGCCAGGACACGGGCCATGGCCCACGCCGTCGGCTACGAACGCGTCCTCTTCGGCCGCAACGCCGAGGGCGGCAACAGCCACGCCGCAGCCGCCCGGCAGGGCGTCCCCGCCATCCTGATCGAGACCGGCCAGCTCGGCGAACGGGACCCCGGCCAGGCACGGGCCCTGCTCGACGGCCTGTACCGGCTCCTGCACCACCTCGGCGTCATCGAGGCACCCCAGCACGTCGCTCCCGTGACCGCGCCGCCGCGCGACTGGGTCTGGACCGGCTCCGTCGTCTCCCCGGCCACCGGCCTCTGGTACCCGGACGCCGTCACCGGCGACGAGGTGACGGAGGGCCAGACCATCGGCCGCGTCATCGACCCGGCCGACGGCAGCGAACACAAGGTCACCGCCACCGCCACCGGGCAGATCCTCTACGGCATGAACGGGCTCACCGTCCGCCCCGGCGCGGAACTCGCCGCCATCGCGGTGCCGCACGACTGACCGGCACCGCCCGCATACCCCCCCCGCGAACCACCCACTCACCCCGAACAGCTGGTCCCCACGCGCCATTTTCAGGAGATTTGTCATGAGTGATCCCATGATCGGTCGCAGAGCGCTCCTGCGCGGAGCCGGTGGCCTCGCCGCCCTCGCCGCCCTGCCCTCCCTCTCCGCCTGCGGCACCGGCACCAGCCGCGCCGCGGCCGGCGGCGGCAAGAGCGGCGGCAAGTCGGTGGTCGTCCGCGACAGCGGCGGTTCCTTCGGCGAGGCCCTCCAGAAGGCGGTCTACACGCCGTTCACCCAGGAGACCGGCATCAACGTCCAGGTGGTCAACCTCCAGGGCACCCAGATGCTGGCCCAGATCAAGCAGGGCCGCCCCCAGTTCGACCTCATCAACAACTCGATGATGGACCACATCAAGTTCGCGGCCCAGGACGCCCTGGAGCAGCTGGACCGTGACCGGATCAAAAGCTTGAAGAGTGCCAAGATCCCCGACAACCAGATCACCGACCATGCCGTCGGCAACGGCTTCTACGCCCAGTGCATGGCGTACCGCACGGACGCCTTCGGCGGGCGTAGGCCCGAGTCGTGGGCGGACTTCTGGGACACCAAGGCATTCAAGGGCAGCCGCTCCATGTGCAACCCGGACGCCGACCTGCCCGAGCTGGAGTTCGCGCTGCTGGCCGACGGCGTTCCGATGGACAAGCTCTACCCGCTCGATGTGGACCGCGCCTTCAAGGTGATGAGCCGGCTCCGGTCCGACATCAAGAAATTCTGGGACAGCGGTCCGCTTCCCGGTGTGCTTCTCAGCCGCCAGGAGGTGACGATGTCCACCGTATGGCACGGTCGGCTCGCCGATCTGACCAAGCAGGGAGTCCCGGTCGCGGCCCAGCTCAACGGTGCCCGCCGCCAGTTCCAGGGCTACGGCATCGCCAAGGGCGCGGCCCACGTCGACGCCGCCTACCGGCTCATGGACTTCGCGCTGCGTCCCGAGATCCAGGCCAACCTGGCCAAGACGTTCCCGTCGAATCCCTCTTCCCTGGCGGCCTACAAGCAGCTCAGCGAGAAGGAACTCTCCACGCTCGCGGGTGCGCCGCAGTACTACGACAAGGGCTTCGACGCGGACATCAACTGGTGGATCAAGAACGAAGCCGCCGTCACCAAGCGCTGGTTGGAGTGGGCTCGTGGCTGAATTCGGTATCGCCACACCGTCCGTCGAGGTGGCCGGTGGCAAGCAGGCCACCACGACCGGCAAACCGCTGTCGGTGGTGGCCCTGCGCAAGACGTACGGGGACGTCGTCGCCGTCGACGAGGCGTCCATGGAGATCGCCGCCGGGGAGTTCGTCACCTTCCTCGGCGCCTCGGGGTCGGGCAAGACCACGACCCTGATGATGATCGCCGGTTTCTGCGAGCCGGACTCCGGCACCATCGCCGTCGGGGACCGCGACGTCACACGGCTCGCCCCGCAGAAGCGGAACCTCGGTTTCGTGTTCCAGCAGTACCTGCTCTTCCCGCACATGACGGTCAGTGAGAACGTCGCCTTCCCGCTCACCCTGCGCGGCGTGCCGAAGGACGAGATCCGCCGGCGGGTGGGGGAGACCCTGGAGATCGCAGGCCTGTCCGGGTTCGGCGGCCGTCGCCCGCGTGAACTGTCCGGCGGGCAGCAGCAGCGCGTCGCCCTGTGCCGCGCGCTGGTCTACCGCCCGCCCGTCATCCTCATGGACGAGCCGCTCGGCGCCCTGGACAAGAAGCTCCGCGACCAGCTCCAGATCGAGATCAAGTCCATCCAGCAGGAACTCGGCCTGACCGTCATCTATGTGACGCACGATCAGGAAGAGGCGCTGGTCATGTCCGACCGCATCGCGGTGATGCGCAACGGTCTGATCGAGCAGTTCGACACCCCGAGGGAGTTGTTCGAGCGGCCCAGGACACCCTTCGTCGCGGACTTCCTCGGCGCGGCCAACTTCCTGCCCGGCCGCGTGCTGCGGAACACCGACGCGCACACCGTGGTCCGCCTCGACCAGTGCGGCGGCCTGCTGCGGGCGCGACGCCACGACCTGGCCTCCGGCACCCCGGTCAAGGTCGCCGTCCAGCCGGGCCGGCTGCGGGCCTGTGCCCCGGACGACGGCTTCTGTACCGGCACGGTCGAGACCGCCACGTACGTCGGCACCCTGGTCCGCGCCGGTGTACGCGTCGACGGCGGTGACGCCCCGCTGCTGCGGCTGGAGGTACCGGCCGGCCGCGGACCCGTCACCGGCGAGCGGGTCGGCATCACCGCCGACCCGGACGACGTCAACCTCTTCCCCATCGACCTCTCTCGCACCGAACAGGGCGGGTGAGCCATGGCCGCCACCCTGACCGCGACATCCCCCGCACGGCCGCGCAGGCTCCTGGCCTCCCGCCGCACGCGGGTCGGCATCCTCTACGCGCTGCCCGTCGTCGTCTACCTGCTGGTGCTGTTCGTCTACCCGATCCTCAGCACGCTCTTCCTCAGCCTGAAGAACCCCGACGGATCACTGACGCTGCACTGGTACGTCGACGCGCTCACCGGGGTCAACCTCTCCGTCCTGTTCACCACGGTGCGGATCTCCGCGGAGACGGCGCTGTTCAGTCTCGTCTTCGGGTTCGTCCTGGCGAACGCGATCTCCCGGCTGAAGCCCCTGTGGGCCGGACTGGCCATGCTGATCGTCGTCGTCCCGCACTTCATCAGCGCCCTGGTGCGCACCTACGGGTGGATCATCCTGCTCGGCGACAAGGGCCTGGTGAACGAGGCCATGGCCCACCTGTGGGTCCCCGGCGCGCCGTTCCAACTGCTCTACAACGAGATCGGCGTGGTCATCGGCACCACCTCCGTGATGCTCCCGTACACCGTGCTGCTGCTGTACGGCGTGATGCGCGGCGTGGACCGGCGGCTGCTCGCCGCGGCGGCCAGCATGGGCGCGGGACGCGTGACCATCTTCCGCCGGGTCTACCTGCCCTTGGTCGCCCCCGGCCTGGCCAGCGCCGGACTGCTCAGCTTCATCCTCTCGCTGGGCTACTACATCACCCCCGCCCTGATGGGCGGCCCCGACCAGACGATGATCGCCTCCCTGATCAACCAGCAGGTGATGAAGCAGAACCAGTGGAACGGGGCGGCCGCTCAGGGGGTCATCCTGCTGCTGATGACCTTCGCCGGACTGCTGCTGGTCAAGCTCGTCACCTCCCTCGGCGCGAGCCGGAAGAAGAGGAGCGCGTCATGATGGAGCTGCGCAGCACCCTTACCGGACGCATCGCCCTGACGACGGTCGCCACCGTGATCCTGCTGTTCCTGGCGCTGCCGATCCTGGTCGTCCTCGTCACCTCCTTCAGCAAGAACGCCTTCGGCTCGTTCCCGCCGGAAGCGTGGACGCTGAGCTGGTACAAGTCGCTGTTCGCGGACGGCAGCAAGTGGCCGGCCGCCATGTCGACGAGCGCGCTGGTGGCCTGCCTGAGCACCGTGTTCTCACTGATCATCGGCGTCACCGCGGCGACCGCGCTGACCCGCAGCGAACTGCCGCTGCGCTCCGCGGTCTACGCCCTGGTCCTCGGACCGCTGCTCATCCCGCAGATCGTCACCGCCCTCGGCCTGTTCCTGCTCTTCGAACCGGCCTCGATGCTGGGCAGCCCGATCGCCATCGCCCTCGGCCACACCGTGCTGGCCTCGCCGATCGCGGTGCTGATCCTGGTGGCGACCCTGCGCGGGATCGACGAGCGGCTGGAGGACGCAGCGGCCAGCATGGGCGCGAACCGGCTGACCATCGCCCGGCGGATCACCTTCCCCCTCGCCGCCCCCGGCATGATCGCGGCAGCGATCTTCTCCTTCATCACCAGCTTCGACGAGTTCTACATCTCCCAGTTCCTGTCCTCGGTCGACACCGTCACCCTGCCGGTGCAGATCTACAACTCCCTGACCTTCGACATCGACCCCAGCGTGACCGCGATCAGCGCCCTGCTCATCGCAGGCGCGATCCTCGCCCTCGCCCTCGTGGCCCTGGTGCGCTGGCTCGGCTCCGGACGGCAGGACTCCCTGCTCTCCGTCGAGAACACCACGGCGATCGCCGCCCCTGGAGGTGAGGCCGTATGACCGCCACCGCTCAGCGGCACCTGCTGCTGAACATGACCGCCAACGGATCGCTCGCCAAGCCCGGCAAGGACCTCTTCGTCGTGCGCCACGGCGAGGGCCCCTACGTCGACGACGCGGCCGGCAACCGCTACATCGACGGCCTGTCGGGGCTGTACTGCTGCCAGATCGGCTACTCCTACGCCGACGAGATCGCCGAAGCGGCCCAGAAGCAACTCCGCGAACTCTGCTACAGCCCCCTGTGGTCGGAGTCCGCGCACCCCACCGGCCTGGCCCTCGCCGAACGCCTCGCCGCCCTGGCCCCCGACGGCATCGAGCACGTCTTCTTCAGCGGCGGCGGCGCCGAGGCGGTGGAGACCGCCTGGAAGATCGCCCGCAGGTACCACACCCTGCGCGGCGAACCGGGCCGGACCAAGGCCGTCGCCCGGCGCGGCGCCTACCACGGTCTGACCCTCGGCGCGCTGTCCTTCACCGACGACCCCGGTCTCACCGAGCCGTACGGGCCGCCCGCCGTGGAGACCCACTTCGTCGCCAACACCAACCGGACCGCCCTGGAACAGCCCCTCGACGAGGCGGCCTTCACGGAGTACCTGCTCGCCGACGTCGAGGCCACGGTCCTCGCGGCCGGACCGGAGAGCGTCGCGATGCTCATCGCCGAGCCGGTGCAGAACCGTGGCGGCTGCATCACCCCGCCCGAGGGCTACTGGCAGGGGCTGCGCCGACTGGCCGACCGCTACGGCTTCCTGCTCGTCGCCGACGAGGTCATCACCGCCTTCGGACGGCTCGGCGAGTGGTTCGGCGGCGAGTGCTACGGCGCCCGGCCGGACGTCGTCACCGTCGCCAAGGGCATCACCGCCGGCTACGCCCCGATGGGCGCGACCCTGGTCTCCGACCGCGTCGCCGAGGTGATCAACCGGCCCGGCGAGGTCCTCAACCACGGCTACACCTTCAGCGGCCACCCGCTGAGCGCGGCCATCGCCCTGCGCAGCCTGGACATCATGCAGCGGGACCGGATCCTGGAGAACGTCCGCGGCCACCAGGGCCACCTGGCCCGGCGTATGACGTCCCTGGGCGGCCTGCCGATCGTGGGTGACGTCCGCGGCGCCGGATTCTTCTACGCCCTCGAACTCGTCGGCGACCGTGACGACGGCGGCTTCAGCGACACCGCCCGCGCCGCGCTCGTCGCCGACCTGATCCCCCGCCGGCTGCGCGAGGCCGGGCTGCTGGCCCGCGTCTACAACCGCGCCGCCCCGCTGGTGCAGATCGCGCCGCCGCTGATCAGCGACCGCGCACTGCTGGACCGTATCGCCGACATCATCGCGGACACCCTCGACGAGGCATCCGCCCGCCTGTGAAACCCCCTGTTCTCGAAAGGAACGACATGTACTCCATCGGTCCGCTGACCGTCGCCCCCGGCGAGCGCGCCCAGGGTCTGATCCCGGTCGGCACCAGCACCTACGGCGTGGAACTCGGCATACCCCTCATCGTCGTCAACGGCACCGAGGACGGCCCGGTCCTGTGCGTGGACGCCGGTGTGCACGGCGACGAGTACGACGGCCAGGAGGCCATCCGCCGCGTCCTCGCCGCGATCGACCCGGCCGGCCTGCGCGGCACCCTCGTCGGCATCCCCTGCATGAACACCCCCGCCTTCGAGGCGGCGGCCCGCACCAGCGGCCTGGACCACCTGAACCTCAACCGGATCTTCCCGGGTGACGGGGACGGCTCGTACTCGCTGCGCCTGGCCGCCACCTTCGTCGAGCAGGTCGTCCCCGCCGTCGACGCCCTCGTCGACCTGCACACCGGCGGCACCTTCGGCGAGATCGCCCCGCTCGTCATCCTCCAGGGCGGCTACGAGGACCTGGCGACGGACCTCGCCCTCGCGGCCGGGCACGAGCTG
This sequence comes from Streptomyces sp. Go-475, assembly GCF_003330845.1. Lineage (GTDB taxonomy): Bacteria > Actinomycetota > Actinomycetes > Streptomycetales > Streptomycetaceae > Streptomyces. Next base: position 471,158 of record NZ_CP026121.1, on the reverse strand, counting down.
GTCTGGAAGGGCGGCAAGTGGGGCGGCACGGTCCGCCACCCCACCCTCGCAGCCGGCAAACCCGCCATCACCATCGAGGCGGGCGGCGGCACCTACCGCGAGCAGAACGTCGCCCTGCACGTCCACTCGATCCGCAACATCATGCGGCAGTTGGGGATGATCGACGGCGAGGCGGAGCTGCGCGACACGTACACCACCGTGTCGGGCACCTTCGCCCGGTCCGCGGCCGGCGGGTTCTTCCTCGGCCACGCCGAGCCCGGCGAGACCTGCAAGGAAGGCGACCTGATCGCCCAGATCACCGACCACTACGGCAACACGCTGGAGGAGGTCCGCGCCCCGCAGGACGGCATCGTGCTCTGGGTGCGCCGGATCCGCACCGTGCGGCCCGGCGACGAGGTGGTCATCTTCGGCGAGGTCCAGGGAGAGATCCAGCCATGAGTGGCGAACTCCCGCTGACCGAGCTGCTGCTGATCGACGGCAAGCAGGTGCCCGCCGCCGACGGCCGGAGCTTCACCGTCCTCGACCCCTCGGACGGCACGGCCCTCGCCGAGGTCTCCCACGCCGGCCCGGCCGACGTGGACCAGGCGGTGGCCGCGGCGCGCACGGCGTTCAACGCGCCCGAGTGGGCCCGGATGCGCGCCGCCGACCGGGGCAGGCTGCTCCACCGCATCGCGGAGGCGATCCGCCGCGAGGGCGAGTGGCTGGCGCGCCTGGAGTGCCAGGACGTCGGCAAGCCGCTCGGCCAGGCCAAGGCCGACGTCGAGGCCGCCGCCCGCTACTTCGAGTTCTACGCGGGCGTCGCCGACAAGCTCGGCGGCTCCACGATCCCCCTCGGCCCCGGTCTGATCGACTACACCGTCCGCGAGCCGATCGGCGTCTCGGGCCAGATCATCCCGTTCAACTACCCGCTCCAGAACACCGCGCGGGGCTCGGCCCCCGCCCTGGCCGCGGGCTGCACGGTGGTGCTCAAGCCCTCCCCGGAGGCACCGCTCACCCCGCTGGAGATCGGCCGGATCGCGCTGGAGTGCGGCCTCCCGCCGGGCGTACTGAACGTCGTACCCGGCGACGCCGAGACCGGCGCGGCCCTCGCCGGGCACCCCGGCATCGACCAGGTCACCTTCACCGGCTCGGTGCCGACCGGCATCAAGGTCGCCCAGGCCGCCGCCGCCAACGTCGTGCCCTCGGTCACGGAGTTGGGCGGCAAGTCCCCCTTCGTGGTCTTCGCGGACGCCGACTTCGACCTGGCGCTGAAGGCCGTCCTGGGCGCGTCGTTCAGCAACGCCGGCCAGATGTGCTCGGCCGGGACACGGCTGCTGCTCCAGCGCGGAGCCGAGGAGTTCCTCGACCGGCTGGTGGACAGGATCGCCGGTCTGCGGGTCGGGCCGGGTCTCACCGACCCGGACATCGGGCCGCTGGTCGCCGCCCGGCAGCGCGACCGCGTCCTCGGCTACCTCGAACTGGCCCGGCGGGAAGGCGCCGTGGCCCGGGTCGGCGGAGGCACCCCGTCCGCACCCGAACTGGCCGACGGCTACTACATCGAGCCGACTGTCCTCACCGGCCTGACCAACCAGGCCCGGTGCGCCCGCGAGGAGATCTTCGGACCCGTCGTCACCGTCATCGAGTTCGACGGCGCCGACGAGGCCCTGGACCTCGCCAACGACAGCCCCTACGGCCTGGCCTCCTACGTCTGGACCCGCGACATCGACAAGGCGATGCGCCTGGCCGAGGGCATCCGGGCCGGACAGGTCTACGTCAACGCCACCGGCGTCGGAACCGGCGTCGAGCTCCCCTTCGGCGGCTACAAGCACAGCGGCTGGGGACGCGAGAAGGGTCTCGAAGCGCTGGCGAGCTACACGCAGACCAAGAACGTCTGCATCGGATTCGGAGACCGGTCATGAGGTACCGCACCCTGGGCGAACGCGGCCCGGCCGTCTCCGTCGTCGGCGTCGGCGGCAACAACTTCGGCTCCCGCCTCGACGGGGACGGCACCAAGGCCGTCGTCCACGCCGCCCTCGACGCCGGGATCACCCTGTTCGACACGGCCGACACGTACGGCGGGTTCGGCGAGAGCGGCGGCTCCCGTGGCGACGGCGAACGCCTCCTCGGCGCCGCCCTCAAGGGCCGCCGCGACGACGTCGTCCTCGCCACCAAGTTCGGCATGGAGATGGGCCCCGAGGCCGACCGGTACGGTCCGCGCGGCGCCCGCCCCTACATCCGGCACGCCGTCGAGGCCTCCCTGCGCCGGCTCGGCACCGACCGGATCGACCTGTACCAGTACCACGAGCCGGACGGCGTCACCCCGCTCCAGGAGACCATCGCCGCCCTTCAGGAACTCGTGGCCGAGGGCAAGATCCGGTACATCGGCTGCTCCAACCTCCCGGCCGAGCAGCTCACCGACGCCTTCGTGTCCACCCAGGCCCGCTACCACCTGCTCGACCGCAGCGTGGAGGCCGACCTGATCCCGGCCTGCCTGCGGCACGGCCTGGGCCTCCTGCCGTACTACCCGCTGGCCAACGGCCTGCTCAGCGGCAAGTACCGGCGGGGCGAGGAACCCCCGCCCGGCAGCCGGCTGTCCTGGCGGCGGGGCTGGCTCACCGACGCGGCCCTGGACCGCGTCGAGGCGCTCACCGCGTACGGCGCCGAGCGCGGACTCACCCTCCTCCAGGTCGCCGTCGGCGCACTGGCCGCGCTCCCCGCCGTCGGATCCGTGATCTGCGGCGCGATGACTCCCGCCCAGGTCACCGCCAACGCCGCGGCGGCCGACTGGACACCCGACGCGGCCGACCTGGCCGCTCTCGACGCGATCGTCATCCCCGGCGAACGAATCGTCTGAACCCCCCCTGTGAACCCCCTACTGAACGCCCTTGTGACATCCCGAAATCGAGGCTGAACACCATGCGAGAGATCGTCACCTTCGACGCTTACGGCACCCTCGTCGACTTCCAGCTCGGCCCGACCACCCTGAAGGTCCTGGAGGACCGGCTGGACCTGGACAACCTGGACGTCGACGAGTTCCTCGACGACTTCCGCGTCATGCGCTTCCAGGCCGTCCTGGAGGCCTACCGCCCGTACCACGAGATCCTCCACTCCAGCCTGCGCAACGCCATGCGCCTGCACGGCCTGGAGTACCGCGAGTCCGACGGCGACGCCCTCGTCGAGGCCGTCCCCACCTTCGGCCCCTTCCCGGAGGTCCCGGAGGCCCTGCGCGCGCTGAAGACCAGGTACGAGATCGCCATCATCTCCAACACCGACGACAACCTGATCGCGCGGAACGTGGAAAACATCGGCGTGGAGTTCGACCACGTCATCACCGCCCAGCAGGCCGGCGCCTACAAGCCGGACCGGCAGACGTTCGAGCACGCCTTCACGACCATGGGCGTCGAGCCGTCCCAGGTCATCCACACCGCCCAGGGCTGGGAGTACGACCACATCCCGACCCGCGACCTCGGCCTGAAGCGCCGGGTGTGGATCAACCGCTTCGGCCGCCCCGGCAGCGCCGACTACCAGCCGTACGACGAGCTGCCCGACCTGTCGGGCCTGCCGAAGCTGCTCGGCTGCTGAACCCCGGACGGATGTGAGGACGTACGCCATGAAGCAGATCCCCTACTGGCTCGACACCGCCCCCGCCCTGCCCGACCGGTCCGGGCAGGACCTGCCCGACGAGGCGGACGTGGTGGTCATCGGCGGCGGCCTCACCGGCCTGTCCACCGCCTACCACACCGCCCGCAAGGGAGCCCGGGTCGTCCTCGTCGAGAAGGACAAGGTCGGCTCGGGCGCCTCCGGCCGCAACGGCAGCATGTGCACCCAGGGCCTCACCATCAGCCCCGGAGAGGCCCGCAAGCGCTACGGCCAGGAGCGTGCCCGCGAGCTGTACGACTCCTTCCGCGAGGCGGTCGACGTGGTCGAGGAGATCACGCGGACGGAAGAGATCGACTGCGACTTCCACCGGGCCGGCCGGCTCGGAGTGGCCTTCAAGCCGCAGCACTTCGAGTCGATGCGGGCCACCCAGCGCGACCTGGCCGACAACTTCGGCCACGAGACCCAGCTGCTGACCCGCGCCGACCTGAAGTCGGAGCTGGGCTCGGACTACTACCACGGCGCCCTGCTCGACCCGCTCAGCGCCGCCCTGCACGTCGGCAAGTACGTGCACGGCCTCGCGGAGGCCGCCGAACGGGCCGGTGCGGAGATCCACGAGCGCAACGCGGCCACCGGCCTCACCCGCCTGCCGGGCGGCGGCTTCGTGGTCGAGACGCTCCACGGCGGCATCCGCGCCAAGCAGGTCATGGCCGCGACCGACGCCTACACCGACAAGGCGCTGCCCTGGTTCCGCAAGCGGCTCATCAACGTGGGCAGCTTCATCGTCGTCACCGAGCCGCTCGGCGAGGCACGCGCCAAGGCGCTGATCCCCAACGGCCGTCTGGTGGTCGACTCCAAGAACATCGGCCACTACATCCGCCTCACCCCCGACCACCGCCTCGCCTTCGGCGGGCGGGCCCGCTTCGCCCCGTCCGACCCGGCCTCCGACGTCAAGAGCGGCGACATCCTGAAGCGGGAGATGACCGAGATCTTCCCGCAGCTCGCCGGGGTGCGGATCGACTACGTGTGGGGCGGCATGGTCGGCTTCTCCTGGGACCGCCTGCCGCACGCGGGCGAGGCGAACGGCCTGTACTACTCCATGGGTTACTGCGGCCACGGCGTCCAGATGGCCACCTACATGGGCCGCGCGGTCGCCGAGATGATGGACGGCCGTCCGGAGGCCAACCCGCTGCGCGGCCTCGGCTTCCCGAAGGTCCCGGTCCCCTTCTACAACGGCACCCCCTGGTTCCTGCCGTTCGGCGGCGCCTACTACAAGGCGAAGGACAAGCTGCGCTGATCCCCGTGGGCCCTTGCGCGACCGGCCGCGCAAGGGCCCGGGCCCACGGCTTCAGAATGAAGACATGAATCAGTCTTCATGTGTTCCTGTATGGTGAGGAGTCCCCGCGTCCCCGCCTGAAGGACCCCCTGATGACCTCCACCCTCACGCCGCAGCCGGTCGACCGGGCGAAGCCCGCTCGGGTCGGTGCCGTCCCCCGGCGGCGTACCCGTGTGCTCGCGCTGCCCGAGGCGCGCTGGGCCGCGGCGGCCACCGTCTTCTTCCTGCTCGCGCTGCCCCTCCAGCTGACCGGCGCCCCCGCCTGGACATGGGGCCCGCTGTACGCGCTGTCCTACGCCACGGGCGGCTGGGAGCCGGGCTGGGAAGGCCTCAAGGCGCTGAAGGAACGCACCCTCGACGTCGACCTGCTGATGGTCGTCGCCGCCCTGGGCGCGGCCTCCATCGGGCAGGTGATGGACGGTGCCCTGCTCATCGTCATCTTCGCCACCTCCGGCGCCCTGGAGGCCCTCGCCACGGCCCGCACCGCCGACTCCGTCCGCGGCCTGCTCGACCTGGCCCCCGCCACCGCCACCCGGCTCACCCCGGACGGCGGCGAACAGACCGTGCCCGTGGAGGAGTTGTCCGTCGGCGACACCGTCCTCGTCCGCCCCGGAGAGCGCGTCGGCGCCGACGGCCGGGTCCTGGAAGGGGCGAGCGAGGTCGACCAGGCGACCATCACCGGCGAGCCGCTCCCCGTCGCCAAGGAGCAGGGCGACGAGGTCTTCGCGGGCACCCTCAACGGCACCGGCGCCCTGCGGATCCGGGTCGAGCGCGACGCCTCCGACTCGGTGATCGCCCGCATCGTCCGCATGGTGGAGGAGGCGTCCGAGACCAAGGCGCCCACGCAGCTGTTCATCGAGAAGGTCGAACAGCGTTACTCGCTGGGCATGGTGGCCGCGACCCTGGCCGTCTTCCTGGTGCCGCTCGCCTTCGGCGAACAGCTCACCGACGCGCTGCTGCGCGCCATGACGTTCATGATCGTGGCCTCGCCGTGCGCGGTCGTGCTGGCCACCATGCCGCCCCTGCTGTCGGCCATCGCCAACGCCGGACGGCACGGCGTGCTGGTGAAGTCCGCCGTGGTGATGGAGCGGCTCGGCCAGGTGGACGCGGTCGCGCTGGACAAGACCGGCACGCTGACCGAGGGCAGCCCGCGCGTCACCGACGTACGGCCACTGCCCGGATCCGCCCTGGAAGAGCAGGAGGTGCTGCTTCTGGCGGCGGCCGCCGAGCGGCCCAGCGAGCACCCGCTGGCCCGGGCGGTCGTGGACGCCGCCCGCGCACGCGGCCTGGACCTGCCGGACGCGCGGGACTTCACCTCCGCGCCCGGTGTGGGCGTGACCGCCGTCGTCAGCGGCCGTACGGTCGCGGTCGGCGCACCGGCCCGGCTGCTGGACGACGCCGACGGCGAAGCCGCCCGGGCGGCGGCCGAACTGGAGGAGTCCGGCCGTACCGCCGTCCTGGTCGTCGTCGACGGCGCCCCCGCCGGCCTGCTCGGCATCGCCGACCGGCTGCGCGCGGACGCCGCCGCCACCGTCGCCGCGCTCACCACGCTCACCGGCACCGCCCCGGCGCTCCTCACCGGCGACAACCCCCGGGCCGCCGCGCACCTCGCCGCCGAGGCCGGCATCACCGATGTCCGCGCCGGGCTGCTGCCGCAGGACAAGATGGCCGCCGTGCAGGAGCTGGAGAGCACGGGCCGCAAGGTGCTGGTGGTCGGGGACGGCGTCAACGACGCGCCCGCCCTGGCCGCCGCCCACACCGGCATCGCCATGGGCCGCGCGGGCTCCGACCTCGCCCTGGAGACCGCCGACGCCGTGATCGTGCGCGACGAACTCGCGGCCGTCCCCACCACCGTCGCCCTCTCCCGCCGCGCCCGTCGGCTGGTCGTCCAGAACCTCGTCATCGCCGGGGTGTTCATCACCGGCCTCGTCATCTGGGACCTGGCCGGGAACCTGCCGCTGCCGCTGGGCGTCGCGGGCCACGAGGGCTCCACGGTCCTCGTCGGCCTCAACGGCCTGCGGCTGCTGAGGGAGTCGGCCTGGCAGCGCGCCGCCGCCGAGGGCACCGGCTGAGTCCCCGTCAGCGCGCCGGCGCCGGGCCGCTGCTCGCCCGCACCACGAGGTCCACGGGGACGAGCGTGTCGACCCGCGGCCGCTCACCGGGGCCGTCGATGCGGTCCAGCAGCAGCCGCAGGGAACGCGTGCCGATCTCGGCGAAGTCGGTCCGGACGGTGGTCAGCGGGGGCAGGAGGTGCGCGGCCTCGGGGATGTCGTCGTAGCCGACGACGCTGACGTCCCCGGGGACGGACCGCCCGGAGTCGTGCAGGGCGTGCAGCAGGCCCAGCGCCATCTGGTCGTTGGAGGCGAAGACCGCCGTCACCTCCGGGCGCCGGGCCAGCCGGCGGCCCAGCTCGTAGCCGGAGTCGGCGCTCCAGTCCCCGACGACAGGCGCCGGGACGTCGGCACCGGCCGCCTGCAGCGTCGCCTGCCAGCTCGCCAGCCGGGCGTCGGCGGAGGTCCAGCCGGTCGGGCCCGCGATGTGCCAGACGGTGGCGTGCCCCAGACCGAGGAGGTGCTCGGTGGCCTTGCGGGCGCCGGTGCGGGAGTCGCCGGTGACCAGGGGCGTGCTGTCGTCGAGGGAGTTCTCCAGCACCACCAGGGGAGTGCCCAGATCGGTCGTCTCGGCCAGGGCCCGGCCCACCCACAGCTGCGGGGCGATCGCGATCACGCCGTCCGCGCCCTCGGCGGACAGCCGGTTCACGGCCTCGACGACGGTGTCGTGGTCGGCGGTGTCCAGGGCGATGGAGCTGACGAGGTAACCGGCGTCCTGAGCCGCGGTGTTGATCGCGGTCAGGATGGCGGCGGGCCCGTACCGGGCGGCGTCGAAGGAGATGACCCCGAGCATCCGGGTCCGGCCGCTGGCCAGCGACCGCGCGCTGCGGCTGGGCCGGTAGCCGAGCGTGCGCATGGCGTCCAGGACCGCCTCGCGCGTCGCGGGGCGGACGGCCGGATGGTCGTTGAGCACCCGGGAGACGGTCTGCTTGGAGACGCCGGCCAGCCGGGCCACGTCGGCCATCACCGGCCGCGCCCCCGCGAAGTTGCGCCTGCTGCGGCCCTTGGGGACGGGGCCGTCGGCGACGCTCGGTGTCATGGCGGGTGAGTCCTCGATGTCGGTACGGCGGTGCTGACCCGCCCGGCAGGAGCACAGCATAGGCGGGCGGGTGCCCGAAGGCCCTCGAAAGCCACCGGAGCTCAGCCCGTCCGCACCGCCCACGTACGGGTGAGCACCCACTCGGCGCCCTGCACCCCGGCCGCCCGCCAGGCGTCACCCACCTGCCCGGGCACATGTACCGGCGCGTCCGCGGCCAGCGGCAGCACCGTCAGCCGCAGACCCCGCTCCCGCGACTCGTCGGCGGGCAGCCGGTCCAGGCCGATGTCCCAGACCCGGCCCGAGTAGAACTGGTCGGCGACCAGGACCTGCCCCACGTGGGCCCGGGCCAGGTCACCCGTCCAGCGCAGCCGCAGCAGCACACCGGCGGGATCGCGCAGCAGGTCGTCCGGTACGTCGACGCGGTACTCGGCGGCCAGCGCCTCCACCTGCTTGTCCGCGGGCACACTGGCCCGGCCCAGCACGCCGGTCACGGGCTCGGGCGCCGGACCGGCGGGCCTGACGGCCGTGACGGTCGCGGCGGTGTGCGCGACCGGCCCCGCCTCGATCGTGCAGCGGCGGAACACGCCGTCCGGCGCCTCCCGCACCCGCACCCCCTCCACCACCAGGGGCGAGTCGGGCGCGGGCAGCACCGCGAACGAGGGCTCGGCGGCCGGGCTGTGCAGCCGTACCTCGTCCCCGTCGAAGACGACGCCGTCCCCGCACAGCACCAGCCGCTCGGCTCCCCAGGCCGGTCCCCGGTAGACGGTCCGGGCCGTCGCCGCGTCCAGGACCAGCAGCCCGACGCGTGAACCGTCGGCCGCGTCCACCTCGACCAGCGCGTCGGTGCCCGGCCGCAGACCGCCGACCAGGATCCGGCCGTTGACCGGCGTGACCTCCCCGGACGGCGTGGCGACGGACGCCACCGTGTCGGCGTCCAGGGCGAGTTCGGGCGCGATGCCGTCCGTCGCGGCCAGCACCAGGACGGTACGGCCGGCCGTCTCGACGGTGCACACCGGCTGCGCGGTGGCCCACTCCAGCCGCACACCGGCCAGGTCCAGCCGCAGCGGCCAGCAGAAGGAGGCCCCGGAGGGCACGGTGACGGGGGTGCTCGGCAGCGTCAGCGCGGACGCCTCGGGGAATTCGACCGTGAAGGTGGTGTCCGGGTGGTCCGGCAGCGGCTCGTGCGGCTGGTGGTTGGTCACGAAGAGGAAGCCCGCGCCGCCGTCGCTGCGGACGGCCCAGCGCAGGGTGTCCCGGTCGTGCTGCCCGGTCGGCCGCCGTTCGGGCAGCACGGACTCCATGGGGGCGATCAGGTGCCCGAAGTCCGCCAGCATCAGGTGCTGCAGGCGCAGTTCGTGGTAGGAGGGCCGCACCTGGCCGTACTCGCCGAGCGGGGCCTGGAAGTCGTAGGTCAGGACCGGCAGGTCGTTGGGGTAGCCGGTGGCGTGCGACTCCTGGAGGGTCGTCGCCTCGCCGGCCGGGTTCGTGCCGCCGTGGAACATGTAGTAGCCCTGCCACACCGAACCGCAGCCGATCTTCGTGAGGCCGAGCGCGGCGATGTCGGCGGCCTCCACCCGGGGCCGCCGGTGATACGCCACCGCCATTCCGCCGCCCAACTCGCAGGTGGCCCAGGGGAACCGGTCCTTCGGTGCCGGAGCGGCGCCGCGCACGGTCGTGGGCCGCAGGTCGGCGCCGATGCCCTCGTCGTCGCGTTCGTGGGTGAAGAAGAAGTGCTTGCGGCAGGTGTCGGGCCAGCCGCCGTCCGCCTCCGTCCAGAACGCCTCGGGATACCCGCCGAACAGGGGAAGCAGCTCGTCGCCGGGGAGCTGCACGCCGCCCCACGCGGTCGACGTCCACAGCGGCGCGCTCAGCCCCGCCTCCTGGGCCAGGCGCTTCAGCGTGCGCAGGTGGCCCGGCTGGTCGTACAGCTCGTTCTCGATCTGGATCGCGACGATCGGGCCGCCGCCCGCCCGGTCCAGACCGCGCAACTGCCCGGCGATCGCGGTGAACCAGGCGCGGACGGGCTCCAGATAGGCCGGGTCGTCGGTGCGGGGCGTACAGGCGCGGGCCAGGAGCCAGTCGGGCAGGCCGCCGTTGCGGACCTCGGCGTGCGACCAGGGGCCGATGCGGGGGATGAAGTCCAGGTCGTGGCGGGCGCACAGCTCGGCGAACCGCCGGAGGTCGCGGTCGCCGTCGAAGCGGACCCGGCCCTCGGTCTCCTCGTGGTGGATCCAGATGACGTAGGAGGCGACGGCGGTCACCCCGCCCGCCTTCATCTTCAGCAGTTCCTCCTCCCACTGCCGGTGCGGGTAGCGGGAGTAGTGGAACTCGCCGGAGACCGGGAACCAGGGGCGGCCGCCCCGGGTGAGCCAGCGGCTGGTGACGCCGATCGGGTCGGGGACGCCGGGCGCGTCCGTGAAGGGCAGGTGCCCGGTCAGCGGGGGAGCGGCGGGCGGGGGAACGCGCAGGACGTGTGTCACCAGGTGTTCTCCGGTCCGAGGTCGGGGGTGTCGGTGAGCTGGGCGCGGGCGGTGGTGCTGCCGTGCAGCTCCAGCAGGACCAGCTCGTTGGTGCCCGGGCGCAGCACGGGGCCGGGGACGTACAGCGTGCGCTGCGGGCCCCGGTTCCAGTAGCGGCCGAGGTGGAAGCCGTTGACCCAGGCCTGGCCCTTCGTCCAGCCGGGCAGGGCGAGGAAGGCGTCGGCGGGTGTACCGACATCGAAGGTGCCCCGGTGGAAGGCCGGTACGGTGACCGCCGTCCCGTCGGACGGGGCGAACGGCACCCCCTCCAGGTCGTCCAGCGGCAGCGGGTGGCAGCCCCAGTCGCGCAGTGCGGTGCCGTCGAAGGAGACCGGTCCGAGCAGGCCCTTGGGAGCGCCGATGCGGGGACCGTAGTTGACGCCGCCCATGTTCTCGACGAGGACCTCCAGTGTCGCCCCCGCACGCGGCACGCGCACGGGCAGCGTCTCGTCGTGCCGTTCGCGCTCCAGCACCCCGGCGGGGGCGCCGTCGACGAAGACCAGGGCGCGGTCGCCGACACCACCGGCGAAGTGCAGCAGGCCGTCGCCACCGGCCGGAAGGGTGGTGCGGTAGAGGGCGTAACCGGTGCGCTGCCCGAGCGCGTCCATGGTGAGCGGGACGTCGGCGCGCACGGGCGCCCCGGCCAGCGGCATCAGGGGTGCGCGGTCGCTCAACTCCACGTCGGTGGGCGGGAGTTTGGGCCCGGGCGTCGGGACGGGCTCGTCCGGCACGGCGGCGTGGCGGGCGATGACCTCGCGGAAGGCGTGGTACTTCGGGCCCGGATCACCGCACTCGGTGAGCGCGGCGTCGTAGTCGTACGACGTGACCGTGGGCTCGTAGGCGTGCTTGTGGTTGGCGCCGTTGGTGAAGCCGAAGTTGGTGCCGCCGTGGAACATGTAGATGTTCACGGACGCCCCGGCGGACAGCAGCCGGTCCAGGTCGGCGGCGGCGTCGGCCGCGTCCCGGACGTGGTGCGGCCCGCCCCAGTGGTCGAACCAGCCGATCCAGAACTCGGCGCAGAACAGCGGGCCTTCACTCTGGTGCTCGCGCAGCCGTGCCAGGCTCCGCTCGACGCGGCTGCCGAAGGTACTGGCCGCGAGGACGCCGGGCAGGGTGCCCGCGGCCAGGTGCTCGGGATCGGCCTGGTCGCAGGTGAACAGCAGCTCCTCGACGCCCCGCGAGCGGAACGCGTCGGCCAGGTGCTTCAGGTACGCGGAGTCGTCGCCGTAGGCCCCGTACTCGTTCTCGACCTGCACGGCGATGACCGGACCGCCCGCCGCCGCCAGGTGCGGCCGGAGCGCGGGCAGCAGCAGGTCGAGGTAGCGGTCGACGGCCCCGGTGAAGCGGGGATCGCTGGTGCGCAGCCGGATGTCCGGGTCGCCGGTCAGCCAGTCGGGCAGGCCGCCGCCGTCCCACTCGGCGCAGATGAACGGCCCGGGGCGCAGCAGCACGTGCAGGCCCTCCTCCCGGGCGAGCGCGAGGAACCGCGGCAGGTCGAGGAGACCGTCGAGGACCAGGGGGCCGTCCGGGTCGGGCTGGTGGTGGTTCCACGGGATGTACGTCTCCACCGTGTTGAGGCCCATCAGCCGCGCCTTGCGCAACCGGTCGGACCACAGGTCGGGATGGACACGGAAGTAGTGCAACGCGCCGGAGAGGATCCGGAACGGCTCGCCGTGCAGCAGGAATCCGTCGGACGTCGTCGTCAGAGCGGGCATGCGGAGCTTCCCTTCGGGAGGCGGGGAGGGAGTCAGTGGGAACGGGTGCCGCGGACCAGCCAGAGCGTGGCGGCCAGGCAGAGTGCGGAGACCCCGCACAGCAGCAGCGGTACCGCGCGGATCCCGGACCACTCGATGGCCTTGCCGAGCGCCGGCCCGGCGGCGACACCTCCGGCCATGGAGGCCGCGATGACCAGGGCACCGGCGCGGCGGGCCCGCGGGGCGGCCCGGTTCAGCCAGGGCAGGCCGGTGGGGAAGATCGGGGCGATGAACAGGCCGACACCGGCGTACGCGTACGGCGCCAGCGCCGGCACGGTCGCGGCCAGCAGACACACCGTCATGCCGGCGCACGACACGGTGATGATGGCCGGGGCGGAGAAGCGCAGCGCGAGCGGGGCGACCAGGAAGCGGCCGACGGTCATCATCAGCCAGTACACGGAGGTGGCGGTGGCCGCGACGCCCGCGCTGTAGCCGACGGTCTCCAGATGCGTGGGCTCCCAGCCGCCCACACCTGCCTCGACGCCGACGTGCAGCACGTAGAGCGCGACGAACACGGCGAGCACCGAGCCGAGGCTCCGGCCGAGGACCGAGCCGCCGCCGGTCTCGGTGCCGGCCGGGAGCGGCGGGTCGTTCCGCACGCCCCGCAGACACAGCAGCAACGGCAGGTTGGCGAGGGCGAAGCCGAGGAAGACGGCCGGGTAGTGCTGCGAGCCGACCGCGCCGATCAGGGCGGGGCCGAGCACGGCGCCGATGCCGAAGTGGGCGTTGAGGATGTTCAGCATCGCGGTCGAACGGTGGCCGAAGCCCACGGCGAACAGCTGGTTGAGCCCGTAGTCGATGCCGCCGAAGCCGAGCCCGGCGAGCAGGGCCGCCGCCAGCGCGGTGGGCCAGTGCGGCGCGAGCGCGAAGCCCGCCGCGCCCACGGCCATCAGCAGGTAGGAGCAGCCCAGGACGGTCCGGTTGCCGATCCGGCCGTAGAACCGGTCGAACAGCAGCACTCCGGCCACGCCGCCCACGAAGTGGGCACTGAGCGCGAGCCCCGCGGCGGAGGGGGAGAGCCCGAACTCCTTCCGGAACGCGGGCACGGCCGGCCCGTACAGGGCCTGCAGCGCACCGATGAGCACGAAGCCCACGCAGGAGGCGACCACGGCGGCCCGGCTGAAGACCGGGGCGGCGGCCGGGGAAAGCGGCGCGGCACGCCGCGCGGTCTGCTGTTCACTCACACGGACTCCGGGGGACGGCCCACCGGAGGCGGGCGGAGGACAGGCGCGTACGGCAGGAGTACAGGTGATGTTACCGGTAACATACGGGGCGTCAACCTGTTTGTGACGGGGCGGACGAGAGGCTGCGCCGCTCCTGCTGGAGGCTAGGAACGGTCGGGCGGCGCCTCGTTCTGGGACGGGACCGCGTCGGGTTCCGCGAAGAACTGCCAGATCGTGATGATGGCGATGATCTGACCGATGAGATAGGCGACTTGAAGGGAGTAGTAGCGCATCTGGTAGACGGACAGGAGCAACCCCAGGCGGCTCTGCCAGTAGCGCCGCTCGCCCCGGAACGTGTCCAGGTCGAGCGCGATCGCGGTGACCGTTAGGACGAACAGCATGGTCGAGATCCGCAGCGCCAGGTTGGTGGCGCCCTCCCGGGTGAACCAGCCGACCAGTCCGTCGAGCGCGGCGGGCGCCGCGAACGCGCACGCGACCGGGATGGCCTTGCTCGCTCCCCGGCGCCCCGGCAGCACCCGCCACAACGCGCCCAGGACGAAGCCGGCCGCGGCGAACGAGGCCGTCCAGGAGACGAGCGTGGCCGTCAGGCCGGGCAGGCCGATCAGATCGGAGAGCGTGTTCTGCCAGGCCTCCCCTCGAATCCAGTCGGCCCAGGTGTTGACGACGGCGGCCGGGAGGCCCGGCACCAGCGCGAGGCGGGCGCCCCGCACGCCGTTGCCCCACCAGTCGTCCCGGGGCCCGAGCGCCAGCGCCGCGTCCACCACGGACACGTCGGCCGGCAGTCGCTCGGGGGCCGTTCCGGGGACACTGAGCACGACCCAGTCGTGCAGGTCCTCCAACTTCCGCTCCAGAGCGGCCCTTTCGGGCGGCACGTCACCGAAGAGCCCCTGGTCCAGGCGGCGCAGCTCGGCATGGATCTCCCGGTAGGAGCGGGCCTTGGCCAGCAGCTTGCCGCGGGCCGTCGGACCCACCACCGTCGCCAGGGGCCGCCCCGACGTCTCGAAAGGCCGGGCCAGGACGGACCGGTGGGCCAGGAGCGTCGTCACTCCGTACAGCGCGAGCATGTAGAGCGGTATCCAGAGGGATTCGAGCAGGGCACTGCCGAGGTGGTTCTGGACGTCCAGACCGGTCGCGAGCGGGAAGAACGCGAGCAGCAGCAGACGGTCCGCCGGGTCGTCCAGCGGCGACAGCGAGGCGGTGTCGTGCCAGGTGCGGAGGACCGCCACCACGGCCAGGCCCGTGAGCAGCCAGGCGTGGTGGCCGATGAGCCAGCTGTCGACGTAGGTCACCGACCACATCGCCTGCCAGAGGAAGTCCGCCCGGTGATCCGCCCCGTACTCGGGATTCACCGGATCGGCCAGCCAGGCGACCCGCTGCCAGTTGCGCTCCTCCGCCACCGCGAAACCCACCGCCATGAGCGCGGCGGCCACGAGGACCGCCGGGAGGACCGTGCCCAGCAGCAGTTGCCGGTCCTGCCCTGGGTGGCGGCGGCTCCTGGGCAGCAGCAGCCCGTCGGCGGCCATGCGCCAGGCGGCGGCCGTGAAGGCGAGCAGGAGCAGCGCCACGACGCTGACGGAGCCGGCGGTCTGCAGGGCGAGGCCCGTCTCCAGCGGCCCGTACTCCTTCTCCGACACGAGGTAGCTCGTCGGGGGCTCGACCACCGTCCACATCAGGGCGGTGGTCACCACCGGCACGAGCGCCACGGCGACGACCGCCCGGCGGATGCGCGCCGGCGGACGGGCGAAGAGGAGCAGCAGCCCGACGCACGCCAGGGCGAGACCGTACTTGACGGCGAGTTGGAGGTCGAAGAGAAGCGGGACTCTGTCCTGCAGAAGCCGGTCGATCAGACTCTCCGACTGAGCCAGCAGGTAGAGGGGGAGCGCCGCCAGGGCCCATCGCCGCAGGTTGCCCGCGCTGCGCCGCTGGGCGTCGGTCGGGAGGCCGGGCCGGTCGCGGTAGCGCCGCAGCGCCGTCAGCAGCAGGGCGGATGTCAGACCCACCCAGAGCATGGAACCCAGGAGGTCGAGCCCCATGGCCGTCGGCTGATCTCCCCGGGCGGCCCAGGAGCGCTGCCATGACGGCCGCGTCGTGACGGTCACGCGCAACTCCCCGGGCATCTCCGCGTCCGCCCGGTCCGTCGCCTGCCCCACCCGGCCGGGACGCCACACCAGGGCGGTGGCGCCGTCGCCCGCCCTCGGTTCGGGCTCCGCCCGCAGGGCTCCGGGGCGTCCCGGATCCACGGTGATCTCGTCCCACCAGGCGCTCCGCAGGGCAGGCGGCGCCATGAGGTCCAGGGACCATTCCCCGTCGGCGGCCGGCTGGACCCGCCACACGCCCACCTCGGTGGCGGAGCTGAGGTCGACCCAGCCGTACGCCTCGTAGTCGACCTTGATCGTGCCGCCCGTCGACGTCACCGACGGATGACCGGAACGCCACTCGGACCAGCGCTCGGAGTCGGACCCGTGGGCGGGTTCCTGCGGTGTGCCCCTGCTGAGGCAGGACATGGCCCTGACGTAGCGGCTGCTGTCCTCGCTGAGCAGCAGATCGTGCGCGAGCGGCCAGGTGCCGGGGACGTCGACCGTGAGCTCGGTGACGACCTTCGTGTACGTGTGGCCGTCATGCTCCAGCCGCACCGACGTCGTGACCTCGGCCCCGGTGAGTCCGGCACTCTCGCACCGGTCACCCGCCGACGGCTCCGCCGCCCGGGCGGCGAAGGCCCCGGCCAGCACGTACACCAGGCACATCACGACCGACACGACCCACGCGCACACACGACTCATCAAGAACCTGCCCCCCCACAGGACGTCGTACGGCACATCATGACGCATGGCACTGACAGCGGCCGGGGCTGTCGGCCGACGGTCGCGGACGGCCGGGCCCGGGCGTGACGGACCGCTTGTCCGCTTGCGGCCGAACACGCGGGCGCGGCAGCGTACTTCGCACAGCATCCGTCAGGGAAGGCAACGCCCGTGGCCGTCGAACACCCGCAGCGCCTCGCCCTCCTCGGCGGCGGCTTCTCCACCGACGACGACGGGCTGCTGGACGACTGGGTGCTGTCCCGGGCACGCGCGCCCCGGCCCGCGGTCTGCTTCGTGCCGACGGCGAGCGGAGACGCGCCGGCCTACGTCGACCGCTTCCGCACGGTGTTCGCGGCGCGTCCCGACTGTGAGCCTTCCGTCCTGCACCTGTTCCGCCGGGAGCTGGACGACGACGCCCTGCGCTCCTTCCTGCTCGCCCAGGACGTCGTGTACGTGGGCGGCGGCAACACGGCCAACCTCCTCGCCGTATGGCGCGCCCACGGGGTGGACCGGCTGCTCCGGGAGGCCTGCGACCGTGGCACGCTGCTGTGCGGCATCAGCGCCGGCGCCAACTGCTGGGCCGAGGGCTCGCACACCGACTCCTTCGGCCCGCTGACGCACCTCTCCGACGGCCTCGGGCTGCTGCCCGGCTCCGTCTGCCCGCACTACGACAGCGAACCGGGCCGCCGGCCCTCCTACCGTGCGGCCGTGGCGGCGGGGAAGCTGCCGGCCGGCTGGGCCGTGGAGGACGGGGCCGGAGCCCTCTTCACGGGCGGCGCGCTGTCGGAGAGCGTCACCCGCGTGAGAGGAGCCGGCGTGTACCGCGTGGAACCGGACGGGGCCGGGGGAGCGAGGGAGGACGCCCTGTCCTGCCGGTTCCTCGGGGCTTCCCCGGCGCTGCCCCGGTAGGTGCCGGCAGGGCGTCCCCGCACCCGCCCCCTCCGGAGCCTTGGCCACGGCCTCGCGAAACCCGGAGATCCACAGGATTGCGCCGGTGTCGATCGGGTACGCGAGCAGGACCGCGTCCGGGGCGGATCTTGCCCCGGGCAGGCCGCACGACCGCCGCTACCAGGGAATCTGCCATGGAGACACCCGCGAACGACCCCACGCCCACGCCCGCCCAGCGGGCTCTGGACGTCCTCGCCGAGAACACGGAGGACGCGGCGGCTCTGGACGCGCTCGCCAACAGCGACGTGCTCATCCCCGTGCCCGACGACGCGAACGACGCCGACGCCGCCAACCCCTCGGCGGTGGCCCTGCCGGTGCTGGAGCAGCCGGGCGGCGATCCGGTGGTGCCGGTGTTCACCTCCGAGACGGAGATGGCCGGGCTGCTGCCGTTCGTGTCCCGCTACCGTCTGGTACCGCTCGGCGCGCTCGCCGCGCAGTGGCCGGCCGACGACCTGTCGCTCACCATCGACGGCAGCTCCGAGCACCGCCTGACGCTCACCTCGGAGGGAGTGCGCACCCTGCTGGCACGCCCGTAGGGCGCCCGGCCCCGTCCGGGCCCGGGCGGTCTACTCGCCCAGGGTCCGGGCCAGCGCGGCCCGCTGCAGCGGCAGCACCTCGGCGTGCAGGTCACGGCCCCTGGGCGTCAGGGCCACCCACACCCCGCGCCGGTCCTCCGCACACACCGAGCGGGTCACCAGCCCGTCCTTCTCCAGCCGGGCGATCAACCGCGACAGCGCGCTCTGGCTGAGGTGCACCCGCCCCACCAGGTTCTGCACCCGGCACTGCTCGCCCTCCTCGGGCGCCGCGGTCGCGAGGATGTCCAGGACCTCGAAATCGGACGCGCCGAGGCCGTGCGGATGCAGCGCCCGGTCGATCTCGCACATCGTGCGCGCGTGCGCCGACAGAATGTCCCGCCACCGTTCCTCGAGCCGCGCACCAGCCGTTTTCGCTGCCATATCTGCACGGTAACACCGGCCACGGGGTTCCATGAGTGTGCATGCAGTGCCCGCGGCGGCAGGCCCGCCCGGACCCGCCGCCCCTACGTCGACTCCCGCTTCACCAGCTCCGTCGGCAGGATCACCGCCGCCGGGTCCTCGCCCCCGATCTGCGCCAGCAGCACCCGCACCATCTCGGCGCTGATGCGGTCCCAGGGCTGCCGGATGGTCGTGAGCTCGGGGCGGGAGTCGAGCGCGGCCGGGGAGTCGTCGAAGCCGCCGACCGCGACGTCCTGCGGCACGCGCCGCCCGGCCCGCTGGAGCGCCGCCAGCACCCCCTGCGCCATCAGGTCGGAGGCGACGAACACCGCGTCCATGTCCGGGGCCTGCGCCAGCAGGCGCTCGGCGCCCGCCTCACCGCTGGCCCGGCTGTAGTCGCCGGAGACGACGAGCCGCTCGTCGAACTCCAGGCCCGCCTCCGCGAGCACCTCCTTGTAGCCGGCGAGCCGCTCGACACCGCCGGGCGTGTCCAGCGGACCGGTCACCATGCCCACCCGGCGCCGCCCGAGCGACAGCAGGTGGCGCACCATGTCCCGGGCGCCGTCGCGGTCGTCGGCGGCCACGTAACTCACCTTCGAGCCCAGCCCGATCGGCTTGCCGCACGCGACCAGCGGCACACCGGCCCCGCGCAACTGCTCGGCGACCGGGTCGCCGGAGTGGCTGGAGACCAGCAGCACCCCGTCCACGTGCCCGGCGGTGATGTACCGCGTGATGCGCCGCCGTTCGTCCTCCGTGCCCGCCAGCATCAGCAGCAGCGGGATGTCGTGCGCGGCGAGCGCCTGGGTGCAGCCGCGCAGCAGGACGTTGAAGTTCGGGTCCTCGAAGAACCGCTCCTGCGGCTCGGTGAGCAGGAAGCCGATCGAGTCGGACCGCCCGGTGATCAGGGAGCGGGCGTGCCGGTTGACGACGTAGCCCGTCTTGCGGATCGCCGCGTTGACCGCCTCCTGGGCGGCCGGGCTGACGTAGTGGCCGCCGTTGAGGACGCGCGAGACGGTGCCGCGCGAGACTCCCGCCTCGCGCGCCACGTCGTGGATCGTGGGCGGCCTGCGCCTGCCCCCCGCAGCGTTCATGGTCATGACTTTACGGCTCCGGAGAGCAGATCCAGACTCCAGAACCGCTGGATGACCAGGAAGAGGGCGATCAGCGGCAGCACCGCGAGGAACGCGCCCGTGATCACCAGGGTGTACAGCGCCGGGGTGTTGGCGCCCTGCTCCAGCAACGTGAACAGGCCGAGGGTGATGGGGAACTTCTCGTCGTCGCTGAGCATGATGTACGGCAGCAGGAAGTTGTTCCAGATCGCCACGAACTGGAAGAGGAACACCGTCACCATGCCGGGGATCATCATCGGCAGCGCGATCCGCGTGAAGATCCGCCACTCGCTCGCCCCGTCCATGCGCCCGGCCTCGATCACGTCGGCGGGCACCGCGGCGGCGGCGTAGATCCGCGCGAGGTAGACGCCGTACGGGAAGAGGATCTGTGGCAGCAGCACCGACAGGTAGGAGTCGGTGAGGTCGGCCTTCGCCAGCAGCAGGTACTGCGGAACGGCCAGGATCACCGGCGGCATCAGCACACCCGCGAGCAGCACGTTGAAGATCGTCTCGCGGCCGCGGAAGCGGTAGGTCGCCAGCGCGTACCCGCTGATCGCCGAGACGCACGTCGACAGCAGCGCGCCGAGCCCGGCGTAGAGCGCGGAGTTGACCATCCACTCCCAGTAGACGCCGTCGCGGTAGGCGCTCAGGTCCTTGACGTTGTCGACGAAACCCGTGCCGGGCAGGAAGGTGAAGGTGGAGAACAGCTCACTGCCGGACTTGGTGGCGGCGATGACCACCCAGGCCACCGGCAGCAGGCAGTAGATCGCGCCCAGGAGCAGGGTGACCGTGGGGATCAGGGCGATCCGGCGGCGCAGCGGCGGGCGGTCCTGGGCGGTGCCGGGGGTGCTGCCCGCCACCGGCTCGGCCTGGGGGACGGCAAGGGAACTCATCGAGCTGCCTCCTGCTTCTGACGACGGTTCGCGGCTCGCAGGAAGCCGAAGGACAGCAGGAGCGTGGCGAAGGCGATGATCACGGCCTGCGCGGCGGCCCCGTGGATGTCACCCTCGCCGAAGGCGTCCCGGTACACCTTCATCAGCGGACTCCACGTCGTGGACACCGAGTTGGTGAGCGGCTTGAGGGTGGTGGGCTCGTTGAACACCTGCACCGTGGCGATGATCGAGAAGAAGAACGTCAGCACCAGCGACGGAGCCACCATCGGGATCTTGATCCGCAGGGCGATCTGCAGCGGGGTGGCGCCGTCCAGCTTCGCCGCCTCGTACACCTCGGCGGGGATCGTCTGGAGCGAGGTGTAGATGACGATCATGTTGAAGCCGGTGCCGCCCCACACGGCGATGTTCGACAGGGCCAGGTAGAGCGGCCCGCCGTCCAGCAGGTCCGGCTGCGGCAGCCCCAGCCGGTCGAGCACGAAGTAGAAGGGGCTCACGTCCGGCAGGTACAGGAAGCCCCACAGCAGGGCCGCCACGACACCGGGGATGGCGTACGGCAGGAAGATCGCGAGCCGGGTGAAGGGGGCGAGCCGCACCTTCTCGGAGTCCAGCATCAGCGCGAACAGCAGGGCCAGGCCCAGCATCACCGGGACGACGATGCAGCCGTAGCCCAGCACCCGCAGGGTGCCGTTCACCAGCTCGCTGTCGGAGAGGGCGTCGGTGTAGTTCTCCAGGCCGGCCCAGACCTCCTTGCGGGCGCCGGAGCCCAGGCCCAGGCCGGAGACCTTCACCTTGCGGAGGCTGAGCCAGACCGCGTAGCCGATGGGCAGCGCGAAGAACAGGGCGAACAGGATCGCCGCGGGGAGGAGGAAGGCGTACGGGGCTCCCTTGACCCCGTACGACTGCCGGCGTGCCGTGCTTTTCACTCCGCGACCTCGAAGCCCTGCTTCTTCATGTCGGCGACCGTGTCGGCCTGCATCTTCTTCAGCGCGGCACCGAAGTCCGACTTGTTCTTGGCGGCGGCGCCGAAGGCGTCCTTGAAGGTGGTGTAGGCGACGTTGACGTTCGGACCCCAGGCCGAGGGCGCGGTGGTCTCGGCGATGTCGGCGGCCTTGGCGTAGAAGTCGGCCTGGTTGGAGAAGTAGGCCGGCGGCTTGAGGAAGGCGCCGCTGGTCTGGGCGTTCGTGGCGGCCGGGTAGATGCCGCTCTCCTTGGCCAGCGCGTTGAGGGCGTCGCCGTCGGTGTTCAGCCAGGCGGCGAACTTCGCGGCGGCCTGCTGGTGCTTGGAGTCGGTGGTGACGGCGGTGGAGGAGCCGCCCCAGCTGCCGGTGCGGTTCTCGCTCGCGGACCACTGGGGGAGCGGGGCCATCGCCCACTTGCCCTTGGTCTCGGGAGCCGCCGTGGTCAGCGTGCCCGGCGCCCACACGGCGCTGACCCAGGCGATCTGCTTGCCGGTGTTGAGCGCCTTGTTCCAGGCCGGGGTGTACATCGGCTGGTTGTCGATGGCGCCCTCCTCGACCAGGTCGCCCCAGAACTTCGCGACCTTCTGCGTGGCCGCGTCGTCGATGGAGACCTTCCACTGGTCGCCGGAGGTCGTCCACCACTTCGCGCCGGCCTGCTGGGCGAGGCCCGCGAAGAGACCGGAGTCGTTGGCGGAGAAGGTCGTGAGGTCCTTGTCCGGAGCCTTCTCCTTCAGCTCACGGGCGGTCTCGGCGAACTCGTCCCAGGTCGTCGGCACCGTCAGGCCGTACTCCTTGAACAGGTCCTCGCGGTAGTAGAACATCATCGGCCCGATGTCCTGCGGGACGGCGTACACGGCGTCCGTGCCGAGCGTGGTCTGCTGCCACACCCCGTCGGCGAACCTGTCCTTCGCCCCGTCCACGTGCTTCGAGATGTCCGCGAGGGCGTCGTTGCTGACCAGCGTGGGCAGCGCCTGGTACTCGGCCTGCACCAGGTCGGGGGCCTTGCCCGCCTTGTGCGCGGTGAGGATCTTGGTGACCAGGGTGTCACCGGAGGCCTGCTTCTTCACCGTGACGGTGATCTGGTCCTTCTTGCCCGGCCCCTTGTTCCACAGGTCCACGACCTTGTCCATGCCGGGCGTCCAGGTCCAGTACGTCAGCGAGACCGGACCCGACTCGGTCTCGCTGTCCCCGGACCCCGAGCCGCAGGCGGCGAGGGTGGTGGCGCCGAGCGTGAGGGCGACGGCGGATGTCACGAGGCGGCGGCGCTTCGCGTACGGCATGGATCTCTCCCCTGACCTGGGGTCCCCGCCTGCTGCGAGGACCTGCCATGCTTCTGTGAGCGTTCACAGTAGAGAAACATCCCGGACACTTGTCAATGGTTGTTGCTGTGCGGTTATGTTGGGCTCCGCACTGCCTCGCTGTGTGTGTACGTTCCCAATTGATCGATCGACCGGGAGACCATCCATGCCGGAGACCACCCCCACGGGCCTCACCAGGCTCGCCTTCGGTGGGGACTACAACCCCGAGCAGTGGCCGGAAAGCGTCTGGCAGGAGGACGTCCGGCTGATGCGGGAGGCCGGCGTCACGCTGGTGAGCGTCGGAATCTTCTCCTGGGCGCTGCTGGAGCCCTCACCCGGCGTGTACGACTTCGGCTGGCTCGACCGGCTGCTCGACCTGCTGCACGAGAACGGCATCCGCGTCGACCTCGGCACCCCCACGGTGTGCCCGCCGGTGTGGTTCTACCGCGCCCACCCCGAGGCCCTGCCCGTGACGGCCGACGGCGTGCGCCACGAGTTCGGCTCCCGCGCGGCGATCTGCCACAGCAACGCCGACTACCGCACGGCCGCGGCCGGCATCACCACGAAACTGGCCGAGCGCTACGGCGACCACCCGGCCCTGGCCCTGTGGCACGTGCACAACGAGTACGGCGTCCCCGTCTCGGCCTGCTACTGCGACGGGTGCGCCGCGCACTTCCGCCGCTGGCTGGCGACCACGTACGGCACGGTCGACGCCGTCAACGAGGCCTGGGGCACCGCCTTCTGGGGCCAGCGCTACGCGGACCTCGACCAGATCAACCCGCCCCGCCGCACACCGACGGCCGTCAACCCGAGCCAGGCGCTGGACTACAAGCGGTTCGCCGACGCCACCATGCGCGAGAACTTCCGTATGGAGCGGGACATCCTGCACCGTCTCGCGCCGGGCGTCCCCGTCACCACCAACTTCATGACGGCGCTGAGCCAGTGCGACTCCGTCGACTACTGGGCCTGGGGCCGCGAGGTCGACCTCGTCACCAACGACCACTACCTGATCACCGACGGCCGCCGCACCCACGTCAACCTCGCCATGGCCGCCGACCTCACCCGCTCCGTCGCGGGCGGCGCCCCCTGGCTGCTGCTGGAGCACTCCACCTCCGGCGTCAACTGGCAGCGCCGCAACCCCGCCAAGGCCCCCGGTCAGATGGCCCGCAACTCCCTCACCCACGTGGCCCGCGGCTCCGAGGGCGCCCTGTTCTTCCAGTGGCGCCAGTCCCGGCGCGGCGCCGAGAAGTTCCACTCGGCGATGCTCCCGCACGGCGGCACCGACACCCGCGTGTGGCGCGAGGTCGTCGAACTCGGCGCGTCCCTCGACACCTTGAGCGAGATCCGCGGTACCCGCACCGAGGCCGACGTGGCCGTGGTCTGGGACTGGCACTCCTGGTGGGCGCAGAACCTCGAGTGGCGCCCCAGCGAGGACCACGACGCCCGCGAGCGCGCCGACGCCTTCTACGAGGCCCTCTACGACCGCCACCTCACCGTCGACTTCGCCCACCCGGAAGCCGACGTGTCGAGGTATCCCCTTGTCGTCGTACCGGCGCTGTACCTGATGACCGAGACGGCCGGGCGCAACCTGAAGGCGTACGTCGAGAGCGGCGGCACCCTGGTCGTCTCGTACTTCTCCGGCATCGTCGACGAGCACGACGCCGTCCACGAGGGCGCCTACCCAGGCGCCCTGCGGGACGTCCTCGGCCTCACGGTCGAGGAGTTCTCCCCGCTGCTGCCCGGCGAACGGGTGCGGGTCACCGGCCCCGAGGGCACCGAGCTGGACGCCGACGTGTGGACGGAGTTCGTCGTGCCCCGCGGCGCCGAGACCGTCCTGACGTACGCCGACGGCCTGGCCGCCGGCCGGCCCGCCGTCACCCGGCACCGACTCGGCGACGGCACCGCCTGGTACGTCTCCACCCGGCTCGGCGCCGACGGCCTCGACACACTGCTCGGCATGGCGGGCGAGGACGCCCGGCTCGCCCCCCGCGCCGACCTGCCCCGGGACGTCGAAGTGGTCCGCCGCGCCGGCGAGTCGGGCACCTACCTCTTCGCCGTCAACCACACCGGCTCGGACGCCAAGGTGCCGCTGGAGGCGCCCGGCACCGAGCTGCTGACCGGCGAACGCGCCGCGGGCCGCCTGGCGGTCCCGGCCGGAGCCGTCCGGGTCGTCCGGCTCGACGGCTGAACCGACTCCCTCCGCCCGCGCGAGCCACGAGCCGCGGGCGGAGGGGCTCTTCCGCCCCGGCTGCGGGCGGGAGGCACCCCCAACCCCACGTCGAAGGGACGACGGACGACGATGTTCCATCCCAGACGCACCCTCCGGGCCCTGCTGCTCCCGCTCGCCGCCGGGCTCGCCCTCACCGCCCTGCCCGCCACCACCGCCCACGCCGCGAGCACGCTGACCAACGGCGGCTTCGAGGCCGACGGTGCCGGCGCGGCCACACCGGGCGGCTGGTCCGAGTACGGCGACACCGGCGCCTCGTTCACCGAGACCGGCGGCCACTCCGGGAGCTACCGCCTGAGCCACTGGGCCTCCACCGCCTACAAGGTCGAGACGTACCAGTACCTGTCGGGACTCACCAACGGGAACTACAAGCTCACCGCCTGGGTGCGCTCCGGCGGCGGGCAGAAGTCCGCCTACATAGCGCTGAAGAACTGCGGCGGCGCCGAGCAGCGCACCGACCTGCCGGTCTCGTCCAGTGGGTGGATCCGGATCGTCGTGCCGGTCAATGTGACCAACAACCAGTGCACGATCAGCGTCAACAGTGACGCGAACGCGGGCAACTGGATCAACGTTGACGACCTGACCTTCGCATCGGGCACGTCCGGTACGTCGATCAAGGGCGCCGACGTCTCGTCCCTGGCCAAGAGCGAGGCCAAGGGCGGCGTCTACCGCAACAGCTCCGGCACGGCCGGCGACGCCCTCGCGATCCTCAAGTCGTCAGGCATGAACTACGCCCGCCTCAAGGTGTGGGTGAACCCGGCCGACGGCTACAACAACAAGGCCCGTGTCCTGGCCACGGCCAAGCGCGTCAAGGCACAGGGCATGAAGCTGCTGGTCGACTTCCACTACTCGGACTTCTGGGCCGACCCGGGCCGCCAGGACAAGCCAGCCGCCTGGGCCGGACACTCGTACAGTCAACTCAAGACGGACGTGTACAACCACACGTACGACGTGTTGAACGCCTTGAAGGCGCAGGGCACCACCGCCGACATGGTCCAGGTCGGCAACGAGATCAACGGCGGCATGCTGTGGAACGAGGGATCCACCTCCAACTGGACGCAACTGGCCGGCCTGCTCAACTCCGGCTACGACGCCGTCAAGGCGGTCAACTCCTCCACCACCGTCGCCCTGCACCTCGCCGAGGGCGGCGACCTGGCCGGCACCCGCTGGTGGTTCGACAGCGCCCGCACCAACGGCGTGAAGTTCGACGCCATCGGCCTGTCGTTCTACGGCTACTGGCACGGCACCCTGGCCGAGTTCCAGACGACCCTCGACGACGCGGCCTCCCGCTACGGCAAGCCGGTCTTCGTCGCGGAGACCGCCTACCCGTTCCGCCTCGACAGTGAGGACTCCCACGAGAACATCATCGACACCAGTGACGAGCTGGTCTCCGGCTACCCGGCGAGCGTGTCCGGCCAGACCCGGTGGATGAACGACATGATGAGCATCGTGGAGGCCGTCCCGAACGGCCGCGGCCTCGGCATCTTCTACTGGGAGGCGACCTGGACCGCGGTGAACGGCAACGGCTGGGACCCGACCGACGCCTCCTCCGGCAACGCCTGGGAGAACCAGGCGCTGTTCGGCTACGACGACCGGGCCCTGTCATCGATGTCCTGGTTCCGCCACCGCTGACCCGCCCCTGGTCGAACTCCTTTGTGGCGTACGGCAGTTCCGTATCGGTCAACGACACGGAACTGCCGTACGCGGCGGCTTCGACTGCGCCACAGTGGGAAGACGCGGTGAGAGGACGAAGCCGCGAGGCAGGGGCACGACATGCTGAGGACTCCCACGGACGAGACGCGCCTGCGCATCCTGGCCTGGCTGAAGGAACCCGGCCCCGCCGCCGACGGGGTCACCGCGGACGCCGTCGCCGAACGGTTCACGCTGCCGCGCCCGGTCGCGATCACCCACCTCCGGCTGCTCGAAGCCACCGGCATGGTGCGCACCAGCCGGTCCGCCGGCCGCGTGCGCTACCACCGCGACGAGATGCGGATCGCCGAGGTCGCCCGGATGTTTGAGAAGGGCTGGTAGGCGACCCGGTACGGCGGAATCTCCCCCACGGTGAAGGACACGCGCGCAATGGACCGTCCCACGGCACTCGTCCCACGCCACTACGTCGCGGTGGGCCACGGCCCCGAGGACGTGGTCGCCGACCCGCACGGACGCGTGCTGACCGGCCTGGCGGACGGCCGCATCCTGCGGCTGGACGGCCTGGCCGATCCGGTCACCGCCCGTGCCGAGCCGGTCGCCGAGACCGGCGGCAGGCCGCTCGGCCTCGAACTCCTCCCGGACGGCGACCTGTTGGTCTGCGACGCCGAACGCGGACTGCTGCGCGTCGACACCGGCGACGGCACGGTCCGCGTCCTCGCCGACTCGGTGGCGGGGGAGCGGCTGCGGTTCTGCAGCAACGCGGTCGCCCTCTCCGACGGCAGCGTCTACTTCACCGTCTCCAGCCGCCACCACCCCCTGGAGCACTGGATCGGCGACATCGTCGAGCACACCGGCTCGGGACGGCTGCTGCGCCTGGCCCCCGGCGCCGACACCCCCGAGGTGGTGCTCGACGGTCTGCAGTTCGCCAACGGGCTCGCCGCCGGCGCGGACGAGTCCTTCCTCGTCGTCGCCGAGACCGGCGCCCGCCGGCTCACCCGTCTCCGGCTCACCGGGCCGGGGGCCGGACGGAGCGAGCCCTTCGCCGAGAACCTGCCGGGCATGCCCGACAATCTCTGGCGCGGCGGCCCCGACGGACCGGTCTGGGTCGCGCTGGCCGGGCCCCGCGTCCCGCCCCTCGACCTGCTCCACCGCACCGGCCCCGCGGTCCGTCGCGCCGCCGCCCGCGTGGCCGTCCGCGCCCCGTTCCGCCCCACCGGCACGATCGCCGTCATGGCCTTCGACGACGAGGGCCGCGTCGTCCACCACCTCGCCCGCGGCCACTCCGGCTACCGCATGGTGACCAGCGTCTGCGAGGCGGGCGGCCACCTCGTCCTGGGCAGCCTGTGGGAGCCGGGCGTGGCGGTCTGCGAGCCGCCCTCCCCGACATGACCCCGGTCCGCCCCGGGGGTTAACCTGAACGCCTGGCCGCGACGACGCTCGCGGCGCGGCGGTGGGGCCCGCCGTACCCGAACCGCGGCAAGGACGCCGCCAACGGTCCCTACTTGCGACGGCACGCGCCCGCACGATCCCGGGCGCCGGCGAGTAGGAGACGCACCACCATGACCACCCCCGAGAGCCTCCGCGTTCCGGACTCCCCTCCGCGTCCGCCCTTCTGGCACGCCCAGGGGCCCGTCGTCACGGTCGTGGCGCTCGGCGGGGGAGTGGGGGCCGCGGCCCGCTACGCGGCGTCCCTGTGGTGGCCCCCGCACCCGGGCGGCTTCCCCTGGACGACCCTCGGGGTCAACGTCGTCGGCTGCGCCGTGATCGGCGTCTTCATGGTGGTCATCACCGAGTTCAGGGCCGCGCACCGCCTGGTGCGCCCGTTCTTCGGCACCGGCGTCCTCGGGGGTTTCACCACCTTCTCGACCTACGCCGTCGACATCCAGAAGCTGGCCGGCGGCGGCCACGTCCGCACCGGCCTGACCTACCTCGCCGCGACCCCGCTCGCGGCGCTCACGGCGGTGTGGCTCGCGGCCTGGTCGACCCGTCGCGTCCTGAAGTGGAGGCAGCCATGACACGGCTGACCGGCAGGGCCCTGCGCCTGACCGTCCTCGTCGGTGAGAACGACACCTGGCACCACAAGCCGCTCTCCTCGGAGATCGTCCACCGGGCCCACGCGGCGGGCCTCGCGGGCGCCAGCGTCTTCCGGGGCGTCGAGGGCTTCGGCGCCTCCTCCCTGATCCACACCTCACGGCTGCTGTCGCTGAGCGAGGACCTGCCGGTCGCCGTCGTGATCGTCGACACCGAGCCGCGCGTCCGGGCGTTCCTCCCGCAGCTCGACGAGCTGGTGACCGAGGGGCTGGTGACCCTCGACGAGTGCGAGGTCATCAGGTACACCGGCCGGGACGACGATCCCGGCAAAACGGGCAGGAAGGGTAAGAAGTCGTTGTGAACTGGCTGCTGGTCGTCGGCGGCGCGATGGTCGGCGCCCCGCTCCGCTACCTCACCGACCGGGCGGTCCAGTCCCGGCACGACCCGGTCTTCCCCTGGGGCACCTTCACGGTGAACGTCACCGGCTGCCTGGTCCTCGGGCTGCTCACCGGCGCCGCCACCCAGGTCCAGCTGCTGCTCGGCACCGGCCTGTGCGGGGCCCTGACGACGTACTCGACGTTCTCCTACGAGACGCTGCGGCTGGCGGAGACCGGGGCACGTCTCCAGGCCGCCCTCAACATCGCGGTCAGCGTGACGGCCGGTCTGGCCGCGGCCTTCGCGGGGGCGGCGCTGGCGGGTAGGTGAGACGCGTCCATGAAATCCGTTCTCGTCCGGGTGTAGTAAGACGGTCCCCTCCGCTCCAAC
This sequence comes from Streptomyces sp. Go-475, assembly GCF_003330845.1. Lineage (GTDB taxonomy): Bacteria > Actinomycetota > Actinomycetes > Streptomycetales > Streptomycetaceae > Streptomyces. The sequence continues at coordinate 441,987 of NZ_CP026121.1, read as the reverse complement.
CCCCGAGCAGAACTGGATCCCATGAGCGTCATCAGCGTCGGTCAGGCCGTCGTCCTCGGAGCCGTCGAGGGGGTGACCGAGTTCCTGCCCGTCTCCTCCACCGGCCATCTGAAGATCGCCGAGGGGCTCATGGGCATCCCGGTCGACGACAGCGCCGTGGTCGGGTTCTCGGCCGTCATCCAGGTCGGCGCGATCGCCGCGGTGCTCGTGTACTTCTTCAAGGACATCGTGCGGATCGTCTCGGCCTGGGGGCGCGGCCTGCGCCACCGCGAGGAGCGCTACCACCACGACTACAAGTTCGCCTGGTGGGTCATCTGCGCGACGATCCCCATCGTGGCCGTGGGACTCGCCGCCAAGCCGCTCATCGAGGGCCCGCTCGCCTCGCTGTGGGTGGTGGCCGGCTCCCTGATCGTCGGCAGCGGCGTGATGTGGGCGGCGGACCAGATGGGCCGGCACAAGCGCGGCGAGGACGACACCTCCTTCAAGGACGCCATGCTCGTCGGCAGCTCCCAGATCCTCGCCTTGCTCTTCCCCGGCTTCTCCCGCTCCGGCGCCACGATGTCCACGGCGCTCATCCTCGACCTCGACCGGGTCGCCGCCACCCGGCTCTCCTTCTTCCTCGGCATCCCCGCGCTCACCGGTGCCGGCCTCTACGAGCTCAAGGACGCCCTGGGCACGGGGGTGGGCGCCGCCCCGCTCGCCGTGGGCACGGCCGTCTCGTTCGTCGTGGCGTACGCCTCCATCGCCTGGCTGCTGAAGTTCGTCGCCAAGCACTCCTTCAACGCCTTCGTGATCTACCGGATCGTGGTGGGAGTGCTGCTGTTCGGGCTGCTCGGAGCGGGTGTGCTGCACAGCTGAGCGGTCTGCCGGGAGGCGCCGCCGGCTGTCCGCGGCGCCCTCGTGGCCCGTCGCGCGGTTCCCCGCTCCCCTTGGGGGCGACCCCTTGACAGGCGCCTCCCGTCGCCCGGAGTATCTCTCCCGTGAACCTGTCAGACAGCCGGACAGCCGGACAGCCCGTGCGGCGCGTCAGTGCCATGGAAGCGGTGCTGGCGCACCTGCGCGGTGCCATCGAACGGGGCGAGTACGCCATCGGCGACAAGCTCCCCTCCGAGGCGGAGCTGTGCCGCACCCTGGAGGTCTCCCGGCCCGTGCTGCGCGAGGCGCTGCGGGCCCTGCAGACCATGGGCCTGACCGTCTCCAGGACCGGCAAGGGCACCTTCGTCGTCGCCAGCACCGTCGAGGACCCCACCTTCGGCGACTACGCGGCCAGCGACCTGCTGGAAGTGCGCCGCCACGTCGAGATCCCGGTCGCCGGGTACGCGGCGCGGCGCCGCACCCCGGAGAACCTCGACCACCTGTCCCACCTGCTGGACCGGATGGAGCGGGAGACGGACACCACCGCGTGGGTCGCGATGGACACGCTGTTCCACCTCGCCGTGGCCGAGGCCGCACAGAACCCGGTGTTCCGCCGGGTCATCGAGGAGATCCGGGACGCGCTGGCCCGCCAGTCGGCCTTCCTCAACGAGCTCGGCGGCCGCCGCGAGCAGTCCAACCGCGAGCACCGGGCGATCGTCGAGGCCCTGATCGACGGTTCCGAGAACGACGCGGTGGAGGCCATGGCCCACCATCTCGACCGCGTCGAGACGACCCTCACCGACATCGTGCGCTCCCCGCGCGCGGACACCAGCACGGAAACCCCCATGGAAGGCGGACCCGAGGCGTGAGTGAGCAGTCCCTGCACGACGGCGTGCAGAAACGTTCCGGCCATGTCGACGCCGGAGACGCGGGCTACAGCAAGTCCCTGAAGTCCCGGCACGTCAACATGATCGCCATCGGCGGAGCCATCGGCACCGGCCTCTTCCTCGGCGCCGGCGGCCGCCTCGCCGACGCCGGCCCCTCCCTCTTCATCGCCTACGCGGTCTGCGGCCTGTTCGCCTTCCTCGTCGTGCGCGCACTCGGCGAACTCGTGCTCTACCGCCCCTCCTCCGGCGCCTTCGTGTCCTACGCCCGCGAGTTCATGGGGGAGAAGGGCGCCTACACCGCCGGCTGGATGTACTTCCTCAACTGGGCGACCACCGGCATCGCCGACATCACCGCGGTGGCCACCTACACCCACTACTGGGGCATGTTCTCCGACATCCCGCAGTGGGTGATCGCGCTGATCGCGCTGGCGGTCGTGCTCACCGTGAACCTGATCTCGGTGAAGATCTTCGGCGAGCTGGAGTTCTGGTTCGCGATCATCAAGGTCGGCGCGCTCGTCGTCTTCATGTGCATCGGCATCTTCCTGCTGGTCACCCAGCACCCCGTCGACGGCCACAGCCCCGGCCCGGCCCTGATCAGTGACAACGGCGGCGTCTTCCCGCACGGCCTGCTGCCCATGCTGCTGATCATCCAGGGCGTCGTCTTCGCCTACGCCTCCGTCGAGCTGGTCGGCGTCGCGGCCGGCGAGACCGAGAACCCCGAGAAGATCATGCCCAAGGCGATCAACTCGATCATGTGGCGCGTCGGCCTGTTCTACGTCGGCTCGGTCGTCCTGCTGTCGATGCTGCTGCCCTGGAACAAGTACACGGCCGGCGAGAGCCCCTTCGTCACGGTCCTGTCCAACATCGGCGTCCCGGCAGCGGGCGGCGTGATGAACCTCGTCGTCCTCACCGCCGCGATGTCCTCCCTCAACTCCGGCCTGTACTCCACCGGCCGCATCCTGCGCTCCATGGCCATGGCCGGATCCGCGCCCAGGTTCACCTCCGTGATGAGCCGCAGCCAGGTCCCCTACGGCGGCATCCTGCTCACCAGTGGCGTCTGCGTGCTGGGCGTCGGCCTCAACTTCGTCGTGCCCGCCGAGGCGTTCGAGATCGTGCTGAACTTCGCCGCGATCGGCATCCTCGCCACCTGGGGCATGATCATGATCTGTCACCTCCTCTTCTGGCAGAAGACCCAGAAGGGCGAGCTCTCCCGCCCCGGCTACCGACTGCCGGGCTCCCCCTGGACCGAGATCGTGACGCTGGCGTTCCTCGCCTCCGTCCTGGTCCTCATGTACGCCGACGGCGGCGCGGGACGCACCACCGTGCTGTGCCTGCCGCTGATCGTCGGGGCCCTGGTCGCCGGGTGGTTCGCCATCCGCGGCCGAATCGCCCGCAAGTCCACGACCGGAGCCGACGCGTGACCGACGCGCCGCTCCAGAAGCAGGCAGTGATGTACAGCAGTTCCCTCGCGGACGCACCCCTGGTCCGTGAACCCGTCCACGCCCCCGTCGCCCACCTCATACGCGGCGGAATCGTCGAAGGCATCCACTACGGCTCCGTCGTCGTCCTCGGCGCCGAGGGAGAGGTCCAGCTCCAGATCGGAGACATCGAGGCCGCCTTCTACCCGCGCTCCGCGCTCAAGCCCGTCCAGGCCGTGGCCATGGCCCGGGCCGGGCTCCCGCTCCACGGCGAGCTGCTGTCCCTGACCGCGGCCAGCCACTCCGGCGAGGAACGCCACCTCGCCGGCACCCGGCGCATCCTCGAACTCGCCGGACTCACCGAGGACCACCTGCGCAACGTCCCCGACCTGCCGTTCGACCCGGTCGTCCGGGACGCCTGGGTGCGCGAGAACCGGCTGCCCTCCCGGCTCGCCCAGAACTGCTCCGGCAAGCACGCGGCCATGCTCTACACCTGCACCCTCAACGGCTGGCCGCTGGAGAACTACCTCGACCCGGCCCACCCCCTCCAGCAGGCGATCGCCGAGATCGTCGAGGACCTGACCGGGCAGCGCATCGCCGGCGTGACCGTCGACGGCTGCGGCGCGCCCCTGTTCTCCATCTCCCTGCACGGCCTCGCCCGCGCCGCCGCCCGCATCACCACCGCCGCGCCGGGCACGCCCGAGGCCCGGGTCGCCGACGCGATGCGCGAGCACGCCGAGATGGCGTCCGGCTCCGGCCGGGACGTGGCCGCGCTGATGCGGGCCGTGCCGGGGCTGCTCACCAAGGACGGGTTCGAGGGCGTGCAGGTCGCCGCGCTGCCGGACGGGCGGGCCGTCGCGGTGAAGATCGCGGACGGGGCGAACCGGGCGCGGGTGCCGGTGGCTGCCGCCGCGTTGGCCCGGGCGGGCGTGGACCCGGAGCTGCTCACCGAGTTCGCGGGCGAGCCGCTGCTCGGGGGCGGGCGGGAGGTCGGGCGGGTGCGGCCCGTTCGCTCGCTGGAGCCGGTCGCCGGTGCCGCCCACGCCTGACGACGTGCCGCGTTCTCCCGTCCGGCGGCTGCGGGCCGCATGTGGCCGGTCGCGCAGTTCCCCGCGCCCCTGAAGGGCGCGCACCCACCCTCAGTTCCACGCAGAAAGAGGCCCCTCACCGTCATGACCGTCGCCACCCGCTCCGAACACGACCTGCTCGGTGACCGTGACGTTCCCGCCGACGCCTACTGGGGTGTGCACACCCTGAGGGCCACGGAGAACTTTCCGATCACGGGTATGCCCATCTCCGCCTATCCGCACCTGATCGACGCCCTGGCGGCCGTCAAGGAGGCCGCCGCCCTCGCCAACGAGGAACTCGGGCTGCTCGATCCGAAGAAGGCCGCCGCCATCGTCGCGGCCTGCCGGGAGATCCGCGACGGCAAGCTGCACGACCAGTTCGTCGTCGACGTCGTCCAGGGCGGGGCGGGCACCTCCACCAACATGAACGCCAACGAGGTCGTGGCGAACCGGGCGCTGGAACTGCTGGGCCACGCCAAGGGCGAGTACCGGCACCTGCACCCCAACGAGGACGTCAACCTCGGCCAGTCCACCAACGACGTCTACCCGACCGCCGTCAAGATCGCGACGGTGTTCGCGGTCCGCGGGTTGCTCACCGCGATGTCCGTGCTCCAGGACGCGTTCGCCCGGAAGGCCGTCGAGTTCCGTGACGTGCTCAAGATGGGCCGTACACAGTTGCAGGACGCGGTGCCGATGACGCTCGGTCAGGAGTTCTCCGCGTACGCGGTCATGCTGGACGAGGACCGGTCCCGCCTTGCCGAGGCCGTCGAGTTGATCCATGAGATCAACCTCGGCGCCACGGCCATCGGCACCGGCCTCAACGCCCCCGCCGGCTACGCCGAGTCGGCCCGCCGCCACCTCGCGGCCATCACCGGCCTGCCCCTCGTGACGGCGGCCAACCTGGTCGAGGCGACCCAGGACTGCGGCGCCTTCGTCCAGATGTCCGGCGTGCTCAAGCGCATCGCCGTCAAGCTCTCCAAGAGCTGCAACGACCTGCGGCTGCTGTCCTCCGGTCCGCGGGCCGGCCTGGGCGAGATCAACCTGCCGCCCGTACAGGCGGGTTCGTCCATCATGCCCGGCAAGGTCAACCCGGTGATCCCGGAGGTCGTCAACCAGGTCGCCTTCGAGGTGATCGGCAACGACGTCACCATCACCATGGCCGCCGAGGCCGGACAGCTCCAGCTGAACGCGTTCGAGCCGATCATCCTGCACTCCCTGTCGGAGTCGATCACGCACCTGCGCGCCGCCTGCCTCACGCTCGCCGAGCGCTGCGTCTCCGGCATCACCGCCAACACCGAGGCCCTGCGCGCGACGGTCGAGAACTCCATCGGCCTGGTCACCGCCCTCAACCCGCACATCGGCTACACGGCCGCCACCGACATCGCCAAGGAGGCCCTCGCCACCGGCCGGGGCGTGGCCGAACTCGTCCTGGAGAAGGGCCTGCTCCCCGCCGAGACCCTCGCCGGTCTCCTGCGCCCCGAGGTCCTGGCGGGCAGCGGCCCGGCCCCGGCGGCCTGACGTACGCGCGCACCGGGACCGGCACGGAGGGACAATCGGGATCATGACGTCGTCGACGAGCTTCCAGCCGGTCCTGGAGCGCATCGCGGAGGAGATCGAGCGGACGCCCGGCCGCGGCCGGCCCGCCGACTACATCCCGGCGCTCGCGGCCTGCGACCCGCGCAGCTTCGGCATGGCCGTCGCCGAACCCGACGGCACCGTGTACGGGGTGGGGGACTGGCGGCAGCCGTTCTCCGCCCAGTCCATCACCAAGGTCTTCACCCTCGCCCTGGACCTCGCCCGCGAGGGCGACGCCCTGTGGGAACACGTCGGCCGCGAGCCCTCCGGCAACCCCTTCAACTCCCTGGTCCAGCTGGAGTACGAGAACGGCATCCCGCGCAACCCGTTCATCAACGCGGGCGCCCTCGTCGTCACCGACCGGCTGCACACCCGGACCGGCGACGCGTCGGGGGAACTGCTGGGATTCCTGCGCGCGGAGAGCGGCAACCCGGAGCTGACCTTCGACAAGGAGGTCGCCGCCTCCGAGTCCGCCCACGGCGACAGGAACGCCGCGCTCGGCCACTTCATGGCGTCGTACGGCAACATCGACAATCCGGTGCCGGTCCTGCTCGACCAGTACTTCCGCCAGTGCTCCGTCACGGCGTCCTGCGCCGACCTCGCCCTCGCCACGACCTTCCTCGCCCGGCACGGCATACGCGCCGACGGCACCCGCCTCCTCACCCGCAGCCAGGCCAAGCAGATCAACGCGATCATGCTGACCTGCGGCACGTACGACGCGGCAGGGGACTTCGCCTACCGCGTGGGCCTGCCCGGCAAGAGCGGGGTGGGCGGCGGCATCATCGCGGTCGTCCCGGGCCGCTGCACGCTGTGCGTGTGGAGCCCGGGCCTGGACGAACGGGGCAACTCGGTGGCCGGAGTGGCGGCCCTGGACAGATTCACGACGCTGACGGGTCTCTCGGTGTTCTGAACGCCCCAAGGGGCGCGGCGAACCGCGCGACCGGCCACGACGCGCCCGCACCCCGCGTACCACCGCACCCGGCACACGGCACGCAGCCTGATCACCGGCCGGTCACACCTCTGCCTCCCCCCGGAGGGCACCGCGTCAACTCCCCGCCACCCCACGTTGACACTCTGCCCGAGTGTTGGCCATGGCTTTCCCCGTCGATCTCCGCCGCTGCCAGATACTCGGTCTGGCCGGCACCGCCTGCCTCGCGCTGGGCGGTGAGACGGCCGGAGCGCTCCCCGTACGGGACCTCCTCCACCCGGCCTCCGCTCGCGCCGCCCTCGGACTGGTCGGCGTCTACTTCGGCGTCGTCCTGCTGATCGCGGCCTGGGCGCTGCTCGGCCGGCTGGTGCGCGGCCCGCGGCCACCCGCTCCCCGCGCCCTGCTGCTCGTCCTCGCCGTCTGGGCCGCGCCGCTGCTGCTGGCCCCGCCGCTGTTCAGCCGGGACGTCTACAGCTACCTCGCCCAGGGGGCGATGGTCGAGGCGCACATGGACGTGTACGCGCACGGGCCGTCCCGGCTCGGCGGCCCGCTCGCCGACGAGGTCGCCCCGCTGTGGCGGCACACCGGCGCCCCGTACGGCCCGGTGTTCCTCGCCGTCGCGGCGGCCCTGTCCGGACTGACCCGCGGTGAACTGCCCGCCGGACTCCTCGGGATGCGGCTCGTCGCGCTCGCCGGCGTCGGACTCATGGCGGCCGCGCTGCCCCGCCTCGCCCGGCACAGCGGCGCCGACCCCTCCGCCGCCCTGTGGCTGGGCGCCCTCAACCCGCTCGTCCTGCTGCACCTGGTCGCGGGCGCCCACAACGACGCCGTCATGCTGGGCCTGCTGGGCGTCGGTCTGGTGGCGGCGCTCGGCCGGTGGCCGGTCCTCGGCGCCGTCCTCGTCACGCTGGCCGCCCTGGTCAAGGCGCCCGCCGCCCTCGGACTGGCCGCCGTCGTCGTCCTCCAGGTCCGCGCGGGCCGCAGCCCGGCGAAGGCCCTCGTGACCACCACCGTCGCGGCCGCCGGGACGACCGTCGCCGCCACGGCCGCGGCCGGCACCGGCTACGGCTGGATCAGCGCCCTCAACACCCCCGTGTCACCCCAGAACTGGGCCCTGACCACCCTGCTCGGCCGCGCCACCCGCGCCCTGCTGGAACACCTCGGCAGCGACCTCGCGCCGCTCGCGGTCCCCGCCTGGCACGCGCTGGGCATCCTCGCGGCCGTGGTCGCGATCGCGCTGATCTGGCTGCGGCTGCGCCCACGGCCGGTGTACGCCCTGGGCCTGAGCCTCGCGGCGGTGGCCGCCCTCGGCCCGGCGATCCGCCCCTGGTACGCCCTGTGGGGCCTGTTCCTCATCGCCGCCGCCGCGCCCAGCACCTCCGTACGCCACCGCATGGCCGCCGTGACCGGCGTGCTCGCGCTGTGCGTCCTGCCCAGCGGCGGGCCCGCGGACACCGGCCAACTCGTGCTGGCCGTCTCCGGCGGCGCCCTCGCGGTCGTCGTGCTGTGGCAGGCCCACCAGGCGGAACTCGCCCCGGCCCTGGGACGCGCGGCATGACCCCGGCCCTGCCGCGCACCGACCGGGGACGGCTGCTGCTGGTGCTCGGCCTCGCCACGGCGGTGACCGTCTTCACCGCGACCGTCCCCCTGCTGCGCGACTGGTTCGACCTGCGCGTCTACTACGGCAGCATCGACACCTGGGTCCACCACGGCGGCCGGATCTACGACTACCGCGTGCCGGGCACGACCTACGGCTTCACCTATCCGCCGTTCGCCGCGGTCGCCATGCTGCCGATGGCCCTGCTGGACCTGCGGACCGCGATCGCCGCCGCCCTGCTGCTCAACCTGGCGGCCCTCGCCGTGGTCCTGCGCCTGCTCGCCGGGCCGGACCGGCATCGCCTCGGCTGGTACGGCTGGGCCCTGACCGCCTGCCTGCTCGCCCTGTTCGAGCCGCTCCGCGACACCTTCAGCTTCGGCCAGGTGAACCTGCTGCTCCTCGCCCTCGTCCTCACCGACGCGACGCTGCTCGCCACCGGGCGCGCACGTCTGGCCGGCGTCGGCATCGGGCTCGCCGCCGCGATCAAGCTCACTCCGGCGCTGTTCATCGGACTGCTGCTGGTGGCCGGACGCCGCCGCGCGGCGGCGGTCGCCACGGCCGTCGCCCTCGGGGCCACCGCCCTCGCCGCCTGGGTGGACCCGGACGCCTCGCGCTTCTACTGGACCGAGGCGCTGTGGGACACCGACCGCGTGGGACGCCTCGGCTATGTCTCGAACCAGTCGGTGCAGGGCATCCTGGCCCGGCTGGGCGAACCGGACCGGGCCGTGTGGGCGGTGGCGGTCCTGCTGATCCTCGGCGTGTGGGCCCTGCGAACCCGCCGGGCGGCCCTGGCGGGGGACTGGACGGCCGCGTTCGCCCTGACCGGGCTCGCCGCCTGCCTCGTCAGCCCGATCACCTGGGTCCACCATCTGGTGTGGCTGCTGCCGTCCTTCGCCGTCCTGCTCCGCACGGGGCACCTCCGGATCGCGGGGGCCCTGTACGCCGTGCTGTGCACCAGCGTGGTGTGGCTGTGGTTCGACGACGCGTCCGGCGTCGACGGGTTCCTGGGCAGCAACACCTACGCCTGGATCACCCTGGGCCTGCTGCTGTGGCTGCCGGCCGGTCAGCTCCGCCCGGGCCGGCGGACCGGAAGCCGCAGCACCAGCACCACGACCGACGCACCCAGCCCGGCCGCACCCGCGATCAGCCCCGCCTCCGTCCAGACGGACCCGGGCTCCTCGGGGACGGCCGCGGCGACCGCGGGCGGCGTCGTCGTCTCCGGCCGCTCGGGAGGGCGCGACGCCGCGAGCGAGCCCACCGCCTCGACCCGCCCGGCCGACCTGAACCCCCAGTCGAGCAGGGAGCGGGCCTCCTCGTACACGGCCGAGCCGCCGCCCTCCTGAGGGTTCATCACCGTCACGACCAGGGTGCGCCCGTCCCGGCGCGCCGCCGCGACGAGCGTGCTGCCCGCCTTGCTGGTGTAGCCGTTCTTGATGCCGATCAGCCCCGGGTACGGCTCCACGCCCCGGGCGCCGCTCAGCAGCCGGTTGGTGTTGCGGATCGGGTACGACCAGCCGCCGCCGCCCGGGAACCTGGCCTCGACCGTGGCGCAGTACCGGGCGAAGTCGGGGTTGCGCAGCCCCACGGCGCCGAAGACGGCCAGGTCGAAGGCCGACGACACCTGGCCCGGGGCGTCGTAGCCGTCCGGTGACACCACGCGGGTGTCGAGGGCGCCCAGCGACCGGGCCTTGGCCTGCATCCGCTCGGCGGTGGCCCGCCAGCCGCCGTTGAGTTCGGCCAGGACGCGCACGGCGTCGTTGCCCGAGTTGAGGAAGACCCCGCGCCACAGGTCGGCGACCCGGTACGTACGGCCCTCGGCGACTCCGACCAGGCTGCTGCCCGCGCCGATGCCCCGGAGTTCCTCCGCGCGGACCGTGTGCCGGATGCCCGCGGGCAGTGACGGCAGCACCGTGAGGGCGAACAGGGTCTTCAGGGTGCTGGCCGGGGGCAGCCTGCGGTGCGCGTCGCGGGCGGCGAGCACCTCGCCGGTGCGGGCGTCGGCGACCAGCCAGGACAGGGCGGAGACCGCCGGGACGCGGGGCGCCCCGGCGCGCGGGCGGACCTGGACGCCGGGGCGGTGCAGCAGCGAGGGGTGCGGGGCCGCCGCCCTGGGCCGGGTCGGGGCACTGGGCTCCGCCCCGCCGGGGTCGGCCGCAGCGGCGGGCACCAGGGCCAGGAGGCCCGCCGCGCAGAGCGCACCGGCTGAGACGACAGCCCGGGAAGAGAATCCGATGATCATATGATCAACGTAGAAACGGTTGTGCTCCGTACGGCGACGACCGGGCCGCAGACGCCGCGCGAGCACCCGGATGCCGCACGGACGGCCTCGCACTCGGCTGGATCCGCCAGGGCGGCAGGGCCGTTCGGGTGCGTCCGTCAGTCCGCGGGCAGTGTCGGCTGGATGCGCCGCAGGAACGTCGCGTTGTCCGGTGTCTCGCGCATCCGTTCCAGGAGGGTCTCCAGACCGTCCTGCCCGTCCCGGCCCTGCAGCACGCGCCGCAGGCCGTGCATGGCGGCCAACTCGCCTCGCGTCAGCAGGAGTTCCTCGCGCCGGGTGCCGGAGGGTGTGATGTCGACGGCGGGGAACAGGCGGCGGGAGGCCGGTTCGCGGCTCAGGCGGAGCTCCATGTTGCCGGTGCTCTTCAGCTCCTCGAAGTAGAAGTCGTCGGCCCGGGAGCCGGTCTCCACCAGGGCGGTGGCGAGGATGGTGAGGGAACCGCCCTCCTCGGCGGACCGGGCGGCGCCGAAGAACCGCTTGGGGCCGGTCAGCGCGGACGAGTCGACGCCTCCGGTGAGGATGCGGCCCCCGGAAGCGGCCGCGTTGTTGTGTGCCCGGCACAGCCGGGTCAGCGAGTCGAGGAGCAGGACGACGTCCTCGCCGGCCTCGACGCGCCGCTTGGCCCGCTCGATCACGAGGTCGGCGAGCGCGATGTGCTGCTTGGCGCTGCGGTCGAAGGTCGAGGCGTACACCTCGCCCCGCACACAGCGCAGCATGTCGGTGACCTCCTCGGGCCGCTCGTCGAGCAGCAGCATCATCAGCCGGCACTCGGGGTGGTTGCCGGTGACGGCCGCCGCGAGCTGCTGGAGGAGGACGGTCTTGCCGGTCTTGGGCGGGGCCACGAGGAGCCCGCGCTGGCCCTTGCCGAGCGGCGCGATCAGGTCGACGACCCGCCCGGCGAGCCCGGCGGCCGGGTGCTCCAGGCGCAGCCGCTCGTGCGGGTGCAGCGGCGTCAGGTCCTGGAAGTGCCGGCGGCCGCGCAGGTCCGCGGACGCACGGCCGTCGACCCGTGCGACGTCGGAGAGGCCGCGCCGGTCGCCGAGGTGGCCCTCGACGAGGTCGCCCTTGCGCAGGCCGTGACGGCGGATCAGGGCGGGGGAGACGGCCGGGTCGGCGGGCGTGGGCAGACCGTCCTCGGCGCGCAGGTGCCCCTTCCCGCCCGGGTCGATGTCGAGGACGCCGAGGGCGGTCCGGGGCTCGGTGTGCTGCTGGACGGGCGGGGTGTCGAGTGTGGTGGTCATGGTGGGGTGTCCTTTCACGGACGGCAGGCGTGGGACATGCGAAGGGAAGGGGAGAGGGCCGCGAGGGGAGGGGCCTGGGGCACGCCTCCGGCGGCGGGGAACAGCACCTCGGCTACGACAGAGCACGTCAGGATGCTGGAAAGGAGAGAGCGAAATGCAGAATCGCACCGGCGCCCACAGACAGGGGCGTACACGAGTGCTGTCTCCAGGCTATCACCCGACGACGCGCCGGGCGAGGGGAACGGGTTTCAGCGCGTGGCCAGGAGGCCGTACAGCAGGGGGATCCGCGGCTCGGGCAGCCGCCACCAGCCGTACTCCGTACGGACCATCCGGGGCCAGCGCGGCCAGGGAAGTTCGTCGCTCTCGCGCAGTCGCCGCACGGCCAGTCCCGCTCCGGTCAACGCGTTGACGACCTCTCCGATCCCGTGCATCCACTCGTAACTGTCCGTGGCGCCCTCGACGGCCGGGCCGTCCGTGTACGTGTGGGTCGCGTCCCGGTGCACCGGACCGCCGCCGCCCAGGTAGTCGTGGCGCAGCAGCAGTTCGGGCCCCTCGCCCGGAGCGGGTTTCGGGCCGAGGGAGTTGAGCAGGGGGTGGAACTCGACGACGTACAACCGGCCGCCCGGCCGCAGCAGCCGCCCGACGGTCCGCGCCCACCGGTCCAGGTCGGGCAGGTAGCACAGCGCGCCCTTGCCGGTGTACACGACGTCGAACCGCCGCCCGTCCAGGGCCTCCACGGCGTCGTACACGTTCGCCCGGACGTACGTCACGTCGGCTCCGGCCCGCTCCGCGATGCCGTTCGCGGCGGCCACGGACGCCGGGGAGAAGTCGAGGCCGACGGCCCGGGCCCCGCGCCGGGCGAACGCGATCGTCTCCGTGCCGAGATGGCACTGCAGGTGCAGCACGTCACGGCCGGCGAGATCGCCGAGGTCCTCCCACTCGAAGGGCGCGAACCAGCGCTCGGGATCGAGGTCCTGGTCGAGACCGTAGAACCGGCTGGCGAGGTGGACGGGCGTACGGGCGTCCCAGTTGGCCTGGTTGACCCGCATCAGCCGGTCGTGCTCGGCGGACGTCATGGCAGACATCCAAACACAGCGCACTGGCCTAGGCTGAGTCGATGTTCAGCCCCGAAGGCCCCAGTCTGCGCGAACTCGCCGTCCAGGCGCTGTCGTCCGTCGAACGCGGCTACGACCTCCTCGCGCCGAAGTTCGACCACACGCCCTTCCGGACGCCCGACGCCGTGCTCGACGCCGTCGGGTCGGCACTGCGGCGCATGGGACCCTTCGACGCCGGGCTCGACCTGTGCTGCGGCACCGGCGCGGGCATCGGTGTGCTGGCCGGGGTGTGCCGGGAGCACGTCACCGGCGTCGACTTCAGCGCGGGCATGCTCGACGTGGCCCGGCAGCGGGTCCGGCCGGCGGGGCCGCCGGTCTCCTTCGTCCGCGCCGACGCCCGCGCCCTGCCCTTCGCGCCCGCCTTCGACCTGGTGGTCAGCTTCGGGGCCTTCGGGCACTTCCTGCCGCGCGAGGTGCCCGGGCTGTTCGCGCAGGTCCGCTCCGTGCTGCGGCCGGGCGGCTGCTTCGCCTTCCCGCTGGTCGCCCCGCCCCGCCCGGGCTCGCTCGGCCACGGGATGCTGCTCGGCTTCGACACGGTGATGCGGGTGCGCAACGCCCTGTGGCGGCCGCCGTTCGTCATGTACTACCGCGCGGTCCGCTTCGGGGACGTGCTGCGCGCGCTCGCGGAGGCCGGCTTCCGGGTGGAGCTGTACGCGCTGCCGGAGTTCGGGCGGCGCCGGGACGGCAGCCCGCGGGTGCGTCTCGTCGCCGCCCGGCCCGCGGGCTAGTCAGCCGCGCAGGAAGTTCAGCAGATCGTCGTTGAACGCCTTCTCGAAGTCGCCCACCAGGCCGTGCGGGGCGCCCGGGTACACCTTCAGCGTCGCGTCCTTGACCAGCTGGGCGGTGCGCTGGGCCGAGGCGCCGATCGGCACGATCTGGTCGTCGTCGCCGTGCGCCACCAGCGTCGGCACGTCGATCCGCCCCAGGTCCTCGGTGAAGTCGGTCTCCGAGAACTGGGCGACGCAGTCGTGGGCGCCCTTCAGCCCGGCCTGCATGCTCCACAGCCAGAACGCGCGCCGCACGCCTTCCGAGACGGCGGCACCGGGCCGGTTGAAGCCGTAGAAACTCTCGCTCAGCTCCCAGTAGAACTGCGAGCGGTCCGCCGCCACGGCCGCGCGGATCCCGTCGAAGACGTCCCTCGGGGTGCCCTCCGGGTTGGCCTCCGTCCGCAGCATCAGCGGCGGCACCGCGCCCAGCAGCACGGCCTTGGCGACCCGCGCGGTCCCGTGCCGCCCGATGTAGCGGACCACCTCGCCGCCGCCGGTCGAATGGCCCACCAGGACCGCGTCGTTCAGGTTCAGCGACTCGATCAGCTCGGCCAGGTCGTCGGCGTACCGGTCCATGTGGTTGCCCTGCCACGGCTGGCCCGAGCGGCCGTGCCCGCGGCGGTCGTGCGCGATCGCGCGGAAGCCGTGCTCGGCGACCAGGCGGGCCTGCCCGTCCCACGCGTCGGCGTTGAGGGGCCAGCCGTGGCTGAAGACCACGGGCTGCCCCTCGCCCCAGTCCTTGTAGTAGATCTCGGTCCCGTCGGACGTGGTGAACGTACTCATGTGCATCCTCTCGGCGGGGGTCGGCGGGGGTCGGCGGGGGCGGCGGCAGACGATCAGACGAAACGCCGTACGAACGTCAGCGCCGTGTCCGCGACCTCCTGCCAGCCGTGGTCGATGGTCAGGGCGTGGCCCCGGCCCTTCATCTCGATGATCTCCGTGATGCCGGGATTGCGCCGCTGGCGCTTGTAGGAGGCGTTCGACAGCGCCCAGGGCACGGTGTGGTCCTTCTCCCCGGAGACGATCAGCAGCGGACCGCGCTCCGGGTTCTCGGTGTCGACCTTCGCCTCGGTCCACGGGTTGAGGTTCGCCGTGGCCGCCTGGAACAGCGGCGCTCCCGGCGCAGGCACGGCGAACGTCTCGTACAGCTGCCGCGCCTCCTCGTCGCTGACCGCGTTGGCGAAGGAGTACCGGAACTGGTCGAACGTGAGCGGCACGGCACGGTTGCGGTTCGCCGGGTTGGTGAGCACCGGCGCCGCCGCGCGCAGCGACGACACGGGCAGCGGCAGCACGCCCCGGAACGGTGCCGGGTCGATGGCGACCGACGCGGCGGACAGGCCCCGCCCGGCGAGAATCTGCGTGAGCAGTCCGCCGAACGAGTGACCGATGACCGCCGGCCTGCGCTTGAGGCCGCCGATCAGTGCCGCCAGGTGGTCGGCGACCTGCCCGACCGTCTTGCCGGCGAGGACCTCGGGGTGCCGGTTGGCCTCCTCGACGGTGTCCGGGTCGTCCGGCCAGGACAGCGAGACCGGGGCGTACCCGGCCCGCTCGAAGTGGTCCGCCCAGCGGTCCCAGCTGCTGGGCAGCAGCCACAGTCCGTGGACGAAGACGACGGGCGTGCGGCCGGCGGCGTTGGCCCGCTCGATCAGCTCCTCGTCATGCGTGGTCATACGGTCGTTCCCCCCTGGACTCGGTGTCGGTCGCGAACGCTCCTGTAGACGTGCACAGGGCGTTGACCTCTGGCCGATACTGGCAGCGGACGCGGTCGGCGGATCGGCCCTGGGTGCCCGGTCCTCGACTCACCGTGCCGCCGGGAGGGAGAGGACTGGGGATGATCCTGCTGGACACGAGCGAGTTACCGGTGGGCGAGCGGGTGGAGGCGTTCCGGGCCGCGCTGCTCACGGCGTCCGTGCCGTCGCTGGTCAGCATGGAGGAGGGCGGGGAGCGGGCGTTCGCACGCATGGAGCGGTGGCACTTCGGCGAGCTGGCGCTCTTCACCAGCAGCTCGTCCGGCTGGGCCGTCACCCGCAGCCCCCGCTACCTGCGTCTCGAAGGCGCGCCCATGGTCTCCCTGTCCCTCCAGGTCCGCGCCGCGGGCCGGTTCGGTCAGTCGGGCCGGCAGGAACTTGTGGACCCCGGCGAGCTGATGCTCAACGACCTGACGATCCCCTACGACTTCGCCTGGTCCGGCCGCGGCGGCGCACAGGCGCTCCAGGTGCCGTACGACGCCCTCGGCGTGCCGCCGCACATCGTCCGCCGGGGCGCCGAACGGCTGCGGGCCAGTCCGCTGTACGACCTGGTCCGCGCGCACATCGCCCGCCTCCAGGCCGACGCCGACACCCTCGCCGGCGACCCGGGCGCCGCCGCCCTCGGCTCGGCCACCGTGGAACTGGTGCGCGCGCTGCTCACCTCGGCCGCCGGCGTGGACGCCTACGCCCGGCCCGCGCTGGCCGAGTCGCTGCTCCAGCGCGTCCTCGCCTACGCGCGCACGCATCTGACGGAGCCGGACCTCACGCCCGCCCGTATCGCACACGCCCACAGCATCTCCGTGCGCGCCCTGTACCGCCTGTGCGCGCAGGCCGGGCTGAGCCTGGAGCAGTGGATCATCGAGCAGCGGCTGGAGGGGGCCCGGGCCGGCCTCGTCTCCCCGGTGGGGCGCACCCGGACCGTCGCGTCGGTCGCCCGCGCCTGGGGGTTCACCGACCCGAGCCACTTCACGCGCCGCTTCAAGGCGGCGTACGGCGTGACGCCCCGGCGGTGGCGGGCCGCGCAGTCCGGCCCGGCAGAGTGAACTCGTAGACGAGCGCGTCCCGCCGGGCGTCCACGACGAGGTCGGTGATCTCCAGCGGGCGCGCGTACTGGTCGTGCACCCGGCGGGTGACCCGCACCGACGGCGTGCTCGCGGACCGGGTGATGGTGTCGCGGTGGTGCAGGGTCAGGCCGGCCCGGCGCATCCAGTCGTAGGCCCGCCGCAGCTGCGCGGCCGCCGTGCCGTCGGCGCGGTCGCGATAGCGCGCCAGCTCCTCGACCTCCGTCAGCGCCACGGCGGAGAAGGACGTCACGGCGGTCCGCAGCCCGCGCCCGTCGGCGGTCGCGTACCGATAGCGGTGGACCAGCGTCGGACGTCCCGGGGCGAGCCCCAGCGCCTCGGCGTGGTCCGGAGTGGGCGGCTCCCAGGCGACGGTGGCGCGGGAGACGGTGCCCGGTGTCGCGGCGCGGGCGCCGACCGGGAAGGTGAGCGAGGCAGGGGTCTCGACGGGCGGGCCGGGCAGGGTCGCGTGGCTGCCGCGCCGGTCGGTGGCGACGAGGCCGTCGCGGCGCAGCAGCTCCAGGGCCTGCCGTACGGTCTCCCGGCTGACCCCGAAGTGCCCGGCCAACCGCCGTTCCCCCGGCAGGCGTTCACCGGGTGGGACGGTGCCGTCGCGCAGTTCGCCGAGCAGCTCCGACGCGATCCGTCGGTACAGGGGCTCCTCTTCGGTCGGCGGGTGGTCGGGCGGGGTGGTGCGGGCCATGCCGCGCCTCCTGTCGGTGACGTGCGGTAGCCGTGCGGGCTCGGTGCGCCACCAGGTCTAGCATTGGTCTAAACCAGCAGGGAAGGGTGGCCGGGCGGTTCGGCCGGAACCGGACCGCCCGCGCCCGCCGTCACAGCGCGCCGTACAGGGCGTCCACCAGCGCCATCTTCCGCGGGTCGTCCGCGATATGAGGCCCCATGCGGTTCATCACATAGCCCAGGGACACCTCCGCCTCCGGATCGGCGAGCCCGCAGGAGCCGCCGAAGCCGTCGTGTCCGAAAGCGCGCGGGTTGGGTCCGTAGGAGCCGTTGGTCCCGCTGAGCCAGAGTCCGAGCCCCGCCTCCGTCTCGGCGGCGAGCCCGGCGCCGAGCACCAGGTCCAGGCACCTGCCCTGACTCTCGCGCACCCGCTCGGCCGCCTCGGAGGAGAGGACGCGGTGACCACCGTAGGCGCCGCGCCCCGCGAAGACGGCGTACAGCTCGGCGACCGCGCGGGCGGTACCGTGCCCGTTCGCCGCGGGGATCTCGGCGGCCCGCCAGCCGGGTGTGCCGGCCGCGGCGGCCGACACCGCCGGGTTGGTCACCGCGGCGATCGCCGCCGGAGTCAACTGCGCGAATACCGCGGCCTGTTCACTGGTCGTCGCGACCGGCGGCTGGACCAGCTCGGCCGCCCGGCCGTAGTCCTTCTCCGGCAGGCCGATGGTGAAGTCGATGCCGAGCGGCCCGGTCACCTCCCGCTCGAGGAACGCCCCCGGCCGCAGTCCCGACACGCGCCTGACGACCTCGCCGACCAAGTGGCCGTAGGTCAGCGCGTGGTAGCCGGAGCGCGTGCCCGGCTCCCACCAGGGCTCTGTCGCCGCGAGCCGCTGCGTGGTCAGCTCCCAGTCGCAGAGCTGCTCCAGGGAGTGCGGTTCCCGCAGCCCGGCCAGGCCGGCGCGGTGGGACAGCAGGTGCCGTACGAGGACCTTCTCCTTGCCCGCCGCGGCGAACTCGGGCCAGTACGCGGCCACCGGCGCGTCGAGGTCGAGCAGCCCCCGGTCGACGAGGACGTGCGCGCACAGCGCCACCGGGCCCTTGGTCGTGGACCACACGTTGACCAGCGTGTCCCGCTCCCACGGCCGGGAGCGTGCCGCCTCGGCCCAGCCGCCCCACAGGTCCACCACGGTCCGGCCGCCGACGATGACGGTCACCGCCGCGCCCAGCTCGCCCCGCTCCCGGAAGTTCTCCTCGAACGCCCCGCGCACCGCCGCGAAGCGCGCGTCGCAGTGCCCGTGCACCCGCGCCTCGGGCTCGGATGTCTCGTGCTCGGCTACCTCGTGCTCGGGCATGGGCCCCACCCCTCCGCCGGTCGTCTCGAGCCCGGCCCGCTGTCTCGCGGCCCGGGCGCCAAGAACGTACCGACTGGTCGGACCAAGGTGGAAGCCCGTCGGCGGGGAACGGCCGGATCAGATGTGCGAGCGCATCCAGCGCAGCTTGGCCGCCTCCTGGAAGGGACCGCCGCCCTCGTGGTCGTTGAAGTCGTACACCTCGATCGCCTTGTCCTCGTGGCCCCAGGCGTTGAACGCCGCGAAGACGGTGGAGGGCGGGCAGGTCTGGTCCTCCAGGGCGGCCGAGAAGAGCGCGGGGGCCCGGCCGCGGGCGGCGAAGTGGACGCCGTCGAAGTAGGACAGGGTGCGCAGGGCCTCGTCGGTGCGGCCGCGGTGCGTCTTGAGGTAGAGGCCGATCTCCCGGTAGGGGTGGCGGTCCGTGAGCGTCGCCGCGCGCGGGAAGTCGCACAGGAACGGCACGTCCGGGGCGATGCCCGCGAGGTCCGGGACCAGGCCGCCGACCGCGATCGTGATGCCGCCGCCCTGGCTCGAACCGACGGCCACCGTGCGTGCCGGGTCGGTGAGGGGGTGCGAACGGGCCGCCTCCACGGCCCGCACCGCGTCCGTGAACACCCGGCGGTAGTAGTAGTGCTCCGGCGCGTCGATGCCGCGCGTCATGAAACCGGGGTAGGCGGGCGCGCCGCCCACCGGGTCCGCCGTGCCGCCGCCCGCGCCCCAGGCGCTGCCCTGCCCGCGGGTGTCCATCACGAAGTGCGCCCGGCCCGAGGACGCCCACAGCAGGTGCTCGTGCGGCAGCCCGCGCCCTCCGCCGTAGCCGATGAACTCCACGACCAGCGGCAGCGGGCCCTGCGCCCCGGCCGGCAGGGTCAGCCAGCCCTTGACCGGGTGGCCGCCGAAACCGGCGAATGTCACGTCGAAGACCTGCACGGTGGACAGGCCGGTGTCGACCGGTTCGAAGCGGGCGTCCAGGTCGTGCTCGCGCGCCTCCTGGAGGGTCTTGGACCAGAACGCGTCGAAGTCCTCGGGCTCGGCGGACGCGCTGCGGTACTCACGGAGTTCGTCGAGAGGAAGGTCGAACAGTGCCATGCAGGACCACCTTGGGTGAGGAGCGGCTGCGAAGACGGTGCGGATGATCACATTACGGGGGCGGCCGGAGGACCGGCAGGTCTTTTCCGGCGGTCTGCGCCCGTCGACGGCTCCTGCTCGTGGAGCACTCGGGCGCGGGCACGGTCGCCTCACGCGTCGCGACGCGTCCACTCCGGCTCCGTACGGGCCCAGGCCCGCTCCCACTCGGCCAGCCGGCGGCGCATGGCCACCCGGCGGACGAGGCAGTGGCCGAGCAGCACCACGAGCACCGCACCGCCCGTGGCGCACGTGCCGATCGAGAGGGTGTGCTGCCAGACCGCGGTGCCGTCCACCGGCGGATTCACGTTCCGCCCCCGGGAGTCGAACCAGACGTCCACGGCCTCGCCCGGCCGGGTGCCCGCGGAGACCCGTGCCGTCGCCGTGCGCGTGCCCTCGCCGGGCTCCGTCCAGCGTACGGTCGCCCGGTAGGCCTGTTGCCCGCCGGCCTGCACCGACGGCAGTGGGCCGCCGTTCCGGTCGACCACCTCGGCGCGGACGCGATGCCGCTCGGCGCGCTGCTCCGCCGAGACCGCCCGCGCCTCGCCGTGGGCCCACACGGCGGCCGCCACTCCCACCAGCGGCGCGACCACCGAAACCAGGACGGCGACCACCAGCACCGTCCACGCCTCGACGACGTCCGACCGGCGCCGCAGCGGACTGCGCCGCCATCGCCAGCCGCGCACCCGGGTTCGCATGTCGACCTCCTCGCCGTCACCGCTGCCGGAGGGCCGGACCGGCGGTGCGGTGGCGGCGCCGCCGCTCCCTCCGCGTCACGCCACACGTGCGAGTGTCCACACGGATCTGGTACCCCCTCCGACGCACATCGATCGCTCACACGGCCTCGTCGCCGCCTGACGGGCCGGCTCGGCCCACGCCGTACGGAGGGGCAACGCCGTACGGCGTGGGCCGAGCCGTCGGTCCGCCCTCCGGCTGCGCCGGTGCGTGCGCAGGGGAGGAGCGGTGGCGCGCCGCGTCGCGTGCCGAAGCCCTGCGGCCGGGGTGCCCGGACCGGCCGGGGCGAAACACCGGGCTCCGCCCCTGGGGCAGGGGACACGCCACGGGTCGCGCCAACACCGGGAGCAGCAGCCCCCGTCGGGGTCAGCCGAAGCGCTCGATCCGGATGCGGTCCACCGGCTGACCGGCCGTCACGAGCAGGCGGGAAGCGTGCTCGGCGAAGGAGTTGGAGCCGCACACATAGGCCTCCCACCCACCCGGAGGCTGCTCGGCCAGGAGCGGCGCCACATGGGCGGCCGCCATACGTCCCACCGGTACACCCTCCGGTGCCCGCCGCGTGAAGACGGGTGTTGTCTCCGCACCCAACTCCCGGGCGTAGATGAGCTCCTCGGGGCTGCGCGCGGACACCAGCATCCGCAGCGGCACGGCCAGGTTCCGCGCCCGGTGGTGCCGGACCATCGACATCAGCGGTACGACGCCGGAGCCGGCGCCGATCAGCAGCGCGGGCCGGTCGCCCGGCCAGGCGAAGAAGCCGCTCACCGGGCCTCGTACCTCGACCCGGTCGCCCACCCGGGCCACGGTGTGGAACCAGCCCGAGACCTCACCGCCCTCGACGTGATCCAGGGTCAGCTCGACGTGCCCAGAGGCGTCCGGCGCGGAGGCGATCGAGTAGTGGCGCTGGGCCGTGTAACCGTCCTCGGCGGTCAGCCGCACCATCAGGTGCTGGCCGGGCACATGACCCGGCCAGCCGGGCACGGCGAAACGGTACGTGGAGGCCCGCGGGGTCTCCCGGCGGATCTCGGTCAGTGTCGCGGTCTGCCACACGGAGGCGGCCTGCTCGCTCACGGCGATGCGTCCGGGCACGGCGAACCGCGTGGGCGGAACGAAGGTCTCAGTCACCGGAGTACCTCTGCTCCTCCCAGGGGTTGCCCCGCTCGTGGTAGCCGTTCCGCTCCCAGAAGCCCGGCTCGTCGTGGTCGAGGATCCGCAGACCCGCGATCCACTTGGCGCTCTTCCAGAAGTACAGGTGCGGCACCAGCAGCCGCGCCGGGCCGCCGTGTTCGGGGGCGAGCGGCCGGCCGTCGTACTCCCACGCGATCCAGGCGCGCCCGCCGGTCAGGTCGGCGAGCGGGAGGTTCGTGGTGTAGCCGGTGTGGGAGTAGGCGACGGCATGGGTCGCCGAGCCATGGGGCCGGACCACATCCAGGAAGGCGTCCAGGGACACGCCCGCGAACCGCACACCGAACTTCGACCAGCTCGTCACGCAGTGGATGGCGCCCTCGTACGCCGACGGCGGCAGCCGGTGCGCCTCCTCCCAGTCCCAGGTACGGGGCTCGGCCACCAGACCGTCGACGCGGAACGTCCAGTCGGCGGGTGCGAGATCGGGCGTGACCTCGGCGGACAGGACCGGCCAGTCGTCACCGGCGTCGTACTGGCCGGGCGGCAGACCGGGGTCGTCGACGCGCGGTCGCCCGGTGAAGCCTCGGGTGATGTGCATGGGGTGGTGCCTCCGGGGCCGGGCCGGCGGTGCCCCGCCGGCCGGCGAACTCAGTGATTGCGTATTCAACCGTACGTGCCGTGCGTCCGTGCGTCCTGGCCCTGCCCCTCGGGCCACGCGTTGTACCGCACGAGGTAGTCGGCGAACCGCGCCAGATCCGCCGCCGGCCAGTGCGCCAGCCGCTCCCGGAAGGCCGCCCGGCGGCTCTCGGTGACCTGGGCCAGGATGCGCCGCCCGGCCTGCGTCAAGCGCAGCACCTGGACCCGCTGGTCCTGCGCGTCGGGGCGGCGTTCGACGAGGCCGGCGCGCTCCAGCGCGGCCACCTGGCGGCTGACCGTGGACTTGTCCAGGGCGTAGTGGGCGGCCAGGTCGGTGGCGCGGCACCCGCCGCTCTCCTCCAGGTGCCCGAGCAGGGTGTACGACACCAGCGACAGCTCGGGGTGCATCCGCCCGGCCGCGGCACGGGCGCGGCGGGCGAAGACCGTCATCTCCCGCTGGATGGTCTCCACGGCGTCGGCTGTGTGCACGGGGCCTCCCTCACGGCGCTGCTGCGTCCCCTCCCATGGTTGCATGATCCAACCAGTTGCCCCGGCGGGCACTGTGCCGTGCCGGGCGACCGGCCCGTCGGGTAGTGTGGCCGCCGGCTGTGGACGGACCCAGCCGTGCGAAGCCGGGGAGGTGAGACCCATTACCGCTGTGTCAGCTCGGGTGCTCTCCTCTCGATGTCGCGCGGATCGCCGGCCGTAGGCGTCCGCCGGAGCGCCCTTCGGTTCCCGAAAGGCTCTGGGCTTCCATGCCGTCCGTTTCTCCCGTACCACCGTCCACGCCGCCGTCCCGTGCCTCCGTCGTCGACGCCCTGCGCTCCGCGGGCTGCGTCTTCGCCGAGGACGAGGCCGAGTTGATCCTCACCACCGCGCGCACGCCCGCCGAGGCCGCCGCCATGACCGCGCGCCGCGTCGCGGGCGAACCGCTCGAACTCGTCGTCGGCTGGGCCGAGTTCGCGGGCCTGCGCATCACGATCGAACCCGGCGTCTTCGTGCCGCGCCGCCGCACCGAGTTCCTGGTGGAGCAGGCCCTGGACCGGGCGCCCGGCTCCACCGTCGTCGTGGACCTGTGCTGCGGCTCGGGCGCCGTGGGCGCGGCGCTGGCCGCCGGACTCGGACCCGTCGAACTGCACGCCGCCGACATAGACCCGGCTGCCGTGCGCTGCGCCCGGGGCAATGTCGCCGCCGCCGGCGGCCACGTCCACCAGGGCGACCTGTTCGAGGCCCTGCCCGGCGAGCTGCGCGGCCGGGTCGGCATCCTCGCGGCCAACGTGCCGTACGTCCCCAGCGGCGAGATCGGGCTGCTGCCCCTGGAGGCCCGCGACCACGAGCCGCTGGTCGCCCTGGACGGCGGCGCGGACGGCCTCGACGTCCTGCGCCGCGTCGCCGCCGAGGCCCCCCACTGGCTCGCGCCCGGCGGCTGTGTCCTGGTCGAGACGAGTCGGCACCAGGCCCCGGCCGCCGTCACCGCCTTCGAGCGCAACGGTCTGACGGCCTCCGTGGCCGTCTCGGAGGAACGGCACGCCCATGTCGTGATCGGCGTCAGACCGTAGCGTCGGTCAGTCCGGAGCGGTCGCCCGCGCGATGAGCAGCGCCACGTCGTCGAAGTTGTCCGGCTCGTGCAGCGTCCGCAGCAGCAGGTCGCAGACCTCCTCCAGCGGCCGGTCGGGGCCGTCGAGCAGGGACAGCAGGGTGTCGAGGCGTTCGTCGAGCGGGTCGCGGCGGGTCTCGACGAGTCCGTCGGTGTAGAACACCAGCCGGTCTCCGGGTTCGAGGTCGACGGTGGTCGTGGAGAAGGCGACGCCGCCCACGCCGAGCGGCACACCGGTCGGCAGGTCGAGCAGCTCCGGCGGCCGGCCGGCCCGCACGCGCACCGGCGGCAGATGCCCGGCGTTGGCGATCCGGCACTGCCGCAGGTGCGGGTCGTGGACGGCGTACACGCAGGTGGCGATGGCCTGCTCAAGACCCGTGGTGATCCTGTCGAGGTGCTCCAGCAGCACGGCCGGATCGAGGTCCAGGGAGGCGAGGGTGTTGGTCGCCGTGCGCAGCCGGCCCATGGCCGCCGCCGCGGGGATGCCGCTGCCCATCACATCGCCCACGACCAGCGCCGTCTTGCCGCCCTCCAGCGGGATCACGTCGAACCAGTCGCCGCCCACCTCGCTCGTGGCCCCGGCCGGCTGGTAGCGGGAGGCGACCTCCAGTCCGCCCGTCATCGGCGGATGACTCGGCAGCAGGCTGCGCTGGAGGGTGAGAGCGGTGTCGCGGGCGCCCTGGTACCAGCGGGCGTTGTCGATCTGCACGGCGGCCCGGGCGGCCAGCTCGCGGGCCAGCAGCAGGTCGTCCTCGGTGAACGGCAGCGGATTGCGGGTGCGCTTGAGGTCCAGGGCACCCAGCACCTCGCCGCGCGCGATCAGCGGCACCGCCAGATAGGAGTGCACCCCGGCCCGCCTCAGCAGCTCGGCCGCCTCCGGGGAGCGCGCGATGCGCACCAAATCCTCGTCCTCGACCTCCGGCAGCATCACCGGGCTGCCGGTGCGCACGCACTCGGTGACGAGCCGGTCGGGCGCGTACCGGGCCGCCTGCCCGGGAGGGTCGGCCGCCTCCAGCGCCTCGGCGGAGTCGTACCCCTGGACGGCCAGCGCGCGGATCACGGCCGCCTCGGTGGGCCCGAGGCTGGTGCGCCGGCCCTGCACCACCGCGTCGAGCAGATCGACGGCCGCGATGTCGGCGAGCTCCGGCACGGCCACGTCGGCGAGTTCGCGGGCCGTGCGGTCCAGCTCCAGGGACGTGCCGATCCGCCCCGAGGCGTCGGCGATCAGGGCCAGGCGCCGCCGGGCGGCCTCGGCCTCGATGCCCGCCCGGTACTGCTCGGTGACGTCGACGATCGAGACGGCCACGCCCAGCACCGTCCCGAAGGCGTTCTCCAGCCGGTACAGCGAGATCGACCAGGCGTGGTCCTGGTGGGGATCGGCCGGGGTGCGGCCGATCGTGGACTGGTCGACGACGGGCCGGCCGGTGTCCAGCACCCGGCGCGCCGCGCTCTCCAGGGCGTCGACGTCCATCCGCGGCACCACCTCGCGGGCCGTGCGGCCCAGGTGCTCCTCGGCCGGGACGCCGTTGATCTCCTCCAGCGCGGGGTTGACCGACACGTACCGCAGCTCCGTGTCGAGGACGGCCAGCCCGATCGGGGACTGCGCGATCATCCGCGTCGACAGCGCCACGTCCCGCTCCAGCCGGTGCACGGTCGACTGGTCGGCGCACAGCCCCAGCGCGTACACGTCGCCCTGGTCGTCCAGCAGGCGCATGTTGCGGAACTCCACGAGCCGCGTACTGCCGTCCTTGCACCGGACGGGGAAGGCACCCGCCCAGCTCTGCCCGGTGCCCATGACATCGGCGAACAGCTTGACCACCAGGTCGATGTGCTGCTCGTGGACCATGATCCGGGCGGCGTACTGCCCGAGCGCCTCCCGCGCCTCGTACCCGAACAGCTCCTCGGCCTGCGGGCTCCACAGCACGATCCGGCCCTCGGCGTCCAGCACCACCGAGGCCACGCGCAGGACGTCGAGCAGGCCGCTCGGCCGCGCGGACCCGCGCACCGGCTCGACGCCCTCGGACTCGGGATACTCGGCTGCACTCATCCCACGCCCCGCAATCGCCGTTCCTCGCGGCACGCCGTCACGGTGCCGACACCCCATGTTCTACCGCGCGGAGCCGTCCCTCCGAGGCCCCTTCCGTCACCTACCACCATCTCCCAACCCGGCGCGGGCCGCCCCGCAAAAACCGCCACCACGGCAGGGGCACTGCCGGTAGTGCTCACCGGAAGGTGGTGCTTTGCTGGGGTAGGGGCGGATACGGCATGTGGTGGCCGCGAGAGGAGCGATCACGATGGCGATGAACCACGAGCGACCGCACCCCCACTCCGTCTCGGTGGAGATCAGCGGGTGCAGCAAGGACGACGCCCGGATCGTGTTCGACACGCTGTGCGCCTGCTTCGAGTCCGACCGGTGCGCCGACGACGTCCCCGAGGAACTGCACGAGACGCGCCCGACCGTGTGGCTCGGGACCTTCGACGTCGCCGACGAGCACGAGGGCGCGCGGCCGGCCCGGCTGTCGTCCTCCGTCGAGGCCGACCTGCACGGCGGGTACTGGGCGATCGAGCGGTTCCGCACCACCCTGGACTCGCTGTTCGACGTGCACGACCTGAGTACGGTCTCCGGCGACCAGGAGAAGGAACTGCACGTGCGCCTGCAGAGCCGTTGAGCGGCCTCACTGTGCCCTTCCTCTCTTGTGCAACTAGTTGCACAAACCGCGGGTAGTCCTCTAGAACTGCGGGTACGACACCGCGCACGGAGGGCCCGATGAGCCGTTACCCGCACCTGCTGACCCCCCTCGACCTGGGCTTCACGACGCTGCCCAACCGCGTCCTGATGGGTTCCATGCACGTCGGCCTGGAGGAGGCCGAGGGCGGCTTCGCGCGCATGGCCGCCTTCTACGCCGCCCGCGCCCGCGGGGGAGTGGGCCTGATCGTCACCGGCGGCATCGCCCCCAACGACGAGGGCCGGCCCTACGAGGGCGGCGCCAAGCTCACCACCGAGGCGGAGGCCGAGCAACACCGGGTCATCACCGAGGCCGTGCACCGCGAGGGCGGGCGGATCGCGATGCAGATCCTGCACTTCGGCCGCTACGCCTACCACCGGGACCTGGTCGCCCCGAGCCCGCTCCAGGCGCCGATCAGCCCCTTCCCGCCCCGCGAACTCACCGACGCCGACATCGAGCGGACGATCGAGGACTACGTCCGTGCCGCCCGTCTCGCCCGGCAGGCCGGCTACGACGGTGTCGAGATCATGGGCTCCGAGGGCTACCTCATCAACGAGTTCATCGCGCTGCAGACCAACCGGCGCACCGACCGCTGGGGCGGTTCGTACGAGAACCGCGTGCGATTCCCCCTCGAGATCGTGCGCCGGGTGCGCGAGGCGGTCGGCGAGGACTTCATCATCGTCTACCGGCTGTCCATGCTCGACCTCGTCCCGGGCGGCTCGACGCTCGACGAGGTGATCACCCTCGCCAAGGCCGTCGAGACGGCCGGGGCGACGATCATCAACACCGGCATCGGCTGGCACGAGGCCCGCATCCCCACCATCGCGACCTCCGTGCCGCGCGGCGCCTACACCTGGGTGACCAAGCGGCTGATGGGCGAGGTGTCCGTGCCGCTCGTCACCACCAACCGCATCAACACCCCCGACCTCGCCGAGGAACTGCTCGCCGAAGGCGCGGCCGACATGGTCTCCCTGGCCCGGCCGATGCTCGCCGACCCGGACTTCGTCGCCAAGGCCGCCGCCGGCGAGCCGGAGGCCATCAACACCTGCATCGGCTGCAACCAGGCCTGCCTCGACCACACCTTCAGCGGCAAGATCACGTCCTGCCTGGTCAACCCGCGTGCCTGCCACGAGACCGAACTCGTGCTCTCCCCGACCCGCCTGCGCAAGCGCGTCGCGGTCGTCGGCGCCGGACCGGCGGGGCTGGCCTGCGCGGTCTCCGCCGCCGAGCGCGGGCACGACGTGACCCTCTTCGACGCGGCGAGCGAGATCGGCGGCCAGCTGAACGTCGCCCGCAAGGTCCCCGGCAAGCAGGAGTTCGACGAGACGCTCCGCTACTTCCGCACCCAGCTCGACCGGCACGGCGTCGACGTCCGGCTGAACACGCTCGTCACGGTCGCGGACGTCGACGGCTACGACGAGGTCGTCGTCGCCACCGGCGTCACCCCGCGCACCCCCGACATCCCCGGCGTGGACCATCCGAGCGTCCTCGGCTACCTCGACGTCCTGCGCGACGGCGCCCCCGTCGGCGACCGGGTCGCGATCCTCGGCGCGGGCGGCATCGGCTTCGACGTCGCCGAGTACCTCACCGACAGTGGTGACAAGGCCCACGAGAACCCGACGACGTACTTCCGCCAGTGGGGCGTCGACCTCGGCTACCGCGCCCCCGGCGGCCTCGCCGCGCCCGAGCGGCCCGCCCCGCCGCGCACCGTCCACCTGCTCCAGCGCAAGACGTCCAAGGTCGGCGCCGGCCTCGGCAAGACCACCGGCTGGATCCACCGCGCCGAACTCAAGCACCGCGGCGTCACCATGGTCCCGGGCGTCCGCTACGACCGGATCGACGACGCCGGGCTCCACGTCACGGTCGGCGAGGAGAGCACGGTGCTGGAGGTCGACACCATCGTGCTGTGCACGGGCCAGGAACCGCGCCGGGGCCTGTACGAGGAACTGCTCGCCGCCGGGCGCAGCGCCCACCTCATCGGCGGGGCGGACGTGGCCGCCGAACTGGACGCCAAGCGCGCCATCAAGCAGGGCACCGAGCTGGCGGCGGCCCTCTAGGGGGCGGGCGGCCCGTCCCTAGGATGACTCCATGTCACTCCCGCACGCGATCCTCACCGCCCTCCTGGAGAAGCCGTCGTCCGGGCTCGAGCTGACCCGCCGGTTCGACCGGTCCATCGGCTACTTCTGGTCGGCGACGCACCAGCAGATCTATCGCGAGCTGGGAAAACTGGAGGCCGACGGCCTCATCAGGGCCCTGCCGTCCGAGCAGCCGGCCCGCGGGCAGAAGAAGAGCTACGAGGTCCTGCCCGCGGGCCGCGCCGAACTGGCCCGCTGGACCGCCGCCTCCCAGGACCCCAAGCCGCACCGCGACCCGCTGCTGCTGCGGCTGAGGGCGGCGGCCGTGGTCGGCACGGCGGGCCTGGAGGCCGATCTGCGCCGCCATCTGGAGCTGCACGAGAGGCAGTTGGCGGAGTACGAGGAGATCGAGCAGCGCGACTTCCCGCCCGGCCGGGACAGCGCCGAGGACCGGCTGCGGCACCTGGTGCTGCGGGCCGGCATCGACCTGGAGACGTTCTGGACCCAGTGGCTCAGGCGCGCCCTGGCGGACTTCGCCGAACTCCCGGACGGCGGGTCGGCCGGTCCGGCCTGAGGAGGGTGTGCCGACGCCCGTCCCGCCGGACGACGACGTGACAGCGGCCCGCCCGGCCGGAGCGCTTCGGCAGGGCGGACCGCCGTCCGTACCGGATCAGAGCCGGTACGGCTTGTTGCGCCGGCGCAGGTACCAGGCCGTCGCGAGGAGGCCCGTGCCGACCAGCGTGCCGCCCGCCACCAGGGTGACGGTGCCGTAGTCCGTCGACGAGCCGCCGACCCCGCCCATGACGCCGCGCGACGGCGAGGCAGTCGGGGACGGGGACCGCGTGGGGGAGGGGGCGGGGGAGACGACGACGGACTGGGTGCCCGCGGTGGTGCCGTCGGAGCAGATGACGATGACGGTGTACGTGCCCGGGGTGACGTTCGACCAGGCGGCGGACTGGCTGGTGGACGTCCCCGACAGGGTCACCTGACGCCCCTGGGCGAAGCTGCCCTGGCTGCTGGTGAGAAGCGAGGCGGTGCCCCAGCTGCCGTTGACCTGGGTGCACGTACTGGTCGTGACCGAGACCGTGGAGCCCGTGGTGCTCACGGAGATGCCCGGGCCCGCGGCAGCGGGCACCGCCGCCAGGGCGAGGGGCAGCGCGGCGGCGGCCACGGTCAGGCCGGAGCGGAGAACTGACGATGAGTTGCGCATGTGACTGCCCTCCGGCGGCACGGTTGGCGGTACATCCCTAGCGCCGCCGAGGATCGGGAACGCCCGTGCTGCCTCAGGGTCAGCCAAGGCGCCCCGGGCCCGGGCCGCACGCCGGGCGCCACCGTGCAGGTGACGACGTCCACCGGCCGGCCGACGCCGGACCGGCACACCACCACCGGGGGCGACCACCGGCGGCGACCACCGGGGCGATCAACGCGGGCGGTCACCGGGGGCGCGTCGTCACCGTCCGCTCCGCGGAGAAGCCGCCCCAGGTGCCGTCCGGCAGCATCGCCCGGATCCGGACACGATGGCTGACACCGGCCTCCCGCCCCACGTAGAAGCTGTACGTCGCCCGCTCACGCGGGGCACGCCCGCCGAACACCAGGGACGTGGCGGGGCGGCCGTCCAGGTGGAGCTGGTACTCGGCGACCTCGCCGTCCACGCGCGGCGGCACCCAGCTCAGATCGACGTAGTAGGCCCCGCCCTCACGGTGGCTCGCCGCCCGGAAGCCGGTGGGGGCCGTGGCACGTCCGTCGCCGCTGCCCGGGGTGGTGAGGCGGACGGCGGGGCTGGCGGGGGAGACGTTGCCCGCCGCGTTCCGGGCCCGGACGGTGAACGAGTAGGACGTGCCGGGGCGCAGCCCCGTGACGACGGTGGCCGTCTGGCCGCCGCCCACACTGTGGATCTTCGTGTCCCCTTGGTGGATGTCGTACGACACCACGTCCCGGTCGTCCGCCGAGGCGGACCAGGACAGCTGGACCGCCCGGCTTCCGGCCGGCCGTCCGCCGAGCGCCGAGGGGCGCGCCGGTGCGGAGCGGTCGTCCGCGACGGCCGCCGGTGTCCTCGCCCGGACCTCCCGGCTGCGCGGCCCGAGCCGCCCGTCGGCGTCCCGCGCCCGCACCGTGAAGACATACCGAGTGGAGGGGCGGAGCCTGGTGACATCCACCATGTGCTTCGAACCAGGCACTTCCCTGACCTTCGTGGTGCCGCGATACACCTCGTAGACGTCGGCCTCAGGGATGGCGTTCCACATGACGTGCACGCTCGTCGCGCTGCCCGCGGTGGCGGTCACCCCCGTCGGCGCACCGGGCGGAGCACCGTCGTGCCCGTCGTCCGCGCCGGCCCAGCCGCAGGAGGCCGCCAGCGCGAGACACCCGCAGAGCGCGACGCGGCGGAGGAGAGAGAGCGGAGCGGAAAGGCCTCGCACGGCACTGCCTCCCGGGAGCGGCGCAAGGAATGGTCCGGACCAATATGGCGCGCCTGACGCGATCACATCAAGAGGGCGGTGCGGGAGGAGTTCGACGGGGGGAGGAGGGGCCGCCCTGGGCGAGTGGTGAGGGAGCGGCCCGCGCACGCGTCACCCCGCCGTGCGCGACCACTCGGGAGAGTTACGTATGCTGAAGTTCCTCACGGCCGAACACCTGGCGGACACCAGGGAGTTCGGGCCTGTCGCGCGGACCGCTGTCGTCGCAGATCCCGCGCCGGCGCGGGTGGCCGGGCGGCCCGGGTCTCACACGGACTCAGGCGCCCGGCCCCTGTCGGAGGTTGGGGCCGTGCACCGTCCGGCCCTCCAGCGGTGGCCGGGCGACTGACCCGGGGCCAGATTGGGCTGAGTGCCCGTCAGGTTCCTAGGAGAGGCTCCCGTATCGTGCGTGTCCGGTCCCTCACACTGGCCGCTGCCAGCGCCGCCCTGCTCGCCCCGACGACACCGCCCGCCACCGCGTCCCAGTCGGTGGCCTGGCGCGACAACCCCGTCCGCGCCGCCGACCTGCTCGCCCGGCTGACAGACTGCGTTCCCGTCTCCCGCGGCCGGTACCGCAGCGACCAGGGCGCACCCGCGGACATCCCCGTCTGCGGCACACGCGACGCCGTGTTCTGGAAAGCCGACATGGACATCGACTGCGACGGCCGTCCGGGACCCCGCTGCAACCGCCGCACCGACCCGTACTTCGCCGCGAGCACGGCCTACGCCCAGTCGGACGGGCGGCCGTTGAGCGCCGAGAACCTGCCCTTCATCGTCGTACCGGCACCGAGCCGCATCTGGGACTACCGGAAGCACGGCGTGACCGGCGGCTCGGTCGTCGCCGTCGTGTACCGCGACCGAGTGCGGTACGCGGTCGTCGGCGACACGGGCCCGCAGGGCATCATCGGGGAAGCCTCCTACGCGGCCGCCAAGGCCATCGGCATCCGCCCCGACCCGCACGGCGGCGGCGCGCCCTCCGGCGTCACCTACGTCGTCTTCAAGAACAGCCGGGTGTCACCCATCGAGGACCACGCGGCGGCCGTGGCGGCGGGAGAGCGCCTGGTCAGACGGTTCGTGGGCAGGGACTGAGCGACTGACGGCCCGTCACGGACACGCCTGCGGTCGGATTCCTGCGGCCGGACACGCCTGCGGCCGGGCACATCTGCGGCCGGGCACACCGCCGCTGCGGCGGGCCCGGCCGCATCCGTGTGTCACACCTTCCGGTACGTGTACGCCTCCGCGGCGGCCGACTCCACCGCCGCCAGATCCGCCCCGGTGGCCGCCGTGACGACCGCGGCCACGGCGCCCTCCACGAACGGGGCGTCCACCAGCCGCGTCCCCTCCGGGAGTTCGTCACCTTCGGCGAGCAGCGCCTTCACGGTGAGCACCGCGCTGCCCAGGTCGGTCAGGACGGCGACCCCGGCACCGCGGTCGACGGACGCGGCCGCCGCGGCGATCAGTTCGGCGCTCGTGCCGAGCCCGCCGCCCTCGGTGCCACCGGCCGGGGCGACCGGCACCGCCGGACCGCCGCCCGCCAGCCCCTTCGCCAGCGCGGCGACCGACGCGGCCACCTCCGCGCTGTGCGACACGAGCACGATGCCCACGAGCCGCTCGTCGCTCACGTCACTCACCGGCGGCCTCCGCGAGTCCGGCGATCAGCAGCGCCGAGGAGGTGGCCCCCGGATCCTGGTGCCCGATGCTGCGCTCGCCCACGTAGCTCGCCCGGCCCTTGCGCGCCTGCAGGGGCGTCGTCGCCACGGCGCCCTCCTCCGCCGCGGCCCGCGCCGCCGCGAACGACTCGTCGAGGGCGTCCACCGCGGGCACCAGCGCGTCGATCATGGTCTTGTCGCCCGGTGCGGCACCGCCGAGCGTCATGACCGCGTCCACCCCGGCCCGCAGCGCCTCGGTCAGCTGCTCCGCACTGACCTCGACGGCGTCCCCGAGCGCCTTGCCGGTGCGGCGCAGCAGCGTCCCGTACAGCGGCCCCGAGGCGCCGCCGACCGTCGAGATCAGCTGGCGCCCGGCCAGGGTGAGGACCCCGCCGGGCGTGCCGGGGGCCTCCTTCTCCAGGGCGGCCGCCACGGCCGTGAATCCGCGCTGGAGATTGCTGCCGTGATCGGCGTCCCCGATGGGGGAGTCGAGGGCGGTGAGCCGTTCCGCCTCGCGGTCGACGGACGCGGCGGTCGCCGTCATCCAACGGCGGAAGAAATCGGCGTCGAGCACTGGATCTCCTTGCCTGGTAGGTACGTGGTGATCCTCTACCCCTTGTGTCTCACACGCCCCAGCGCAGCCCCGGCGTCTTCACCGGCGCGTCCCACAGCCGCAGCAGTTCCTCGTCGACCTGGCACAGGGTGAGCGAGGCGCCCGCCATGTCCAGGGAGGTGACGTAGTTGCCCACCAGGACCCGGGCCACCGCGACACCGCGCTCGGCGAGCACCCGGTGCACCTCGGCGTTGAAGCCGTACAGCTCGAGCAGCGGCGTCGCGCCCATGCCGTTGACCAGGACCAGCACCGGATTGCGCGGCCGGAGGTCCTCCACCACCGCCTCGACGGCGACCTCGGCGATCTCGCCGGACGTCATCATCGCCCGCCGCTCCCGGCCGGGTTCGCCGTGGATGCCGATGCCCAACTCCAGTTCGCCGGGCGGCAGATCGAAGGTGGGGCTGCCCTTGGCGGGCGTGCTGCAGGCGCTCAGCGCGATACCGAAACTGCGGGAGTTCTCGTTGACCTGCCGGGCGATGGCCTCCACCCGCTCCAGCGGCATGCCCTCGTCGGCGGCGGCACCCGCGATCTTCTCCACGAACAGGGTGGCGCCCGTACCGCGCCGCCCCGCCGTGTAGAGGCTGTCGGTCACCGCCACGTCATCGTTGACCAGCACCTTCGCGATCTGGATGCCCTCGTCCTCGGCCAGCTCGGCGGCCATGTCGAAGTTGAGCACGTCACCGGTGTAGTTCTTCACGATGAACAGCACACCGGCGCCGCTGTCCACGGCGGCGGCCGCGCGCAGCATCTGGTCGGGCACCGGGGAGGTGAACACCTCGCCGGGACAGGCCGCCGACAGCATTCCGGGACCTACGAATCCACCGTGCAACGGCTCGTGCCCCGAGCCTCCGCCCGAGACCAGCGCGACCTTTCCGGCCACGGGAGCGTCCCGCCGAACGATCACCCGGTTCTCCACGTCCACGGTCAGCTCCGGGTGGGCAGCCGCCATACCGCGCAGCGCGTCCGCGACCACGGTCTCCGGGACGTTGATCAGCATCTTCACGGGTACCTCCTGATGAGACGAGCAGATGTACCTCTGACCTCAATTTTTGCAGGTCAGGATGGGCCGGGCCAGTTGTCGATCTTGGTGACAGGGTGTCAGGTCCCTGCTGTGGTCGGTGACGGGCGGTCGGAACGCTGCTGCCGGAAAGTATCAACCTTGCGGCATCGCACGTCACGGCCGCGGTGTACCCGGGCGTGGCCGGAGCCCCGGGTCCCCGGCGACCGACACGTGACGGATACACAACTGAGTGGGGATCGAGCCGTGGCCGCTACCGAGGGCAAGAGGAGCGGATACCTGGAGTGTCGATCATCGACGGCACCACAGATCCAGCACCACAGGAGTGCCATGAATGCCTTGCCTTCCACCGAACGGCTCCAGGCGCCCGCAGCCCCGCTCCCTCGTATCGTCGGGCTCGATGTCGCCCGCGGACTCGCGGTGATCGGCATGCTCGCCCAGCATTTCGCCTCGCTGCCCCCCAGCCCACCGACACTGTTCCGGCCCGGCAGCTGGGCCGGGTTGGTCAGCGGCGGCTCGACCATCCTGTTCGCCGTCATCGGCGGGATCTCGATCGGCATCATCACCGGCGCCGCCCGCCGGCTCGACGGTCAGCAACTCCTCCGGGCCAGGATGAAACTCCTCGCCCGGGCGGCGGTCATCTTCCTTCTCGGCGCGGTGCTGAACGCCATCAGCCCCGGGGTCGGCGTGATCCTCTGCGTGTACGCGCTGTGCTACATCGCGGTGATCCCGCTGCTGCGCGTCCCGCCCCGGACGCTCGCGCTCGGCGCCGTGGCCGGCATGGTCGTGGTCCCCGTCCTGCTCGCCCACCTCGCGGCGTTCAAGCAGTGGCGCCTTCCGGTCGACGCGTCCTTCGAGGAGTTCGATCTGCTCTTCGCCCCCAACGGGCTGTCCGTGGCCCCACTGACGCTGTACTTCCTGCTGGGCATCGCCCTCTCGAGGTTCGACATCTCGTCGGTCCGTACGGTGCTCGGCATGCTCGTCGGCGGGGTCGTCCTGGTCGTCGTCGGCTACGGCGGTGGCTGGGCGGTGACCGAAGGGGCGGGCGCCGGGACGGCTGCCGTTCCCCCGGCGCCCGCAGGCGGGCCCGCCACGGCTCCGCCCGACAACGCCGCCCTCACCCGCGGCCTGCTCTGTATGCCGGAGCCCGGCCAGGTCACCTGCATCGACCCGGCCTTCGACCCGGACACGTACAAGCCGGCGTGGCAGGCTCCCGACCTCGCCGATCAGGCCCGGCGGGTGCCGCACTCCAATCACGTCGCCGAAATGCTGGGCGGAACGGGAGTGGCGCTGCTGGTCACCGGGCTCAGCCTGGTCGTCACGCCCCGGGTGCGGCGCCTGGTCGTGCCGTTGGCGGCGCTCGGCACCATGGCACTGACGGCGTACTCGCTGCAGTTCGTGCTGCTGTACACCCTCTCCTACCTCGGGGGCTCCGACCTGCTGTCCGACAACCAGAGCTTCCTCGTCATGACAGTGGCCCTGCTCGTCGTCTGCCCGGTCTGGCGGCGGCTGCTGGGACAGGGACCGTTCGA
This sequence comes from Streptomyces sp. Go-475, assembly GCF_003330845.1. GTDB lineage: Bacteria > Actinomycetota > Actinomycetes > Streptomycetales > Streptomycetaceae > Streptomyces. The sequence continues at coordinate 406,142 of NZ_CP026121.1, read as the reverse complement.
ACGGCTCCTGGCCGGCGCAGCCCGCCGCGCCGGCCAGGTCGGCTGACCCGGTTACTTCTTCTGTTCCAGCGCTCGCGCCACCGTTCCCGCGTACAGCCTCGCGCCCGCGGGACCGGGGTGCACGCCGTCGTCCGCCAGGAGGTCGTCCCTGCCCCGGACGGCACGGTCCCAGTCCGCGACCACGACGTTCGGATGTGCCGCGGCGGTCTCCCGGACGGCGGTGTTCACCTGGTCCTTCCAGGCGAGCGGGCCGTGCACGGTGACCAGGACGACCGTACGGCGGGCGCCGGCATCCCGGACGACCTGTTCGAGGTCCGTACGGCCGCCGACGCCGTTCGTGCCGAGGCCGACGAGCAGGACCGGGTTCAGACGGCCCTCGGCACCGAGGGAACGCAGCTCAGAGGGGGCTGCGGACAGTTGGCGGCTGACCTTGGCGTCGATGCTGATGCCGGGGAAGCGTTCCTTCAGCGCCGGGGCCGCGGCGAGCATGACGGAGTCACCGACGGCCGTGATCCTTCCCGCCCGGGCGCGGGCGGACGTGCCCGGCGGCACCGGGTCGTCACCCTGTACGGCGCGTTCACCGGCCGCGATCCGGTCGGCGGCGCTGTCGCCGCGGCCGGCCGAGGCGATGCCCCAGGCGGCGACGAGAACGGCCGTCCCGGCGAGCACCGCCACCGCACGCGGACGCCAGGAGCGCCGGGTTCCGGTCCTGCTGCCTTCCCACGACCCCTGGCGCCTGCCGGACAGCGCCCCGTACACCGCTGCCGCGGTCCGGCGCAGGCCTTGCCGGCGTACGGGCTTCTCGACCCAGCGGTAGGAGGCGGCGGCCACGGCGACGGAGACAGCCGCCGCGAGCAGTCCGCGCAGAGGTGCCTGGCCCGGCCCGGGCCCGTCCGGCACGGCCAGGGCGATCAGCGGCAGGTGCCACAGATAGATCCCGTAGGACCGGCGGCCGATCCAGCGCAGCCACGGGGTGCTCATGAACCTGGCGAAGACCGATCCGCTCTGCGCGGCGGCCAGGACAACGGCTCCGGCGGCACACGCGGCGACGGCGAAGCCCCACGGGTACAGGTGCGGGGTGTCGGAGTGGATCCCCCCGGCCAGCACTCCGAGGACCACCGACCCCATGACACCGGCTGCTCCGTACAGGAGGGGCGCCCGATGGTGCTTCCGGGCACCGGCCGCGGGAACCGCCAGGGCGAGCGCCGCGCCGAGCAGGAGGCCGAAGGCGTGGGTGTCCGTGCCGAAGTAGGCGCGGGACGTGTCCTCACCGGGCCGGTGCAGCAGCGCCATCGCGGTGAGGGACGCGACCGCCGCCGCCGGCACGACGGCCACCCGGATGCGGGTGCGGGGGCCGGGGCCGGTCATCCGCAGCAGCCCCAGGATCACCAGGGGCCAGGCGAGATAGAACTGCTCCTCCACGCCGAGGGTCCACAGGTGCTGGAAAAGGGGCGGCGGCCCGAAGGAGGCGAAGTAGGAGGCGTGGGTGCTGATCTGCCACCAGTTGTTGGTGAAGGTCAGCGCCGACAGCACGTCCCGCCCGGAGGCGTCGATCCGCTCCGGGCGCCACAGCGCCGCCACGGCGGTCACGGTGACCAGGAGGACGACCAGCGCGGGGAGCAGCCGTCGCGCTCTGCGTATCCAGAACCGCGCGAGGTCGATCCGGCCGGTGCGGTGCCGTTCGGCGCACAGCAGGTCGGTGATCAGCCAGCCGCTGAGGACGAAGAACACGTCGACGCCGAGAAAGCCGCCGGGCAGCCAGGAGGGGGCGATGTGGTAGACGACCACCAGGAGCACGGCCACCGCGCGGACGCCGTCGAGCCCGGGCCGGTACGGACGTGGGGCCTCAGGCGGCTCAGGGGCGGCGGGGCGCCGCATCATCAGGGTCGCGGAGTCGCTCACGACTGCTCACCTCCTGGCAGCGGCCGGTCCTCGATGAGCGCTTTCCATAGGGCGTTCGCCTTCGGTTCCTCGGGGACGACCCGGTTGGGGTCGTGCGGGGCGGGGGCGACCGGCAGGGTGCGGAAGTCGACCTGGTCGGCGTCGAGGCCGTCGAGGGAGCGGGCGAAGGACGTCAGCGACGACAGGGAGCCGAGGCCCTTGTCCGTGGTGACGGCGCTGGTGAGGTCGTCGAGCAGCCGGTAGAGCCGCACGGGGTTCGTCAGCAGGTCGGTGGTGCGTATCTGGCCGATCAGGGCCTTCATGAAGGTCTGCTGGAGCTTGATGCGGCCGAGGTCGCTGCCGTCGCCGATGCCGTGCCGGGTGCGTACGAGCCCGAGGGCCTGCTCGCCGTTCAGGCGCTGAGGGCCCTTGCGGAGGTGGGTGCGGCTGTCGGGGTCGTCGATGTCCTGCGGGACATTCACCCGGACCCCGCCGAGCGTGTCGATCATCTTTTTGAATCCGGTGAAGTCGATCTCCACGACGTGGTCGATCCGCAGCCCGGACAGCTGCTCGACCGTGGCGACCGAGCAGGCCATGCCGCCGACGGAGAAGGCGGAGTTGAACATGACGGATTTCGCGGCCGGTACGAGACCGGACCCGGTGGCGCAGGCGGGCCGGTCGATCAGGGTGTCCCGGGGGAGGCTGATCACCGATGCGCTCCTGCGGCCGTCGGCGAGGTGGACGACCATGGCGGTGTCGGAGCGGGCGCCGCCTTCGTCGCGGCCGTACTCGCTGTTCGCCCCCGACCGGGAGTCCGAGCCGAGCAGCAGCACGTTCACCGCTCCCGGTGCCTGCCGGTCCGGTCGGGATCCGGCGTTCAACTGCCCGTCGACGTCCTGTGAGTCGATGTTGCCGTCGAGGTTCTGGTAGGCGAAGGCGGCGCCGGCCGCCACGAGGGCGACGAAGACGGTCGTCGTCACCAGGAGCCGGCGTGTCCGGCGGCGGGACCGGCCCCGGGGGGCCGGGCGGGCCGTGGTTCGTCGCCGGTGCGTCGAGGGGTCTCTGGCGTGCCGGCGCGGCTCACGGACCGGAAGGCGTGGGTCGGTCATGCGCTCTCCCATTCGGACAGCCCGCGAACGTGCTTCGCGGTGGGTGCTGCCGATGGTCGATCGCGCAGGTCTACGGCCTGCCTCCGGCGGCCGTCCGCGGGCGATCGAAACCCGCTCCGTTGTGTATCTGTTCTGTACCGGCGAGAGTTCGCCGCGGGTTACAGGGGCTCGTCAGGGGCCGCGGGCAGAGTGAGAACGGCCTCGGCGCCGCCGTCGGGCGCGTTGCCGAACCGGAGCCGGGCGCCGATCACCTCCGCCTGCCCCAGGGCGATGGTCAGCCCCAGTCCGTGTCCTGTGCCGCGTTCCGGAGCGTGCGAGCGGAAACGCTGGGGACCATCGGTCAAAAGCTCCTCGGGGTATCCCCGCCCGTGGTCGCGCACGGTCACCGAGGTCGCCGTGACGGCGACCTCCACCGGGGGCCGGCCGTGCCGGTGCGCGTTGGCCAGCAGATTGGCGAGGATACGGTTCAACCGACGTGGGTCGGTGCGGACCAGCGTGGCCGTGTGTCCGTCCTCCACCGGGTCCACGCGGACCGGGAAGTCGGCGCGCGCCACGGCCTGTTGGACCAGCAGGCGCAAGGACCAGGCGGACAGGTCGGGTTCCTCGGCGCCGCTGTCCAGCCGGGAGATCTCCAGCAGATCGTCGGTCAGGGAGCACAGGGCCCGCACCCGCTCGCGCACGTGGTCGGTGATCCGTCCCTCGGGCAGGTTCTCGGCCGCCGTCAGCAGCCCCATCAGGGGCGTACGCAGCTCGTGGGCGACGTCGGCGGTGAACCTCTGCTCCGTCAGCAGGCGGGACTGCAAGGCCGCCGCCATGGTGTCCACGGCGTGCGAGATCTCGTCGATCTCGTCCCGGGGCCGTTCGGGTACGCCGATCCGCGCGTCGAGCTCGCCCTGGCTGATCCGCGTCGCCGTGGCCGCCGCGAGCCGCAGGCGCCGGCTCAGGCGGGAGGCGGTGAAGGCGCCGGCCGGCAGCAGCACCCCGGAGGTCAGCGCCCCGGCCACGGCGATGCTCGCGTCCAGCGCCTCCAGGTCGCGCAGCGTCGGCTCCACGTCCGCGGTCACCGACAGCGTCCGGTCACCGGCCGGGCGGGCCGCCCACATCTGTCGCCCCCGCGGCCCGTCGACCAGTTCCGTGCCGTGATGCCCGCGGCGTACCAGCCCTGCCAGCCCCTCGGGGAGCTCGGCGTCCAGGCGGGCACCCGTCCCGCGTACCTCACCGGTCCGGGCGTAGACCGACGCGGCCCGGTCGAGATCCGTGCGGACGGCTGACCGGGCCTGCTTCAACTCCCGGTCGTAGGCGTCCACATGCACCCATACGCCCACGCACGCCACCGCGGCGGCCGTCGTGGAGACGACCAGCGTGCCGATGCGCCACCGGAGGTTCATCGGCGCATCTTGTAGCCGAAGCCACGCACCGTCTCGATGTACCCGCCGCCGATCTTCGCGCGCAGCCGCTGCACATGCAGGTCGACCACCCGGGTGTCGTGGTCCCACTCGTGTTCCCACACCCGTCGCAGCAGGGTGCCCCGGTCCAGCACCGTGCCCGCGTGCGCGGCGAACTCCAGCAGCAGACGCAGCTCGGTCGGGGTCAGGGCGACCGGCGCGCCCGCCCGGGTCACCTCCATCCCGTCGGTGTCGATGCACAGCTCACCGAACCGCAACAGCCGTTCCGAGCCGGCCTGCTCCGATGCCGGGGACGGTCGCCCGTTCCCCTCGGGGGAGGCCTGGGCCGCGTAGGAGACCCGCCGCAGCAGTGACCGGATCCGGGCCACGACGACCGAGCTCTCGCACGGCTTGACGACGTAGTCGTCGGCTCCCGACTCCAGACCGGAGACGACATCGAGGGAGTCGCCCCGGGCGGACATCATCAGGATCGGCACGGTACTCGTCTCCCGGACCCGGCGGCACAGGCCGATCCCGTCGAGTTCGGGCAGCATCACGTCCAGCAGCAGAAGATCGGGCCGGAGCTCGCGGAACAGCTCCAACCCCGTCAGCCCGTCCCCGGCGGAGAACACGGTGAAGCCGTAGCGCTCCAGCGACACCTGGAGCATGTCACGGATCACCTCGTCGTCCTCCACCAGCAACAGGCGGGCCTCGACCGGCGTGCCGGAGGCGTGCGACGTCACGACGCCCCCGGCTCGGGAAGGTCGGTCCGGTCCGACCGGGTGGCGTCGCGCAGGGACAGGATCTCTCCGTTCCAGCGGTAGCGGCTGACCGTGGTGGTGCGCGTGCCGGGGTCCGACGACGTCACCAGCAGCTCCCTGCCGACCGTGGACGCCGTGGTGCCCAGCGGCAACCACGTCGACAGAACGGGACGGACGTCCGCCGGACCGTTGATCATGTAGACCTCCAGAAGGGTCCGGGAGTCGACGGGATCGTCCAGCGCCACCACCGCTTCGGCCTCGCCGTCCCCCGTGAGATCCCGGTTCGCCACCGGCCGCATCCGGGGACACTCCTCCCTCGCCGCACCGGCACAGGCGCCCGCGGCTCGGCGGAAGTAGGAGGACAGATTGGTGTCCGCCGCCACCAGTTTCCAGGCGTCGGCGCGGCTCACGGGCGTCGAGACCCGCACGCCGACGATCGGCGCGTACCGATCCTCGTACGGCGCGTTCTGGCCGGGCGTGGCAGGAGGGGTGTAGCCGGGCCACAGTGGCTCCGGTTTCGCCGGGGGTGTCAGCGACGCGGCCGGGCCGTCGTCCACCGTGCCCTTCCCGCCCGCGCAGGAACTCAGGACCAGTGCGCCCGCCACAGCGGCGACCACGGCAGACCAACCGCGCACACGCCCGAAGCGCTGCTTCGCTGACGACATCCCGGGTATCACGACGAGCTTGTACACCTCACTTCACGAGCGTACCAACAGCACCGGAGGACACTCCGGCCCCGTGCGCGGGCTCAGGTGGTGGCCTGGGGCTGTGCCGGGCTGAGGTAGTGCACGGTGGTCTGGCCGGCGTGCGGGGCGAGCAGGCCCCGCAGTTCCTCCGCCGCGGTCCTCAGGAGGTGGCCGTCGGAGGTGGCGCGGAGCGTTTCCAGGACGAAGGCGACGTGGGTGGAGTCCGCGGTGACGCGGGTGCGGTGGGCGTCGCGGTGGTTCCAGTGACGCGTCAGGACGCCGGTGCTGTCCGCGTAGACGATCTCGCCGGGCCTGGGGTTCTCGACGGTGCCGGGTTCGCCGAGCGGGGTGAAGGTCTCGGTGCCGTCCGCGTGGCGGATGTCCACGTCGCCGGTGACCTGGTCCAGGTCGAAGGCGCCGGCGGGCAGGCCGTGGCGGACGGAGACGGCGTTGTAGGAGTCGACGGCCGGGTTGACGCGCGGCAGCGTTCCCTTCTTGGCGAGGCGGCGGCCGAGCGCGTCGACGCTGGGGCGGACGCGGCGCGGGTTGGTGCCGAAGGAGCGGTAGGCAGTGTGCCAGGCCTCGACGCGGGGATCGTTCTCGTCGGCGGGCTGCCAGGTGCCGTCGGCGAGCCGCCGCTCCAGTTCGTCCAGGGCGGTGGCGGTGTGGGGCCAAGGCGCGTGGCCGCGCAGGCCGGTGGCGGTGACCAGGGCGATGAGGGTGTCGGGGAAGGCGTCCGCGACGGCGGGGGCGATGCGGAAGGCGGGCATGGCGGGGTTTCCGTTCCGGTGGGCGTGCGGTGGGGCGGCGCGATATTCTCCCCCTGGTATCTTCAGAACGACCGCAAGGTACAACGTAACGACCGACCCCTGTCAACCGAACGACCGCACGGTGCATTCCGGTGACCTGTCGGCGAGGAGAGAGCAGATGGTCGAGACGGGCGCAGCCCTGCGGACGGTCGCGCACAACGTCCGGGCCGCCCGCACCCGCGCGGGCCTGTCCCTGGAGGAACTCGGCCGCCGTGCCCAGGTCAGCAAGGGGGCCCTGGTGGCGCTGGAGAAAGCCCAGGGCAATCCCAATCTGGCCACACTGGTCCGGCTGGCCGACACCCTCGGTGTCCCGGTGTCCGCCCTGATGCAGGGACCCGCCGAAGGCCGCGTCCGCGTCGTGGCCGCCGACGCCGTCGCACCGCTGTGGACCGGAGAACGGGGCGGCGAGGCCCGGCTCGTGCTGACCACCTCGGGCCCGGCCCCGGTCGAGGTCTGGCGCTGGCGCCTGGAGCCGGACGAGGAGTACCCCAGCCACCCCCACCAGCCCGGAGTCGTGGAGACCGTCAGTGTCACCTCCGGCCGGATGACCCTGATCGTCGACGGCACCGAACACACCGTGGAAGCCGGCCAGACCGCCACGTTCGACGGAGACACCCCGCACACCTACCGCGGTGCCGGTACCGGGACGTGCCACCTGGTCATGACGGTCCACCTGCCGCCGGGCCCCGCCGGGACGACCTGACCGGCACCGCCAGCGGCGGACCCCACTGGCCGGGGAGTACGTCCGGTACGTCGACTGGGAGCCCTGACGGTCTCGGCCGAGTCGGGCGAGTCCGGCGGTGCCCTGCCCCCACTGCCCGAGGGGGTCGGCGGGGGAGAGGATCGGCCTACGCGTACGGAGGACACGGGGGACAGGCGTATGCGCAAAGTCGTCACCGGCCATGACGGGAACGGCAGGTCGGTCGTGGTCAGCGACGGACCGATCCCGCGCGGCCGGGAGTTCACCAGCCTGCTCCCGGCGCCGGGCGGCACGCGCTTCGTCGTCCTGGCCTTCCCGCCGGACAGCGCGCCGGCCGACCCGGCGTTCGACGCGGTCGCCTTCGACCAGGAGCAGCGCGCCGACTCGCCCAACCTCGTCGAGCCGGCGGGCCGGACCGCCGAGGTCATCGGCGGGTGACGGCCGGCGTGGAGCCGCCGGTCAGCGGTGGGGAGAGCGGCGGACGGTCAGGACGGCGACGTCGTCGTGCCCGCCGTCGTCGGCGGCGAACGCGCGGGCGTCCTCGTACAGGGCCCGGGGCAGTTCGGCGGGGGAGAGGCCGAGGTGCCCGGTCAGCCGTTCCTCGACCGGGTAGAACGTGCCGTCGGCGGACCGGGTCTCGTCGAGCCCGTCGGTGGTCAGCAGCAGCGTCGAACCCTCCGGGAACGCACACCAGTTGACCGTCGTGGGCGCGTCCGCCAGCTCGGCGAGACCGAGCGGGACGCCGGAGTCCAGCGGCGGTGTGGAGACGACGCCGTCCCGCACCAGCCGGGGCGGGACGTGCCCGCAGTTGACGATCTGCGCCTCCGGTCCGGCGTCCACGCCGACGACGAGCGCGGTCACGAAGCGCTCGTCGTCACCGGTCTGTTCCGCGTGGGAGTTGTGGCGGACCACCGCGGCGTCGAGGGCGTCGACCAGCGCGGTGAGCGTGGGCTCGCGGTAGGCCGCCTCCCGGAAGGCCCCGATGACGGCGAACGCGGCGCCGACGGCCGCCAGGCCCTTGCCCTGCACGTCCCCGATCAGCACGCGGCTGCCCCAGGGCGAGTCCACCACGTCGTAGATGTCGCCGCCGACGAGACGGTCCTCCTGCAGGGGCTCGTAGACGCCGTTGACGAGGACGTCGTCGGTCAGGACGGGAAGGGGGTGCAGGATGTGCCGCTGCATCGCCGCGGCGGTGGAGCGCAGGCGGAGCATCTCGTGCTCGCGTCCGAGGCGCCGGCGGCAGGCGTAGACGGAGGCCGCGCCCAGGGCGAGGGTGAGCAGGACCAGCAGGGCCCGGTCGAGCCACCGGCCCACCTCGGCGCCCCGCACCAGCAGGGTGAACAGGACGACGAGCGTGGTCCACACGGCGACGAAGGCCGTCTGCCGGACCGTGCACAGCGCCGACGCCGTGCCCGGCAGGAAGACCAGCAGCCCGAGGAGCCACACCTCGGATCCGGAGACCAGGCCGAGGAACTCCACCAGGACCGTCACCGACACCACGCCGACGAGCACCTGGATGGTGTCCGGGGGCTCGATGGCGTCCAGGGCGTCGACGGATCGTGTGCGGCGGATACGGGCCATGGGGACTCCCGGACAGAGGGGGATCTCTCCGTACGTTGTACAGGTCGCGGGATGCCCCGGCCGTCAGCGTCATCAGTCCGGCGGACAGACGGCGGGGCGACGGCGCGCCGGAGCGCGTCCCGCCACGGTCAGCCCCTCGGCCGGCAGCAGCTCCGCCACTGTCTCGCTCTCGACGTGCCGGGTCAGGCTCCTGCCGTGAACGAGCGATACAGCGTACCGTACGATGACTCGCATGCCCCGTCACTCGCCCTCCCTGGATCGCGCCACCCCGGACCGCATCGCCGAGACCGCCCTGCTCCTCGTCGACGAGGGCGGTCCGGAAGCCCTGACGTTCCGGGCGCTGGCGGCGCGGCTGGAGATCTCCCTCGCCTCGCTTCAGCGCCGGTGCGTCGATCTCGCCGGACTGCTGGACCTGTGCCTGGACCACCTGGCCGCCCAGCTGCCCGAGACGCAGCCGGGCACCGACTGGGCCACCGCCACCGAGGTCAGGTTCACCGCGCTCTACCGGCTGCTGGCACAACGCCCGGGGCTGCTCGCCCTGCGGGGTACGCGGCCCTGGCTCGGGCCGCACCTGCTGGCCCGCCTGGTAGAGCCGCAGCTCGCCGACAGCCTCGCCGCCGGCATGAGCCCCGAGGAGGCGATCACGGCCTACCGGCGCATGTATCTGCTCACCCTCGGCAGCGCGGGCTTCGTCGACCACGGCGACGCCAAGGCCGCGCGGACGGCCACCCGGACCGCCCTGGCCGCCCTCGACCCGGAGGAGTTCCCGGTGCTGAGCGGCAACCTCGCCGCGATCGTGCCCGCGGTGACCGACCACGAGGTCTACTACGGCGCGCTGCGCCAGCTCATCGCGGCCGCGGATCCGGCCCGACCGCCCCTCCCGCCGGAGCGCCGCGACGCCTGACCCGCCGGAGCGCCGCGACCTGCCCGACCCGCCGGCGGCACGACGCCGCCCACGGAAACGCCCGAACGGGAACACCGACCACGAGGACCTTCGCCATGAACCTCACCACGACCACCGCCGCCACCACCACCCGGGCCACTCCCGCGGCACGCGTCTTCAGCAGCGACAACGCCGCCGGCGCCTCACCGGAGATCGTCGAGGCGGTGGCCGCGGTCAGCGCCGGCCCCGCCCTGCCCTACGGGGCGGACGACGGCACCGCCACGGTCCGGGAGGGGCTGAGCGAGATGTTCGAGCGTGACGTCGACGTCCTGCCGGTCTCCACGGGAACCGCGGCGAACGCGCTGAGCCTGGCCGCGCTGACCCCGCCCTGGGGCAGCGTGCTGTGCCACCGCGACAGCCACATCAACAACGACGAGTGCGCAGCGCCCGAGTTCCACACGGCGGGCGCCAAGCTGGTCCCGCTCGGCGGTGACGACGCCAAGATCGACCCGGAGGAGCTGCGGGCCGCCGCCCGGCACAAGGCCGGAGACGTGCACAGCGTGGAACCCTCGGTGGTGAGCGTCACCCAGGCCACCGAGACCGGAGCCGTCTACACCCTCGACGAGATCCGCACCCTCGGGTCGATCGCCCGGGAAGCCGGTCTGCGCCTGCACATGGACGGTGCGCGGTTCGCCGGAGCCGTCGCCGCCCTCGGTTGCGCGCCCGCCGAGCTGACCTGGCGGGCCGGGGTCGACCTGCTGTCCTTCGGCGCCACCAAGAACGGCACGATGACCGCCGAGGCGATCGTCGTCTTCGACCGCTCGCTCACACCCGAACTCGCCTTTCGCACCAAGCGGGCCGGCCAGCTCACCTCCAAGATGCGCTTCCAGGCCGCCCAGCTGGACGCCTACCTCCGCGGCGGCCTGTGGCTGCGCAACGCGGCGCACGCCAACGCCATGGCGGCCCGTCTGCAGGAGGGCCTCAAGGCGGTGCCCGGTGTGGAACTGCTCGGCGCCGCCGAGGCCAACATCCTCTTCTGCCGCCTGCCCCGGCAGATCACCGAGGGGCTCCTGGCCGAGGGCTACGCCTTCTACCACGACCGCTGGGCGCCGGGTGTGGTCCGCTTCGTGACCTCCTTCGCCACCACGGAGCACGACATCGACGACCTCGTCCGGGCCGCCGCCCGCCACGCCGCCTGACCGAAGGGGGTCCGGCCGCGCTCGCGGGCCGGGTCCTCGGAGCCCGGTCAGTCAGTGATCCGCAGCAGCAGCTTGCCCGTCGAGGTGCGACCGCCCATCAGCCGATGGGCCTCGGCCGCCTCCGACAGCGCGAACTCCGCCGTGACCGGAAGACGCACCGTGCCGTCGGTGACCTTGCGGAACGCACGCTCGGCCAGCGCGCGCAGCGCCCGGGGCGCGGACTGGGCGAGAGCCAGGATGGAGAAGCCCGCGACGGAACGGCCCTGCGGGTACAGCTCGGGCTGTCCGACGCGCCACGGCTCCGCGCCGCTCGCGTTGCCGAAGGACACCAGCCGTCCGAACTCGGCCAGGACGCCGAGGCCCTGGCGCAGGGTCTCGCCGCCGATCGGGTCGAGGACCAGGTCGACGCCCCTGCCGCCGGTCGCGCGCCGGACGTCGGCGTCGAAGGTGCCGGTGGTGAACACCTCGTCGTAGCCGTGCTCCAGGGCGTGCCCGGCCTTCGCCGGGGAGGAGACCACGCCGTAGACCGCGCCGGCTCCCGCCGCCCGGGCCAGTTGCCCGGCCACCGTGCCGACGCCTCCGGCGGCGCCGTGGACCAGCACGCTCTCCCCGGCGTTCAGCCGGCCCACCTCGTGCAGCAGGGCGTGCGCGGTCGGCACCACGGTGGGGAGCGTGGCCGCCGTCCGCGGGTCCAGGCCCTCGGGGAGCGGGAAGACGGTGGCGGTGTCGGCGACGACCACCTCCGCGTAGGCGCCGCTGTCGACGAGGGCGGCGACCTGCTGCCCGGGGTGGAGCCCCTCGACGCCGGCGCCCACGGCGCGGACCCGGCCGGAGACCTCCAGACCCGGGCGGTAGGGCAGCGACTGCACGCGGTAGCCCTCGGCGCGGGCCTTGAGGTCCGCGAAGTTGACGCCGGCGTAGGCGACGTCGATGGCCACCTGGCCCGGGCCGGGCTCGGGGACCTCGGCCTCGACGACCTTCAGCACCTCGGGATCGCCGTACTCCTCGAACTCCACCGCACGCATCATCGGAACGCACCCTTCGACTGAGTGTTCAATGGAAAGCGAACACCCGGACTGTAAGATACTCATCGAACACTCGGCAAGGGGCTCGGATGCCCGACGGGGTGCCGACGAGGTCGCAGGGCTGGGAGAGGGGCATGGCGAACCAGACGGCGGGCGGCAGTCATCGTGCCGCGCCGGTGCACACGGATCCCGAGGACGTCTCCGTCCTGACCGCGCTGTCCGCGCTCGCCGACCCGGTGCGCCTCCAGTTGATCCGCGAGCTGGCGGGTTCCCCGGTGTGGACGCGCAGTTGCGGCAGTTTCGACGTGCCGGTCGGCAAGGCCGCGCTCAGTCATCACTTCTCCGTCCTGCGGGGTGCCGGCCTGGTCGAGCAGCGGGATGAGGGGCCGAAGCGGGTCAACCGGCTGCGCCGCGAGGAGTTCGACGCACGCTTCCCGGGGTTGCTCGACCTGGTCCTGCGTGCCGACGAGGTGGAGTGAGGCATTCCTGGCAACCATATGGACGGGCCGTTCATATTCTGTTTATATGGACTAACCGTCCACTTCTTGCGGGGAAGGCAGACCAATGACCAGCACGCCCCACACCAGCACCCCTCGTGTCGCGCTCGTCACCGGCGGCTCCGGCGGCATCGGCCGGGCCGTCGTCGAGCGGCTCGCCGCGGACGGCTACGCCCTCGCGGTGCACTACGCCGGCAACAAGGCCAAGGCCGAGGCCCTCGTCGAGGAGGTCACCGCAGCCGGCGGGCAGGCCGTCGCCGTCAGCGGTGACGTCGCCGACGAGCAGGACATGCGGGCCGCCTTCGACGCCGTCGAGACGGCGTTCGGCGGGATCGACGTGGTGATCAACACCGCCGGGATCATGGTGCTCGCGCCGATCGCCGAGCTGGACCTGGACGACCTGGACCGGATGCACCGCACCAACATCCGCGGCACCTTCGTCGTCGCCCAGCAGGCCGCCCGCCGGGTGCGCCGCGGCGGCGCGATCATCAACGTGTCCACGTCGGTCACCCGCACCCAGCTGCCCGCTTACGGGGCGTACGTCGCCAGCAAGGCCGCCGTGCAGAGCATCACGCTGATCCTCGCCCGCGAACTGCGCGGCAAGGACATCACCGTCAACACCGTCGCCCCCGGCCCGGTCGCCACCCCGCTCTTCCTGGAGGGCAAGGACGAGGCCACCGTCGCCCGGTTCGCCCAGGCCACCCCGCTGGAGCGACTGGGCGAACCGCGTGACATCGCCGAGTCGGTCGCCTTCCTCGCCGGCCCCGCCCGCTGGGTCAACGGCCAGGTCCTCTACACCAACGGCGGCCTCGCCTGACCCCCCGGACGGGCACGAGCGAAGGAGAGACATCGTGACCGAGCAGGCCGAGGGCGCCGAGGAGCGCCCGGCCCGCAGGCGCGGACGCCGTCCCGCCGACGAGGTTCGCGCGGACGTCTTCCGCGTGGTCGGGGAGGTGCTCCTGAACGAGGGAATCGCCGACCTGACCTTCGAACGGGTGGCCCGCCTGTCCGGCGTCAGCAAGACGACGCTGTACAAGTGGTGGCCCTCCAAGGGCGCCCTCGCCCTGGACGGCTACTTCCACGCCGTCGAGGAGACCCTCGCGTTCGACGACACCGGCGACATCCGCGCCGACCTCACGCGTCAACTGCTGTCGTTCGCGCACCTCATGACCCGGACGCCGGCCGGGCGGGTGCTCACCGAGCTGATCGGCCAGTCCCAGACCGACGAGGACCTGGCCACGGCCTTCCGCTCCCTGTACTCCTCCGGACGCCGGCGACTGGCCGGGGAGCGGTTGCTGCGCGCCAGGGAGCAGGGGCAGATCCGCGACGACGTCGACGTCCAGGTCCTCGTCGACCAGCTCTGGGGCGCCGTCTACCACCGGATGCTCATCCCGGACGAGCCCGTGACCGACGACTTCGTCGTCGCCCTGGTCGCCAATCTGTTCCACGGCATCACCCCGCCGACCGAACACCGCCCGATCTCCCAGGACGGCTCCCGGGACGGCGCGTAACGGAGCCGGGCTGAACGTGTCGCCGTCGAGAGCCCCCGCACCCTGTCCCGCGCGAGCCTGGCGGTCACCGGCATGAGCGCGAAGAAGTACATCGACGAGCGGGTCCTGCTGGAGGCCGAGCGCCTGCTGCCGCACACCGACCGCGCGGCGAAGGACGTGGCTGCGGAGCTGGGGTTCGCCGATCCCAGCGACTTCACCAAGTTCTTCCGGCTGCGCACGGGCACGACGCCCGGGGAGTTCCGGGCGCGGGCACTCCGCGCCGACGGCACCTGACGCCCCTACTCGGGCGGCCGGTCCGTGCCCATGGCGACGATGTCCGCGCCCGCGAAGACGGCCGTCGACCGGTGGGGACGCGCGAGCGACGCTCAAGGCGCTCCCGGCGACCGACGACCCGGCGGAGAGGATCGTCCCCGCCGCGGCGGGCGCTCCTGGCTCCGGTGACCTGGTCCGACGGCTGGCCGGTCGTCGGCGAGCTCACACCGGACCTGCCCCGGCCCCCGTGGCCGCTCCAGGAGCCCCCCCCGCAGCGCCGGTCCGGGACGACTTCGACGACAGCGAACTCGCCGCCGCCTGGATCTCACTGGGCACCTGGTCCGCGGAGCACTGCACCACGAAGGAGCGGCCCGGCTCCCTCACCCTCCGCGCCCGGGGCGAGTCGCTCGACGACCCCGAGGTCACGTTCGTCGGAGGACGCGGCGGGCTGGCCGTCCGCCTCGACGAGCAGCACCACTACGAGATCGAGGCGGCCGCCTCGATCCTCGGCACCACCGGACCGGCGGGGACCTGCCTGGAGGACGCGGACGGCACGTTCGCCGAACTCGCCACGCGCTCGACGGCCGCTACCTGTCCACCGAGGTCGCGGGCGGTTTCACGGGCCGGGTCATCGGCATGCACGCCGCGACCGGGACCGTCCACTTCGACTGGTTCGACTACGAGCCACTGGACGCCGAGGCGGCCGCGCCGGGGTCGGCCGGGTAGGCGGACACGGGCATGGCCGGCCCACACACGCGGTCAGCAACTGACCGCATCCCCTGGGACGGTGACCGTGCACGCCGCCCGGACACCCCGACCACGGGCCGGCCCACGACGCGAAGGCCCAGATAACGCGATGACCGTTCTCGACGCCCGGGCGCTCAACCGCGCCACCCTCGCCCGGCAACTGCTGCTCGACCGCGCCGACCTGCCGGTGCTCGACGCCGTCGCGCACCTGTGCGGCCTCCAGGCACAGGAACCGCAGGAACCGTACGTCGGCCTCTGGTCCCGGCTGCGGACGTTCGACCCGGCGGCGCTGTCGGACCTGCTGACCGGACGGCGCGTGGTGCGGACCCACCTCATGCGCCGCACCGTCCACCTCGTCACCGCCGCCGACATCCTGGCCTGGCGGGCCCGCCACCACGACATGCTGCGCACCAGGGTGCTGGGGACCTACCGCCGCGAACTCGACGGGATCGACCTCGGGGAACTCGCGGCGGCCGGCCACGAGGTCATGGCCGACGGCGAGCCCCGCTCGATGTCCGACCTCGCCCGCGCGGTCTCCGGCCGCTGGCCGGCCGCGGGGATCCGGCCCCTGGGCGAGATGCTGGCCGCCGCCCTCCTCCCGACGGCGCAGCTGCCGCCGCGCGGGCTGTGGCGCACGACCGGGGGAGCCCGCTACACGCTCCTCTCCACCTGGCTGGGGCGCGAGACCGACCCGCCGGCCGCGGACGGCTCCGACCCCGTGGGCCAGGCGCTGGTACGGCGTTACCTGGCCGCGTTCGGCCCCGCCGCCTCGGCCGACCTGCGTGCCTGGTGCGGCCTGGCCGGACTGCCGGCCGCGGTCTCCGCCCTGCGCGGCGAACTGGTCGCCTTCCGCGACGAGCGCGGCCGGGAACTGCTCGACCTCCCCGACGCGCCCCGCCCCGACCCGGAGACCCCCGCCCCGGTGCGCTTCCTGCCCGCGTTCGACAACGCGATCCTCGGCTACCACGACCGCGGCCGGATCATCGACGACGCCCACCGCGGCCTCTCGGTCGCCGGCGCCCGCGTCGTCCTCGTCGACGGCCGGGTCGCCGCGACCTGGACCGTCGAGGCCGGCACCGGCACCGTCCTGGTCACCCCGCTGCGCCGCTTCTCCCGAGCCGACCGGGCCGCCGTCGAGGAGGAAGGCCGGGCGCTGGCGTCCTTCCTGTCCGACGACGCCGGCCACCGGGTACGGATCGCCGCGTCCCCCGCCTGACGGCCACGCCGGACAGCTGCCGATACGCGATAGGCGCCCGGTCCCGGGGGTACCCAGGAGTGCGCCGCGGACGCGACCACGCAGGCGTCCGCACGGAGCAGCGAGGAGCCCGGCATGGGACGGAAGCCGCCGCGGACGGACCCGAGCCGGGCCACGCGGCTGCGGCGGACCGCCGCCGAGGTGTTCGGCTGGGACACCCTCCTGCCCGAGCAGCTCACCGCCATGGAATGGGTGCTCGACGGCGAGGACACCCTCGTGGTCATGCCGACCGGATCCGGCAAGTCCGCCGTCTACCAGGTCCCCGCCCTGCTGCTGTCCGGGCCGGTCGTGGTCGTCTCGCCCCTGCTCGCTCTCCAGCGCGACCAGATCGCCGGTCTGCCGGACGGCGACCGCGCCCCCCGCGCCGTCGCCGTCAACTCCGACCTCGGCGCGGCCGGGACGGCGGACGCGTGGGACGCGGTGTGCGGCGGCGCCGCCCGCCTGCTCTACATGTCGCCGGAGCAGCTGGCCAAGGACGAGGTGGTGGAGCGGCTGGCCGAGGCGCGCCCCGCCCTGTGCGTGGTGGACGAGGCCCAGTGCGTGTCCTCCTGGGGCCACGACTTCCGCCCCGACTACCTGCGCCTCGAACAGGCGGTACGCCGGGTGGGCCGGCCACCCGTCCTGGCCCTGACCGCCACCGCCGCCGCACCGGTGCGCAAGGAGATCGCCGAACGCCTGGGCATGCGCCGGCCGCGGCTGATGGTCACCGGCTTCGACCGGCCCGAGATCAGACTGGAGGTCCGCCGCTTCCTGGACGACGACGAACGGCGCCGGGCCGTCGTCGAACGGGCCGCCGCCGAACCCAAGCCGGGCATCGTCTACGCCGGGACCCGCAAGGACAGCGAGCACTACGCCGGCGAACTGGCCGCCCTCGGACTGGCCACGGAGGCCTACCACGCCGGACTGCGCGCCGCCGAACGCGAGCGGATCCACGACGTCTTCCTGTGCGGCGCGGCCGACGTGGTGGTGGCGACCTCGGCGTTCGGCATGGGCATCGACAAGGAGGACGTGCGGTTCGTGCTGCACGCCTCACTGCCGGGTTCCCTGGACGCTTACTACCAGGAGATCGGCCGCTGCGGCCGGGACGGGCAGCCGGCCCTCGCCGTCCTGCACTACCGGGCCGAGGACACGGGCATGCGGACCTGGTTCGCGGGCCGCACCCCCGGCCGGGACACCCTGTCGGACGTGGCCCACGCCGTCCACGACCACCGCGGGGACCTCCCGGACCTCGACGACCTGCGCGAGGACACGGGCCTGTCCAGGAACCGCGTCACGGCGGCGGTGAACCTGCTGGAGGAAGCGGACGCCGTCGCCACGGGGGAGGAGGGCGAGGTGCGCCCGGTCCCCGGCGTCTCCCCGGAGCGGGCGGCCGAGCAGGCCGCGCGGACGGCGCGGGCGCACCGCCGCACCGACCGCACGCGCGTCGAGATGGCCCGGGCCTACGCCGAGGCCACCGGCTGCCGACGCCGCTTCCTGCTGGGCTACTTCGGCGAGAACCACCCGGGGGCGTGCGGGAACTGCGACCTGTGCGACGCGGACCGTGCCGGGCACGGGCACGAGGAACGGCCCGCCCATCCCGCCGCGGCCGCCTGTCCCGTGGGCACCGAGGTACGGCACGAGCAGTGGGGCGACGGCATGGTGCTCAGCGAGGACCGGGACCGCATCACCGTGTTCTTCGCACAGGCCGGCTACCGCACGCTGGCCCTGGAAGCGGTGTCCGGCCAGGACGGCCTGCTCACCGTGGTGCGCAGGCCGGGCGAGGACCGGTGGGCCGGCTGACGTGAGGGGAGCACACTGGAAGGGAGCTGCCGGTGCTCACGAGGGGGTGTCGGCCGATGGAAGCGTCAGGGCGTACGACCGTGCGGTGCTGGCGGTGGCGGCGCAACCCGCTCAGGCGGCGCGTCGACGTCGTCGAAGCGTGGGTGGTGCTCGCCGGCTGGGTGTTCGCCCTGCTGGGCGGGCTGGTCGCCGGGTCGATGGCGGCGGGCGCCGTCGAGCGGGCCGTGGAACGGCAGCGGGCCGAGAGCCGCGAGGTCACGGCGGTGCTCGTCGAGGACGCGCCCGGCCCGTCCCCGGCGCGCGCGGCGAGCGACCACCGGGTCTGGGGCAAGGTGCGGTGGACCGCGCCGGACGGCTCGGCCCACCGGGAGGAGGCACGGGTGCCGCCCCGGGCGCCCGCCGGGAGCACGATCCCCGTGTGGGTGGACCGCGACGGTGACCTCACCGCGCAGCCGGTGTCACCCGGCGAGGCCTGGCTGCACACCACCGTCGGCGGCGTGCTGGCAGGAGCCCTGACGGGCGGGGCGGTACTGGGAGCCGCCTGGGTGGCCCGTCTGGGTCTCGACCGGCGGCGGATGGCGCAGTGGGACGCGGAGTGGGAGCGGATCGACACGCGGCGGGGGTGGAAGACGGGCTGATCGACACGCGGCTGGGATGGAAGACGGGCTGATCGACACGCGGCGGAGATGGAAGACGGGCTGATCGACACGCGGCGGGATGGAAGACCTGCTGAAGCGACCCGCGGCGTGGAAGACCGGCCGAACCGGGCGGCCCTCGTGGGGGGTCGTGCCGCCGCCGGTCTCCCGTGATCACGCCCGGCCGACCGTGTCCTGCCCCTCGATCGTCTCGTGCTCGCCGGACGGGCCCGGCGCCGCGGACCCGGCCGCCCCGACCCGCCGCCGGCGCACGCGGCGGCCGGTCAGGCGGGTGGCCAGTGGCTCGGTCCAGCGGGCGGTCAGCGGGCCGAGGAGGACCAGGATGAGGACGTACGCCGTGGCCAGGGGACCGAGGGACGGCTCGATGCCGGCCGTGACGGCGAGCCCGGCGATGACGATGGAGAACTCGCCGCGGGCCACCAGCGTCCCGCCCGCGCGCCAGCGGCCCTTGGGCCCGATCCCGGCACGGCGCGCCGCCCAGTAGCCGGTGGCGATCTTCGTCGCGGTGGTGACGGCGGCCAGCGCGAGAGCGGGCAGCAGCACGGGCGGGATGCTGGCCGGGTCGGTGTGCAGGCCGAAGAAGACGAAGAACACCGCGGCGAACAGGTCCCGCAGCGGCGCGAGCAGGCTCGACGCGCCCTCGGCGACCTCACCGGACAGGGCGATGCCGACCAGGAACGCGCCCACGGCGGCGGACACCTGCAACTGCTGGGCGACCCCGGCGACCACGAGGGTCACCCCCAGCACGACCAGCAGCAGCTTCTCCGGGTCGTCGCTGGAGACGAAGCGGGAGACGTGACGGCCGAAGCGCACCGCGAGGACGAGCACGAGGGCCGCCACCCCGAGGGCGATGGCGAGCGTGAGCGCCCCCGCGGCCAGGCTCACCCCGGCCAGCAGGGCCGTGACGATGGGCAGGTAGACCGCCATGGAGAGGTCTTCCAGGACCAGGATGCTCAGGATGGCCGGCGTCTCGCGGTTGCCGAGCCGCCCCAGCTCGCCGAGGACCTTGGCGATGACGCCGGAGGACGACACCCAGGTCACGCCGGCCAGCACCACGGCGGCGACCGGCCCCCAGCCGAGCAGCAGGGCCAGGGCCGCGCCGGGCAGGGCGTTGAGGACGGCGTCGACGATCCCGGCGGTGTAGTGGGTCCGGAGGTTGGAGACGAGGTCGGCGGCCGTGTACTCCAGGCCCAGCATGAGCAGCAGCAGGATGACGCCGATCTCGGCGCCCACGGCGACGAAGTCCTCGCTGGCGCCCAGCGGCAGCAGCCCGCCCTCACCGAAGGCGAGCCCGGCCAGCAGGTAGAGGGGGATCGGCGAGAAGCGGAAGCGCCCGGCGAGCCGGCCGAGCAGCCCGAGCCCGAGAATGAGGCAGCCGAACTCGATCAGGAAGACCGCGGAGGAGTGCATGGCGGGTCACTCCCGCCCGAGTATCGCGGCGGCCGCCTCCACGCCCTCGCGGGTGCCGATGACGATGAGGATGTCACCGCCGGCGAGCCGGAAGTCCGGGGCGGGGGAGGGGATCGCCTCGGCCCGGCGCAGCACCGCCACGACGGACGCGCCGGTGTCGGTGCGCAGCCGGGACTCGCCCAGCAGCCGCCCGTTCCAGTGCGAGGATCCGGGCAGTTCGATCCGCTCGGCGACGAGGCCCAGGTCGGTGGTGGACAGCAGGTTCGGCGTGTGGTGGGCGGGCATCAGCGCGTCGATGAGCGTGGCCGCCTCCTCCGCCGTGAGGCGCACCGACAGGTCGCACGCGTCGGGGTCGTCCTCGCGGTAGGCGCTGATCGTCCGGTGTCCGTCGCGGTGGGCGACCACCGACAGGCGGCGGCTGTCCCGTGTCGTCAGGTCGTAGCGGACCCCGATGCCCGGCAACGGCGTGCTGCTGAGGCGTGGCGCGCTCATGTCGTCCCCCTTCGGTCGGCGTGCGCGTTCCGGTGACTCGCCTGCGGGGGGCCTCGCCCGGACGTGCGCCCAGATCCGGCCTGTGCGCTCATCCTAGGCGGCCGTGCGGGACCGCACCCGTCCCGTGTGTGCTACCTGGACGATTCCGGGACAGGGGATCCGGACGGGAAGGGAGTGGTCGTGGGCTGCCGCGCGGTCGCGCCCTCGACCTGCCGTACGGTGCCCGTCCCCGGCCGGTGGCCCTGGCCCGCGCCGGTGGACAGCTGGGACCAGGCCCCGAGGGCCAGGGCCACGGCGGCGGCGGTGGCCACGACACGTCCCACGCGGCGGACCTTGGCGCCGCGGTCCAGGTCCCGCCAGGCCACGCGGACCCACAACTCCTCCGGCTGCCACAGGTCACCGACGGCGTGCGGGGGCTGGGGCTGCCGTCCCGCCGCCCTCTCCCGCGCGGAGGGTTCCCTGGGGGCCGATGCGCGTATGGCGGACTCGCTGTCCGTCAGGAACCGCAGCCACACCTCGTCCGGGACCGAGAAAACGCCCTCCGGCTCGTCGGGTGCTCCCCGTCCGCCCGGTCCTTCGGTGGTCACGTCCCCTCATCCCCTCTCCGCCCGTCGGCCTGGTCACCGGGCAGCGAAGATCAGTATGCCGCCCGGCACCCGGAGCCGCTGCCCCGCGGACGCGGCGATGTGCGACCGAGACCGCCTCGATACGGGCGTGTGCGGCGGGGCGGCGACGACCGGGATCCCGGGCCGCGCGGCGAGGGCGGGGCGCCGTGGGGCGGGAGCGGCGCGCGGCGCCCCCGCCCCCGGGGTCAGACGGCCGCCGGCAGCACGTGGTCGCCGACCTTGTCGGTGCTCAGGCACAGGGAGCAGACGACCGCGTCGTGCGTCCGGCACGCGGTCACGTCCGGCCGCTCGAACCGCTGCCGGCACACGTGGCAGTCGTACGTGGTGGCGCTGGGGTTGCCGTCCTCGTCCAGGAGCGGCTCGGCGATGCCGTCGTCGGCGCGGCGCAGGTAGTACCGGCCCTTGGTGACCACGGCCATCAGCGGCGTGAGGACGAAGGCGATGACGGCCGCGGCGACGGGCGAGTACGGCTGGAGCGTGTCGCCCAGCGCGTGGAAGTACATGGCGATGGACAGCCCGGACGCGGCGACGAAGGCCACGACACCGACCGGGTTGACGGCGTAGAGCATGCCGCGGCGGAACTCGGGGGCGTGCGGGGACAGCTTCAGCACGTACTTGTTGATGCCGATGTCCGTGGCCACGGTGACCACCCAGGCGATCGCGCAGTTCGAGTAGAAGCCCAGGATGCTGTTGAGGAAGCTGAACATGTCGGCCTCCATCAGGGCGAGCGCGAAGCCCAGGTTGACCAGGACGAAGACCATTCGGCCGGGGTAACGCCTGGTGACCCGGGTGAAGGAGTTGGTCCAGGCGAGGGAGCCGGAGTACGCGTTCGTCACGTTGATCTTGATCTGGCTGATCACGACCAGGGCCACGGCCAGCGGGAGGACGAGCCAGGACGGCATCATCGCGTCGAAGGCGTGCTTGAACTGCTGGATCGGCTCGGGCGCTGCGGCCGCGCCGACCTCGGCGATGATGTAGACCGCGAGGAACACGCCGATGGCCTGCTTCAGCGCGCCGAGCACCACCCAGCCCGGGCCGGCCATCACCACGGCCGTCCACCAACTGCGCTTGTTGGCCTCGGTCTTGGGCGGCATGAAGCGCAGGTAGTCGATCTGCTCCCCGATCTGCGCGATCAGCGACAGGCAGACGCCCGCGCCCAGGAGCACGGAGGCGGTGTTGACGCCGCCGTCGCCGTCGGTGCCCGCGTAGGCGAGGAAGCGGTCGACGCTCCCGGGGTCGGTGGCGACCAGGTAGACCAGCGGGCCGACCATCAGCAGCAGCCAGATCGGGGTGGTCCACACCTGGAGCTTGCTCAGCGCCGTCATGCCGTAGATGACCAGCGGGATCACCATGAGCGTGGACACCAGGTAGCCCAGCCACAGCGGCAGTCCGAGGCCCAGCTTCAGGCCCTGCGCCATGATCGAGCCCTCGAGGGCGAAGAAGATGAAGGTGAAGCTGGCGAAGATGACGCTGGTGAGCACCGAGCCGAAGTAGCCGAAGCCCGAGCCGCGCGTGATCAGGTCCAGGTCGATGTTGTAGCGGGCCCCGTAGTAGGCGAGCGGGAATCCGGTCACGAAGATGACGACCGCGGCGACGGCGATCGCCAGCAGCGCGTTGCCGGTGCCGTGGGCCAGGCCGATGCCGGCGCCGATGGAGAAGTCGGCCATGTAGGCGATGCCGCCGAGCGCGGTCGTCGCCACCACCATCGGGGTCCAGCGCCGGTAACTGCGCGGCGCGAAGCGGAGGGTGTAGTCCTCCAGGGTCTCCTTGACGGCCTGGTCCGTACCCCGCGCTGCCTTCTGCGCGGGTTCCGGCTCGACGACTTCTGCCAGTCGTGGCTCCGTACTCATGCCACGCCTCCTTGCTGCGGGTTGGGGACCGACAAGGCAGGCACGGTAGGCAGCGGTCGTTACCCCTAAATACTTCCTGCGTGAAGGGAATGTTTCGGAGGCATCTCACGAGACCTGGGGCCCCCGCCCGAGCGCCGCGACGAACGAGACGGCGAAGGGCCCGTGCACAGGCACGGGCCCTTTCTGTCCGGCTGTCCGGCGGTGACGCGGTGGTGACCCCTACGTGCGGTCACCCTTCGGCTTGCCCGGCTGGTCCGGCGTCCCGTGCGGCGGCGCACTGGACGGCTCCGGCGACGTGGCGGGCGACACCGGCGAGCCGCCGTGGCCCTCGCCCGTCTCGGGACGCAGGGCGCCCGGGTCGCCGGACGTCGGCTCCGCGCCCGCGCGCAACTGCTCGAGCCGGGACCCCAGCAGCTCCGTCACCGGCAGCCGGTCGGCGTGCGACCGCTCGTACGCCAGCAGTTCCTCGACCTCGTCCGCCGACAGCGACCGCACACGGCTCTCCAGGCCGCCGATCGGCAGGTGGTCGTAGTCGGGCAGCGGCAGGGTGTTGCGGGCGGGATCGGCCATGGTTCTCACTTCCCTGTGTACGACGTGATGTACGACCGGGGCGGGCGGGGTGGCCCGGGGCCGGGTGGTCCTGGATCGGGTGGCTCAGCGGGCGCCCGGTCCGCCGCTGCCGAAGCCGCCGCTGCCGCCCTCGTTCCAGCGCGGACGCTCCTGCGAGGCGCTCGTCCGGTCGCTCTGGCGGCCGTTCGTCTTCAGCTCGTGCGGAGTCAGGCGCTCCTCGCTTCTCGGCATCTCGTCCGGTTCCCGGCGCTCACGCGTCTCGCGGACCGGGCCGCCGGCGGGCATCCGCGGCTGCTCCTCGGGGCGTGGCGTGGGCAGTTCCCTGCGCTTGTTGCGGAAGCCGAGGACGAAGGCCCCCAGCAGCAGGCCCACGACCACCACGCCCGCCACGACCAGTCCGATGCCGAGGGCGCCACGGCCCGCGGCCAGCTCCATCCATGCGGTATCCATGGCGGGCGGGTACCCCTGGTCCTCCCCGTGAACCGGCTCACCTCGATCGCGAGGACGAGCGTGACGAGGACCGCGAGGACGTCCGTGAGGACCTGGTCCGTGCGCGGTTCTCCTTGCGGACGGCGTCCAGCAGCTCCGCCTTCGACATGCGCGAGCGCCCCTCGACCCCCATCCGCTTCGCGAGGTCGTACAGGTGCTCCTTCGAGGCCTGCTCGTCGACGCCCTCGCCGCTGCGCCCGCCCTGCTGCCGGGGCCGGGCCGACCGCGGGTCGGAGGGGCCCTTGCGGCCGCCCTCCTTGCGCTCCCAGTGGTCGCCGACCTTCTCGTGGGTGTGCTTCAGCGCGCCGAACGCCGTGCGGTGCGCGCGCTCGCCCTCGCCGTACTGTTCGACGGCCGAGTCGTGCGCCTTGATCCACGTGCGCTGCGCTTCCTTGGAGGACCGCTCCAGGGTCGACGGAAGCTCCTCTCGCCCGGGCATCTGACTCACCTCCGTGCGTGGTCGTTTCCGGGGTCGGCCGGGTGCCCGGCGGCGGGGCCGGAAAACGGGGCGCGGCCCCTGGGAACACCGGGTTTGACCGGCAGGCCCGGGGGCTACCCGCGCGGTGTGACTTCGACGACATCCCAGCAGGAGCTGTTCCGGTTCCTGGAGGACCGCTTCGCCTGCGCGCAGGCGTGCACCGAGTGCGCGCGGGCCTGTGCGCTGCGCGCGAGCCTCGTGGATCCCGACGGCACCGAGAACCAGGAACTCGTACGACGCAAGGGCATCATGTGCGCGGAGGTCTGCGACGCGACCTGCCGCGTGCTGTCCGAGCAGAACCAGGTCGACGAGACCGGCATCCGCGTGCAGGTGGAGTGGTGCCGGACCGTGTGCCTGGAGGCCGCCCACGCCTTCGACCGGCAGCCGGGCGCGGAGGACTCCGCGGAGGCCTGCCGCGCGTGCGCGCGGGCGTGCACGGACTTCCTCGCGACCCTGACCTGACCCGGCGTCCGCCCGCGCCGGCACGACACCGAGGAGGCATCGCCATTCCCAATCTCTGAAACACGTTCTACGGTGTGCGCCGACAGGACCGGCCTGGGGAGCCTGGAGGCGCCGTGCACCTCGAATACACGCCCGAGCAGCAGCGGCTGCGCAGCGAACTGCGCGCGTACTTCGCCCACCTGGTCCCGGACCACGCGTCCGCACGGCACGGCGACCCGGCCACCCAGAAGCGGTTCTACCGCGAGACCATCCGGCGGCTCGGCGCCGACGGCTGGCTGGGCGTCGGCTGGCCCCGGGAGTACGGCGGACGCGGCCTGACGGCGATGGAGCAGTTCATCTTCTTCGACGAGGCCGCCCAGGCCGGCGTCCCGCTGCCGCTGATGGCGCTGAACACCGTCGGCCCGACGATCATGCAGTACGGCACCGACGAGCAGAAGGCGTACTTCCTGCCGAAGATCCTCTCCGGGGAGATCGACTTCGCCATCGGCTACAGCGAGCCCGGCGCGGGCACGGACCTCGCGTCCCTGCGGACCCGTGCCGTACGGGACGGCGACGAGTACGTCGTCAACGGCCAGAAGATCTGGACGACCAACGGCGACACCGCCGACTGGGTGTGGCTGGCCGTGCGCACCGACCCCGAGGCCCCGCCGCACAAGGGCATCACCATGCTCCTGGTGCCGACCTCGGCCCCCGGCTACTCCTGCACCCTCATCAACACCCTCGCCTCGCACGACACCACGGCGAGCTACTACGAGAACGTCCGCGTGCCCGTCTCGCACCGCGTCGGCGCCGAGAACCAGGGCTGGCGGCTGATCACCAACCAGCTCAACCATGAGCGCGTCACCCTGGCCGCCCACGGCACCATGGCGATCCGCGCCCTGCACGACGTGCAGCGCTGGGCGACCCAGACCAAGCTCGCCGACGGCCGCCGCGTCGCCGACCTGCCCTGGGTCCGCCGCCTGCTGGCCCGCACCCACGCCCGGCTGGACGCGCTGAAGCTGCTCAACTGGCGGATGGTCGGCGCCGTCCAGGACGGCACGCTCACCCCGCAGGAGGCCTCGGCCGTCAAGGTCTACGGCTCGGAGGCCCGGCGCGACGCCTACGCCTGGCTCATGGAGATCGTCGCCGCGCCCGGCGCCCTGAAGGAGGGCTCGGCGGGCGCGGTCCTGCACGGCGAACTGGAACGCGGCTACCGCTCGGCGGTCATCTTCACCTTCGGCGGCGGCAACAACGAGATCCAGAGGGAGATCATCTCCTGGATCGGGCTGGGGATGCCCCGGGTACGCCGCTGACGGCCGGCACGGACAGTCGAGGTAGGTCGACATCCGATGTATCGACGAACTCGTTGCTGCCCTCTCTGCCGTACTGCCAGTGAAACCCTATGAGTTGGCGTTGCAGCCCTCTAGACATCCGATCTATATCGCGGCAAAGATGACGTGCCCCTCGGAGACTCCAAGAGGTGGCACGTCCCCCGTGTCGAACACTCATGGCTGGGAGATCTTGCCGTGACCCATGCGTCCCACCCGCAGCGAAGAAGCGTCCTGAAGCTCGGCGGGGCCCTCGCCCTGGCACCCCTGATCACTCAGCTGGCCGGCGGCACCCCTGCGGGGCCGGCCTTCGCCGCCCCTTCCGCCGCATCGGCGGCCGTCCGGTGGCCGACCCTGTCGCGCAAGGGGCTGAAGTACTCGGTCCCCGCCCTGGACTGGCAGTCGCAGGCGCTGCCGATCGGCAACGGCCGTCTCGGCGCCATGCTGTTCGCCGACCCCGACCACGAGCGCATCCAGTTCAACGAGCAGAGTCTGTGGGGCGGGGTCAACAACTACGACAACGCGCTCGCCGGCAAGCCCGACAGCGCGTTCGACACCAGCATGACCGGCTTCGGCTCGTACCGGAACTTCGGCGACGTCGTCGTCACCTTCGCCGACCGTGCCAAGGTCACCGCTCCCGGGGGGCCGTACCACAGCTCCTCCTCGGAGGGCGTGGAGAAGTCGTGCGACGGCGACGCGGGCACCAAGTGGTGCATCGAGGGGCCCGGTTCGAGGGTGCGGTGGCAGGTCGAGCTCCCCGAGCCCGCCACGGTCGCCTCCTACCGTCTGACGAGTGCCAACGACGTGCCGCAGCGCGACCCGCAGGAGTGGACCCTGTCCGGTTCCGCCGACGGCGCCGACTGGACCACCCTGGACCGCCGCACTCTGGCGGCGCCCTTCGAGAGCCGTTTCCAGACGAAGGAGTTCACCTGCGCCACCAGCGGCTCGTACCGCTTCTACCGGTTCGACTTCGTCCCCAAGGCAGGGGTCAGCCACTTCCAGGTGGGCGAGATCGGTCTGTCCGGTATCGACCTCGGCGGCGCCGCGCTGTACCTGTCGTCGCCGAGCGGGCACTCCGAGGGATCGGGTGCCGGGGCCGGGGCCATGGACGTCTCGTGTTCGGTGGACCGCGATCCCGCCACGGTCTGGCGGGTCGACGCTGCCGCACCGGCGGTCGTCTGGCAGGCCGACCTGCCCCGCGCGGTCGCCGTCACCTCGTACACGCTGACGGCGGCCCCGGACCGTCCGCAGGACGACCCCCGGCGCTGGACGCTGGAGGCGTCGCAGGACGGGCAGTCCTGGGTGACGCTCGACACACAGAGCCCCGGAGCACCCATCGCCGACCGGGGCGAGAGCCGGACGTTCCGGGTCACCAACAGCACCGCCTACCGCGCCTACCGGCTCACGTTCACCCCCGGCGGGTCGTCCACCGGCTTCCAGATCGCCGAAGTCGCCCTGGAAGGCAGGGGGTTCGACACGCGCACGCAGCGCGCGGTCGTCGACTACCAGCGCGCCCTGGACTTCGTAGACGGTGTCCATGTCACTCGCTTCGGCGCGCCGGGGCGGCGCGTCCTGCGGGAGGCCTTCGCCAGCCGGTCGGCGGACGTCATGGTCTTCCGGTACAGGTCGGAATGGGACCGGGGACTTTCCGGGGCGATCTCTCTGACGTCCGCGCAGCAAGGCGCCCCGACGACCGTCGACGCCGCCGCCCGGCGGATCGCCTTCGGCGGAGTCATGGGCAACGGCCTCAAGCACGCGTGCACCGTCCAAGTCGTGCACACGGACGGCGACCTCCGCGCCGACGGGTCGATGCTCCGGTTCAGCGGCTGCACAAGCCTGACCCTGCTGCTCGACGCCCGTACCGACTACAAGCTCGACGCCGCCGCCGGATGGCGCGGAACCGATCCCGAACCGGTCATCACCAGGACACTCGACAAGGCGGCCGCCCGCTCCTACCGGGAACTGCGCGAGGAGCACACCGCCGAGACGCGTGCGCTCATGGACCGCGTCTCCGTGGACTGGGGGACCTCCGACGACGCCGTCGTCGCCCTGCCCACCAACGCCCGGCTCGCGCGTTACGCGGCGGGCGGCGAGGACCCGACCCTCGAACAGGCGATGTTCGACTACGGCCGGTACCTGCTGATCAGTTCCTCGCGCCCGAAGGGCCTGCCGGCCAACCTCCAGGGCCTGTGGAACGACAGCAACTCACCGGCGTGGGCCTCCGACTACCACACCAACATCAACATCCAGATGAACTACTGGGGAGCCGAGACCACGAACCTGCCGGAGTCCCACGAAGCACTCATCGAGTTCATCAGGCAGGTGGCGGTGCCCAGCCGCGTGGCGACCCGCAACGCGTTCGGAAAGGACACACGCGGCTGGACCGCCCGCACCAGCCAGAGCATCTTCGGCGGCAACGCGTGGGAGTGGAACACCGTCGCGAGCGCCTGGTACGCGCAACACCTCTACGAACACTGGGCGTTCACGCAGGACATGAAGTACCTCCGTACCGTCGCGTACCCGATGATCAAGGAGATCTGCGAGTTCTGGGAGGACCACCTCAAGGAGCGCGAGGACGGACTCCTCGTCGCGCCGAACGGCTGGTCCCCCGAACACGGGCCGCGTGAGGACGGCGTCATGTACGACCAGCAGATCATCTGGGACCTGTTCCAGAACTACCTCGACTGCGAGGCCGCGCTGGAGGCCGATCCCGCCTACCGTGCCAAGGTCGCGGACATGCAGGCACGCCTCGCGCCGAACAAGATCGGCAGGTGGGGTCAGCTGCAGGAGTGGCAGGAGGACATCGACAGCCCCACCGACATCCACCGCCACACCTCACACCTCTTCGCGGTCTACCCGGGCCGCCAGATCACCCCGAAGACCCCCGACTTCGCGGCCGCCGCCCTCGTCTCGCTCAAGGCCCGGTGCGGCGAGAAGGAAGGTGTCCCGTTCACGGCCGCCACGGTGTCGGGCGACAGCCGCCGCTCATGGACCTGGCCCTGGCGGGCGGCCCTCTTCGCCCGCCTCGGTGACGGGCAACGCGCCCAGATCATGCTGCGCGGACTGCTCACCTACAACACGCTGCCCAACCTGTTCTGCAACCACCCGCCCTTCCAGATGGACGGCAACTTCGGCATCACCGGCGCCGTCGCCGAGATGCTCCTGCAGAGCCACGACGACGTCATCCACCTGCTGCCCGCCCTGCCCGACGCCTGGAAGGGCAAGGGCTCGTTCACCGGGCTGCGCGCCCGTGGTGGTTACGAGGTCAGCTGTGCATGGCGGGACGGGAAGGTCACGTCCTACAAGATCGTGGCCGACCGGGCACGGAACCAGGGGACCGTCACCGTGCGGGTGAACGGCGCGGACAGGAAAGTGAAGCCGATCAAGCCCTGAAGGCGGCAAGACGTCAAGGCGGCAAGACGACAAGGCGGCGAGGCGGAGACGGCGGCTGCGGGGCGACGACGGCGAACACCGATCCGTTCTCGTCTCGCGCCGTCGCCGTCGCCGTCGCCGTCGCCGCCGCCGTCACTGTCGCCGTCGCCGCCGCCGTCACTGTCGCCGTCGCCGTCGACGGCACGGCCGGTCTTGCCACCGCGTCCTGCCGACCGGTACGCGCTGCGACACCCTGCCCGTGTTCGGCCTACGCGGGGACCTGCGGCGCCTCTCCGCCCCCACGCGCGTCGTCGGGGGCGTCGACGGAGGTGAGGCGGGTGCCCTTCGGCTCCGTGTGCTCTCGGAGACTCCCTGCTCGCTTCGCCACCAGGCCGGTGCTGAGGGCGATCCGGTTCCAGGCGTTGACGGTGGCGACCGTCATGACGAGCGCCGCCAGCTGCCGGTCGTCGAAGTGGGCGGCGGCTTCGTCCCACACGGCGTCCGGCACGCCCTCCGTGCCGAGGCGGGTCGCGGCCTCGGCCAGCGCGAGCGCGGCACGTTCGGCCGCGCTGAAGCAGGGGGCAGCACGCCAGCGCACGAGGGAGGACAGCCGTTCGTCGGTCTCTCCGCCGTTCCCGGCCTGGTGGCGGTGGAGTTCCACGCAGAACGAGCAGCCGTTGAGCTGGCTGGCCCGCAGCTTGACCAGCTCACGCAGCGGCGCCGGCAGCGGGCTCGACGCGAGGTACTGCTCCAGTCCCAACATCGCCTGGTAGGCGGCGGGTTCGAGCTCGGCGAGGTTGATACGAGGGTTCATGGAGGCTCCAGGTGATCGCGCCTCGGCCCGCTGCTCGAACCTGACCTCGGCTTCGGGGGCGAGACCCACCTGCGGGCCGGTGAGCGGCTCGGGCACGGTGATGAGGATGTTGTAGTGGTTCGGGAAGTGACAGGCGTCGAAGCCCAGGACCGTCCCCACCCGGACCCCGCCCGCCCAGACCTCGTCGCCCCGGTCGATGACACCGCCGCAGCCGATCTCCACGAAGCCCAGGAAGCCGACCCGGTCGATCCGGGCACCGGCAGCGGTCTCCGTGTGATCGGTCGTCACCAGCTCATGCACCTCGCCCCGGCGGACGCAGCGGCTCGCGAAGCCCTCCAGGGTCATGCCCCGGTCGTCACGCCGGTGGGTGAGCACCTTCACCAGCTGCCCGTGCACGGCGCGTTTGGCGCCGTCCTCTCCCGGGATCATGCGTGGCGTTCCTCCTGTCGGGGGCGGGGGCGGGGGCGTCCGGCGCGTTCGTGCGCGTAGGCGGCGGCCACCAGTTCCAGGGCGGCCAGGCCGTCCGGCTCGTTCGCGCGACGGCCGGCCAGGACGTCGGTGAAGTCCCGCAGGACACCGACGTACTCGTGCCACAGGGACCCTTTGAACTCCCGGTGGCCCGCGAGCATGTCGGCGCCGTCCACGGTCCCGTCGGCGAGGCGCACCTCCACCGTCTTGCGCTCGCCGGGACGGGACCAGTCGAGCACCACGCGGGCCTCCGCACCGGACGGGGCGCGCAGCAGCACCCGCGCCTGCCGGTCGACGCCCCGCGCGTCGCGGCGCACGGTGGCCCCGGTCACCCGGACATCGCCGAGGAACAGGCGCACGAGGTCGAACGCGTTCGGGCCGTTGTCGGCGAGGCAGCCGCCCCCGCAGCGCTCCGGGTCGAGATACCAGCGGTCCCGGCCGGCGTGTTCCTCGATCGTCTCCTCGTAGCGCACCGTCAACGAGGCGATCGGCGGGCCGGAGGCGATACGCCGGCGCAGCGCCCGCACCTCGCTGTTGTAGCGGCGGTGGAAGGACGTGAACAGCACGGCGTCGTGCTGCCGGGAGAGCCGCACGAGGTGGTGGCCGTCCTCCGGCCGCGTGGCGAGGGGCTTCTCCACGCACACCGCGCGCCCCGCCGCCAACGCGTCCCCGCACACCGGGTGGTGGAGGTCGTTGGGCACGTTGACCACCACGGCGTCCAGGTCGGCGTCCCGCAGCAGCTCACGGTGGTCGCGGTAGCGCGGCACCCCGGCCGGGGCGGTGGCGAGCCGGTCCCGGTCCAGGTCGCACACCGCCACCAGCCGCGCGCACGCCTCGCGTTCGAGCGCGGCCAGATAGAAACGGGAGATGACACCGAGGCCGATGAGGCCGATGCGAGGAGGGCGGAGCGTCGTCACGCCGGGCTCCCCGCCTCGGCGGATTCCCCTGGCGCCGGGAAGGGGAGACCGCTCTCCCGCGCCAGGTCGAGCAGTTCCCGGTGCAGGGCCGCGCCGAGCGGCACGCCGTTCGCACGCCGGTCGCGGCAGCGGGCGTCCTCCGGCCAGCCGGGGTAGCGCACCGGCTCGTCAGCCCGGACCGGCGGGCAGTCGAGGAGGGCACCGAACAGTCCGGCCGCGTCGGTGAGGAACTCCGTCTCGGAGCGGAGCCGCCCGGGGGCGACGGCGAGCAGGAAGCAGCCGATGTCGTCGTCCGGGCCACCCGCCTTCGCCTCCGCCGTCCGCGGGACAGCGGCCGAGGGGCCGAGTCCGGCTCCCGGGACGAGCGCGGACAGCACCTCCACCAGCAGGCCCAGCCCGAAGCCCTTGTAGGCGCCGGTGTCGGGGGTGCCGCCGAGCCAGCTCAGGTGCGCCTCGCCGCGGTCGAAGGCGGCCGGGTCGGTCACCGGGGCGCCGTGGCCGTCGTGCAGCCAGCCCTCGGGCACGCGCTGCCCGGCGCGTGCCGCGGCCCGGACCCTGCCGGTGGGGGCCACCGTGGTGGCCATGTCCAGGACGAACGGCGGCCGGTCGCCGGCCGGGGCGGCCAGCGCGAGGGGGTTGGTGCCGAGCATGGGGGACCGTCCGCCGACGGGGCGGACGATCCGCTGCCGTCCGCAGTTGGCGGTGACCAGGCCCACCATGTGGTGCCGGACCGCGCGCAGGGCGTGGTGGCCCGCGCAGCCGAAGTGTGTGGCGCCGCGCACCGAGACCATGCCGACCCCGTACCGGCGGGCACGCTCGACCGCCAGCTCCATGGCCTCGCCGGCGGCCCACAGTCCGAGCGCCCGACGGGCGTCGAGGAGCACGGAGGCACCGTGGTCGGCGACGATCCGAGGCTCCGCCCTGGGGTCGCACCGGCCCGAGTCGAGCAGTGGCAGGTAGAGGCGGGTGAGGTTGGTGACGCCGTGACTGGTGAAGCCGGTCAGGTCGCCGTGGCACAGCGCCTCGGCGGCGGCTTCGGCGCGGTTCTCGGGCAGCCCCCGGCCGACGAGGACCCCGGTCACGAAGGCGAGGAGGTCCCGGTACGGCACGCGCACGCCGGGGGCGCCGGGGGCCCGGGGCGGCACGACACGCGGGCCGGAGCGAGGCGACTCGTCCGTCGCGGCCCTGGTGGTCTTCGGGGTGGCGGACGTGGTGGAGGCCGTCGAGGTCATCGGGCGGAGATCCTGTCCTCGGCCGCGCCGGGCGCGGCAGCTCGATGGGCGTGGGTTTCTGCGGCGGCACCGGCGCCGGGCGGCGGGTGGCGGACGCGGGCGACGAGGAGGCGGGCGATCTCGTCGGCGTAGCGGTCCAGGTCGGCCAGGTCGGCGTACTCACCGGCGGCGTGGGCCCGGTTGGTGTCCAGGTCGCCGGGGCCGAAGACGGCCGTGTAGCCGTCGGGGACCTCCGCCATCCAGATCGCGTCGCAGGTGAAGGCCGGTTCCTCGTCGGGCCAGCGCGCCAGACCCGCATGCCGTTCCAGCAGTTCCTCGGCCCACGGCGCGCGGCCTCGGCCGTCCAGCGCGGGCAGGCCGCGTTTGGCCCAGTGCAGCGAGGTGATCCGGGCCGCGTCGGCGGCGGTCCTGGCCAGGTCGCGGGTGCCGGCCGCCTCGGCGGAGAAGGTGGCGAGGGCCTCGTCCAGGGCTTCCCGCAGGGCGGTTTCGGCGGCCTCGCCGGCCGCCCGTGAACCGTAGGAGACGTTGAGCAGCAGCCGGCCGGTGCCGTAGACCCTGTTGTGCCGCTCACCGGTGTGCAGGCCCGCCACGCACACCCTGCCGTCACGGATCCGCGGGGGCAGGGCGCGGGCCAGGTGGTGGCTGATGTGCCCCAGCAGCACGGTCGCGTTGTGCCCGGCCTCGGGGCGATCGTCCACGGCGTCCTCGCCCTCGACGCGGACGACGGCCGTCATGGACGCCGTCGAGCGCGGCAGGAAGCGGTGCCCGGTGGGCTCGCAGAACAGGTTCAGTCCGCCGGTGAACCCGGCCTCCACCAGCGGCCTGGTGCCGAACGTCCCCATGGCGCCGCCCTCTTCACCGGCGACGGCCTGCACGAGCACGCCGACCCGGCTGCCCAGGGCCGGTTCCGCGGCCCGGGCCGCCCGGATGCCGGCGAGCAGGGCGACGGCGGGGCCCTTGGCGTCGATCGCTCCCCGGCCGGTGAAGCGCCGTCCGTCGAAGTGGGCCGGCCACCATCCGGCCACGGTGTCCAGGTGGACGTTGAACATCACCGTGTCCCGCCGCGGGAGCCGCGGGCCGAGGCGCAGCACCAGGCTGGGCTGGCGGGCCAGGAACGTCTCGTCCCGCGCCGCCTCCCGGACGATCAGCGGTACGTCCTCCCCGCACAGCACGCCCGGTTCCGCCGGGGCGTGGCGCAGTACCCGCAGACCGAGCTGCGCCGCGGCCGCCGTGTAGGTCCGCCCGGCCTCCCACAGGGACACGGCCGGGCCCGCGTCGCCCGTCTCCAGCGGTCCGGCCGTGGGGGTGTCGAGCAGGCGGAGCAGCAGCTCGTGATCGGCCGGTGTCAGCCGTGCGGGAGGCGACAGGGCGGCCGGGACGTCAGTCATGCCGCCTCCCGCCACCGGCGACGGGGGTGCGGGCCGGCAGGACGTCCTGCCGGACGAGCCGCTCCAGGTGCCGGCCGTAGCGGACGAACGCCGCCACCCCGTCGGAGCCGGTGATGTCGTGGTCCTCGTGCGGCCGCAGGTGGGTGTGCGGTTCGATCGACCACGCGCCCGTGTAGCCGTGATCGAGGAGGGCCTTGAGGCAGGAGCGCACACCCGATTCCCCGTCCCCCGGCAGTGTGTATCCGACGTGGCCGTCCGGTCCCGTGCGGGCGTCCTTGACGTGCACGTGGGCGACGTGGCCGATGATCTCGTCCAGCAGCGCGCGGGCGTCGTAGCCGTAGGGCACCCCGTTGCCGATGTCGAACAGCAGCCGCAGCGCGGGGCCGCCGGCCCGGTCCAGCAGTTCCAGCATCCGGTCGGCCCGGGCGCCGGCCCAGCCGCTGCAGTTCTCGTGCAGCAGCACCAGCCCGTGCTGCTCGGCCTGCCGGACCAGCAGGGTCATCCGGGCCAGCACCCGCCTGCCCCAGTCCTCTTCGTCCAGACCGGCGTTGGGGTAGGACATCACCCGGACGTACCGGGTGCCCAGGGCGGCACAGCGCCGGGCCAGCACCCGCAACTCCCGCTCGTCGTCCTCGAAGCGGCCGGTGACCGGCCGGCTCCAGTTGGCGATCCGGGAGTCGACGCAGACGACGTCGAGGCCTGCCGCCGTGATCCGGTCGGCCAGGGCGGCGAAGGCCCGGTCGTCCAGGTCGGCGATCGCGACGCCGTCGACGGTGCGCAACTCGATCGCGTTCCAACCCAGTCGGCGTAACGCGTCCAGTTGCCCCGTGAGGTCCGCCGCGGCCTCGTCCCCGATGCCCGCGAAACGGATGCCGGGTGCGGCCTGGCCGGTGCGGTCGTTCCCGGTCGTCGCGGCGGACCGGGGCAGCCGGCAGTTCGCTCCGGAGGGGTGGTCAACGCCCATGGGTGATCGCCTCCTTGCGGCGGGTCCCGCCGCCGGTGGGTGGTGCGGCCGCTTGCTCGTCGGCGGCCAGCCGCTTCGCCTCGTCGAGCAGTTCGACCGTGCGCACGTGCAGGCCGAGGTCGTCGGAGCCGGTCCCCTCCCCGCAGGCGGCGAAGTCGCGGTAGGCCTGCGTCAGGCAGGACCTGAGGGAGTCGTCGGGAAAGACCTCGCGTGTGGTGTGGCCGTCACGGGTGATCTCCAGTTGGGCGAAGTCGTCGTCCTGGCCGACCGCGTAGTGCCCGACGACGCTGCCGCCCGCCATGTCCAGGGCGATGCGCCGCTGGCGTACCGGTGCGGACAGGTCGGACAGGACCTCGCTGCGGATCCCGTCCGCGTGCAGCAGTTCGAGGTGCGCGCCGCCCATGCGCGGCACCGTCACCGGACCCACCCGCAGGTCGGTGCCGGTGGCGCGGTGCACCCGCGCGTCGCCCAGGAGGCGCAGCAGGACGCCCACCGCGTGCGGGGCCTCCACGTCGAAGGCGGAGGTGTGGCTGCCGCTGCCGAGGGAGCGCCGGAACCGGGGTTTGTGCTGGATGACGGACACGGAACGCACCTCGCCGAGCCGCCGGTCGCCCACCAGCCGGACGAGACGCCGGGTCAGCGCGCTGTGCAGCCAGGGGGCCACCACCGACAGGCGCAGGTCGTGTTCCCGCGCGAGGCGCAGCAGGCTGCGGAGCGCCTCCCGGTCACCGGCCAGCGGCTTCTCCGCCAGGATCCGCGAGAACCCGAGGGCGGCGACCTCGCGGAGCACCTCGACGCGCACGGCGGGCGGAGTGCACAGGTGGACGACGGTGCGCGCGGGGTCCACCAGATCGCAGGCCTGGCGCAGGGAATCGGCGATCAGCAGGTCCCGCTGCCCGGGTGGGGAGCCGTTCCCGGGGTCCACGCCCACGATCGGATGGTCGGCGAAAGCCGCGAGGGCCTGAGAACGCGCGCGCAGCAGCACGGGCACATGCAGTCCCAGGCCGGCGCGGCCCAGGCCGACGATCAACGTGCACAGCACGTCCAGACCCCCTTGTGCGTCTTTTCGGAAAGTAATACTCGACGAGCGTTGAAATCGGGCTCGGGCGAATTGAAAACGATCGGCATACCCATTCTGCCGCCCCGGGAAACACGCACGGCGGTTCTCGTGAAATATGCGACGGGAGGGACGCGGGTTGCGTTGTCGCGGCCTCGACGCATCGTATCCGATGGTGGCGTTCTTCGCCTTTGCTCGCCACTTCTGCGGCTGACGGGAAGATGGCTGGAATGAACGTCGGGAGCGGCGGTGGGGTGCGATCTTCCCGGCGTGTTCCGTCCAGCAGGGCGATTCCGCCGGGGCAGCCGAACCCGCGGGCGAAAACAATCGGCCGCGGGGGGAAGCTCACC
Source organism: Streptomyces sp. Go-475 (assembly GCF_003330845.1). GTDB lineage: Bacteria > Actinomycetota > Actinomycetes > Streptomycetales > Streptomycetaceae > Streptomyces. The sequence continues at coordinate 369,180 of NZ_CP026121.1, read as the reverse complement.
GTTCCAGGAAAAATGTTTCTGCGGTTCGGGTGATCCGGCCCTCCATTGACAGGCGTCGACGGCTGCCACTATCCATGTAGCTTGCAGCGAGGAATTGCAAATTCGTCTTGCGTGGGGCGGTTGATCGCCCGGCCTCTGCTCGGGTTTTTCCATCTCCCTGCCGCAGTTTTTCCGACGACGAGGAGTGAGATGTCCAACAAGACTGCCCAGGTCGAGCGTCTCCGGCAGCGCTTCGAGCTGTACGACACCGACGGCGACGGACGGGTCCGACGCGGGGACCTGGAGGCGGAGGCCCGGCGCATCGTCGAGGCCTTCGGCGAGCCGGACGGCTCACCCAAGGCCCAGGCACTGCTGCACGCGTACCCGCACATGTGGGACTACATGATGGAGCAGGCCGGCCGCGACCCCGGTGACTCCCTGTCCGCCGACGAGTTCGTCGCGATCGCCGACGCCCAGATGCTGAGCCAGGGCGCGGCCGGCTTCAGCACCATGCTCCGGCCCAGCATCCGAGCGATGGTCGACCTGTGCGACATCGACGGCGACGGGCAGGTCGACCCGGCGGAGTTCCGGAAGTGGCTCGCCGCCATCGGCAACGACCGGGTCGACGCCGACGAGGTGTTCGGCCAGGTGGACACCGACGGAAACGGGCAACTGTCCGTCGAGGAACTCGTCGCCGCGGTGGGCAGGTACCACGCGGGGGAGCTCGACGCCCCGCTGCTGGGTGTCTGAGCCGCAGGCCGGCCGGGGTCGCTCCGGGCGCGAGACGCTCCGGGCGGCCCCCCGCCCGCGGACTCTGCCGACCCCCGTGGAAACGCGGGGCGGGGCCCGGCCCGACGGGTCACGACCGGCCGGTGCGGCGGGCCCGCCGGCGCCACCGGCCAGACCCCTCCTCGTGCGTGCCGCACTCGTGCTGCTCGCGCTGGGGCAGGGACTGCCCGGGCTGTGGGCCCTCTTCGCGCCGCGGTCCTTCTACGACGAGTTCCCTTTCCCGGGCCTCGGGTGGGTGACCAGATTCCCGCCGTACAACGAACACCTGGTGCGCGATCTCGGCGCTCTGTCACTCGGCCTGACGGCTGTTCTCATTTCGGCCGCTGTCGTCCCGGAGCGGCGCCTGGTGCGGGCGGCGGCCTTCGGATGCCTCGCTTTCACGATTCCGCACCTCATTTTCCACGTCGCGCATCTCGGGCGCTTCGGCACCGCGGACGTGGTCGGGCAGCTCATCTCCCAGGTGGCCCCGATTGTTGTATCGGGGTGTGTCCTGCTGTCGAGTCGGCGGGACTGAAAAAAGAGGTCCATTGTCTTTATCACTCGTGTGAGTGGATTGGCTGGGCCTGCTCCGGTAAGTATCTGAACCGCGTGTCCAGAGAAGGAAAAAGGAAAGGAATAACGTGACCACTTCCGTGCAGGAACAGCGGCTGCGTCGCCGATTCGACATGTGGGACAAGAACGGCGACGGCACCATCGAGCGCAGTGACTGGGCCGACGAGGCACAGCGCATTCTGGCCTCGTTCGGGGAAAGCGAGAGTTCCCCGAAGGGCCGGGCCCTCACCGACGCGTACCTCGGTATGTGGGACCACCTGGCGGGGCAGGCCGGAATCGGGCCCGACGGGACGCTGAGCTTCGGCGAGTTCGCGGCCGTGGCGGCGAAGCAGGTGCTGGAGCGCGGGCAGGACGGCTTCGACGAGGTGCTGCGCCCGACGATCGGCGCGATCGCGAACCTGTGCGACACCGACGGTGACGGCCAGGTCAGCCCCCAGGAGTTCCAGCGCTGGATGCACGCCATCGGCAGCGACGAGGCCACCGCGCAGACGGCGTTCGAGCTGATCGACAGCGACGGTGACGGGCAGCTGTCGGTCGAGGAGCTCATCGCGGCGGTACACCGCTACCACTCCGGCGACCTGGACTTCGCCCTCCTCTGACCGCCTGTCGACGACGGGGCACCGCTCCCGCGTCCGGCGCCCCCCGGCCCGCCGGGGAGCGCCGTCCCAGGTGCTGTCCGCCCCGTTCCCGCCGAGCGCTCGGCCCGCCTCCGCCACCACCGCCACGAGAGGAACCATGCACGACGCATTCTCCGGACAGAGGAACGGCGGGCTCGGCATGGCGACGTCCGGCGCTCCCCGCACCCCGGCCCGCACCTCGGCCGGGGTGCCGGCCGGCTCCCCGGCCGGCACCTCGCGGCCGGTGCCTTTCTTCACCCAGGCACGGACCTTCGAAACCCTCTGGCCGGACATCAGGTCCCGGCTGGCCGAGGTCTTCGACGACGGCAAGTTCTCGCACGGCCGCCAGGTCGCCCGGTTCGAGGAAGCCCTCGCCCAGTGGACCGGCGCACGCTACGCCGTGGGGGTGAACAGCGGCACCGACGCCCTCGTGCTGCTGCTGCGCGCCTGCGGCCTGCGACCCGGCGACGAGGTCGTCGTCCCCGCGTTCACCTTCGTGGCCTCGGCCTCCGCCGTCGTGCTGGCCGGCGGCCGGCCGGTCTTCGCCGACATCGACCCCGTCACCTACACCCTCGATCCCAAGTCCGCGGCCGACGCGATCACCCCGCGCACCCGCGTGATCATGCCCGTCCACCTGTTCTGCCAGTTGGCCGACATGGACCCGCTGCTCGACCTGGCGCGCCGGCACGGGCTGACGGTGGTGGAGGACAGCGCGGAGGCCATCGGCATGCGGTGGGACGGCGTGCACGCCGGGCTGCTCGGAACCGGGGGAGTGCTCTCGTTCTTCCCCACCAAGACGCTCGGCGCCATCGGGGACGCCGGGGCCATCCTCACCGACGACCCTCAACTCGCGGAGACCGCGGGGGCGTTGCGCCACCACGGGCGCTACGGCCGTACGCTGGCCCACTTCCCCGGCATCAGCAACGAGACCACCGTCAACGGCGTCAACAGCAAGATGGACGACATCCAGGCGGCCGTCCTGCTCGCCAAGCTCACCCGCCTGCACGAGGACATCGCCCGCAGGGCCCTCCTCGCCGCCGCCTACACCGAACGGCTGGCCGGCACACCCGGCGTCCTGCGGCTGCCCACCGTGGTGCCCCGCACCGCACGGACCGACCCCGTCTTCTACGTCTACCTCGTCGAGGTCGAGCGGCGTGACGCACTGGCCGCCTACCTGACCGGGCACGGTGTGGGCACCGAGACCTACTACCCGGTCCCGCTGCACCTCCAGGAGTGCTTCGCCCCGCTGGGCCACCGCCCGGGCGACTTCCCGCACGCCGAGGCGGCCTGCGAGCGCACGATCGCCCTGCCGCTGTACCCCGACATGAGCCTCGACGACGTCGACACGGTGTGCGACCTCGTCCGCCGTTTCGCAACGGGGAGGGCGGCGTGACGATCGCCTTCTTCCCGCCGGACCTCTTCGAGGACGACCGGCAGGTGCTGCTGGACCTCGTCCACGCCGTCGGCACCGCGCCGGAGCAGCGGTTCCTCCTCGGTGAGCACACCGCCCGTCTCGAGGAAGCCCTGCGCACCTCGCTCGGCGCCGCCGACGTCGTGGCCTGCTCCAGCGGCACCTCCGCGCTGACCCTCGTCCTGCACGCCCTGGGCATCGGCCCCGGCGACGAGGTCGTCGTACCGGCCTACGGCTGCGCACCGCTCGCCAACACCGTGGCAAACCTGGGGGCGACGCCGGTGTTCGCGGACATCGACCCGTGGACGATGGTGGCCGACCCCGACGAGGTGGAACAGGCGATCACCGACCGGACCCGGGCCGTCATGCCGGCGCACATGTTCTCGGTGATGGCCGACATGCCTCGCATGCGCGAGATCGCCCGGCGGCACGGCGTGCGCCTGGTCGAGGACTCGGCGGTCGCCCAGGGCGGCGTCCTCGACGGCCGCCCCGCCGGCACCTGGGGAGAGGCCGGGGTGTTCTCCTTCGTCCAGGTCAAGACCTTCGGAACAGCCGGCGAGGGCGGCGCCGTCGTCACCATGGACCCCGAACTCGGCCGTACCGTCCGCTCGTTGCGCAACCACGGCCAGAGCGAGCGGTTCGTCTACCCGCGCACCGGCCACAACAGCCGGTTCGACGAGGTCCTCGCGGCCTTCCAGCTCCACCGCCTCCCCGGCCTCCGCGCCCGGCTGGAGCGCCGGGCCCGCATCGCCGACTACTACACCGAGCGCTTCACACCGCTGCGCGAGCGCGGTGTGCTGCCCCCGCCGCCCGGCCGCGACGGCCGCTGCTTCTACGTGTACTCGCTGCTCGCCGAGGAACGGGACGACCTGAAGCGGTACCTGGCCGACCGGGGCATCCAGAGCCACGTCTACTACCCCCTCCCGCTGCCGCACCAGACGGCCTTCACCCGGTTCGCGCCCCCGGGCCGCAGCTGGCCGCACGCGGAGAGCGCCGCCCGGCGCCAACTGGCCCTCCCCGTCCACCCGCGCCTGACCGACGCCCAGGTGGAACACATCGCGGACACGGTCTGCGCCTACGCCGGGCGAGCGGCAGCCGCTGACCGAACCCACCCGAAGGAGCGGAGCAGATGACGACCCGCACCGAGGCCGGACCCTCCACGTCCGGAACGACCCGCCCCGAGAGCAAGCTGCGCAGCTACGCCCGACTGGGCAAACTCGACGTCTACGACTACTACCCGAGCGTCGCCGTGGGGCTGTCCGCGGTGCTGCTGCCCCTCTCCGAGCTGCCGACCGCGACGATCGTGACGCTCGCCCTGTTCCTCCTCGGCGCGGTCTTCGTGATCGTGGCGATGGTCGCCCTCGACGACGTGACCGGCTACCGCGACGGCAGCGACGCCGCCAACTACGGCCCGGACGACCCGCTGCGCAACAAACTCCGCAAGCCGCTCGTCGCGGGGACCCTGACCCTGCGCGAAGCACTCGGTTTCGGCTGGGCCACCGCCGCGGCCGGCGCCGTCCTGTGGGCCGCGGCCGTGGCGACCGCCCCGTACCGGCCCACCTGGACCGTGGTGCTCATCGTGGTGCTGTTCGTGGTGTCCGTGCAGTACTCCTACGGGCTGAAGATCAGCTACCACGGCTTCCAGGAGGTCTTCCTCGCGGGGCTCGGCGCGGCGCTCGTGCTGGCGGCGTACGGGCTGGCAGCCGGCCACTTCTCCGGGTTCGTCATGGTGCAGGGGGTGCTGTTCGGCTTCGGTCCGCTGCTGTTCGGCGTGTACTCCAACACCAACGACATCCCGGGAGACCGGGCCGTCGGGCGGCTCACCGTGGCGTGCCTGGTCTCGCCGAAGGGCAACGCCGTCTTCATCGGCGCCCTGTCCGCGGCCGAGTTCCTGATCGGCGCGGTCGCCTCCGCCGCCGGGATCGCCCCCTGGTGGTTCGTGCTGCTGATGCTGCCCGTCACCGCGCTGCGCCTACGGCAGTACCTCACCGGCTTCCGCCAGGGGGACATCATGCGCGCCCGCAAGCTCGGGTTCCCGGCGCACCGGGTCAGCACGGTGCTGCTGATCACCGCGAACCTGATCGTCGGTGCCGGGGCCGCCGGATGAGCCCTGATCTCGACGTGGCCGTGGTCGGCGCGGGCATGGCCGGACTGACCACCGCCCACGAACTGCGGCGCGCGGGCCTGAAGGTGCGGGTCTTCGAGGAACAGGACCACGTCGGCGGCCGGATGCGCAGCGTCCGGCAGGACGGCTACATCATCGACGAGGGCGCCGAACAGATCTCGGACCAGGGCTACCGCGCGACCTGGGAACTGCTCGCCCGGCTGGGGGTGCCGGACCACGACGTGCCGCGCATCGGCAGGTGCATCGGAGTGTGGCGCGGCGGACGGGCCCACCCCGGCGTGGCGGACCCCTCCGCGGTGCTCACCGGTGCCGGGCTCTCGCCCCGCGCCCGGTTCGACCTCGCCCGGCTCCTGGCCTGGGCGGGCACCCACCGCCGCGCGTTCGACGCCGACCACCCCGAACGGACCCCCGCACGGGCCCTGACGGTCGGGGAGTTCGCGCGGCGCTACCACCGGGACGTCCACGACTACCTGCTCCAGCCCGTCGCCGGCAGCTTCTTCGGCTGGGACACGGCACGCTCCGCCGCGGCCCCGATGCTCAGTCTGCTGCTGGAGGTCGGACCGGCCGCCGGCTGGCGGACGTACCGCGACGGCATGGACCTGCTCGCCCGACGGCTGGCCGGGGGACTCGACGTGGTCACCGGCACCCCCGTGCAGGAGGTCGTCACCGAGGAAGGCTCCGTACGGCTGCGCGTCGGGAACGACACCCTCACGGCGCGCTCCGCGGTCCTCTGCGTGCCCGCGCCGGTCGCGGCACGCCTGCACGTCAACGCCCCGGCCGACGAGCTTCCGTTCCTGACGGCCTGCACCTTCACCCCCACACTGAAGGTCAGCTGCCTGCTGGACCGGCCGCTCGCCCCCGAGTCCCGCAAGCCGCTCTACGTCCTGCTGACACCGGACGCGGAGGACGACGTACTCTCCGCGATCATCGTCGACCACGCCAAGCACCCCGGCCGCGCACCCGCCGGGAAGGGGCTGCTGACCCTGATGGCCGACGCCCGCCGCATCCCCGAACTGCTGAACGCGCCGCAGGGGCAGACGGCCGACCGGCTCGTCAGGGCGGCCGCCCGGTACGTCCCCGGTCTGGAGAGGGCCGCCGGGCGCCGCTTCGTGCACGCCTTCACCCACGGTCTGCCCGAGGCGACCCCCGACGCCCTGCGCCGACGCGCACGGTTCATGGCCCGCCCCGCACGGCCGGTCGAGTACGCCGGCGACTGGGTCATGCTGCGGCCCGCCAGCGAGGGCGCCGTGCGCTCGGGCGCCCTCGCGGCCTCACGGGTCCTCAGCCGGCTGCGACCGCCCAGGACGACCGGCCCCACGTGCCCGGCCGCCCGCACCGTCGAGGAGAACCTCTCGTGAAACCGCACGACATGGGCGTCCTGTTCGACGAATGCGCCGCACAACGGATGGGCACGCAGGTCCACTTGGACCGGCCGTTCACCATCGGCGCGGACGCCCGGACCCACTACACGCTCCCGCAACTCGCCGCGCTCGTACGGGACGCGGCCGGCTGGCTGACCGCGGCAGGGGCCGGCCCCGGGGACCGGGTGGCCATCGTCAAGGACAACCACTGGGACTACGACCTGCTGGCCTGCGCCGCCGTGCGCGTCGGCGCCGTCCCCGCGCAGCTGTCCGCCCACCTGTCCGGGGAGGTGCTGCGGACGCTCCTGGCCCGGCTCGCCCCCGCCCTGCTGGTCACGACCGCCCAGGTGCTGGAACGCGGCCGGCGGGAGGGCGCCGACCTGGCCGCCGCCGCCCGCGCCACGCTCGTGCTGGACGGCGCCCTGCCCGGGACGCTCGGCCTGGACGACGTCCGCGGACGCACCGCCCCCGGCCCCCACCGCAGACACGACGACGAACCCCTGGTCATCCACCACACCTCGGGCACCACCGGAGTGCCCAAACTGGTCGTGCACTCGACCCGCACGATCATCGGCAAGCTCGCCCGGTTCGAGAGCGCGCGGCTGCCGCGGATCGGACTGCGGCGCAGCGACACCCTCGTCAACGCGAGCGCGTTCGCCCACGGCCGCACGTTCTGCTGGACCGCCAGCGCCCTGTCCATGGGCCCCGCCGCGATCTCCATCATCACCACCCAGGACCCCAACCTCGCCGACCCCGCGCTGCGCGCCCACCCGCCGACCGTCCTGGAGGCGCTGCCCGCCTCGTTCGTCCGCTTCCAGCCCCTGACCGAAGGGCTGGACAACCCGTTCCGGCGCGTCCGCCTGGTCATCAGCACGTACGACGCCATGCATCCCCCCACCGTCCGCGCCTACCTCAGGGCGAGCCGGCACCACAGCCCCGTGTGGCTGGAGGGATGGGGACAGACCGAGACGGGACCGCTGACCTTCCGCTTCCACACCCGGCGGTCCGTCCACCGGACGTCCAGCGGGACCGGCACCCGGAACCTCGGACGCCCGGTGCCCGTGAAGACACGGCTGCGGGTGGTCGACCCCGACACCCTCCGGCCCCTGCCGCGCGGCCGGGCGGGCCTCGTCCTGGCCAGGACCGCCGCCCGCGCCCTGGGCTACGTCGGCGAGGAGGACCGCTGGTCGGCCAAGCGGCACGGCAACTGGTGGAACACCGGCGACATCGGCGTCCGCAACCGCGACGGCAGCATCGACCTGCTCGACCGCGAGGTGGACCGCACCCCGCGGCTCAGCTGCCTGCGCACCGAGGACCTCCTGGAGACCCGGCTGCCCCAGGCCCTGGAGTGCGTCGTCCTCGCCGAGCCCGGCCGGGACCCGCTGCCCGTCGTGGTCACCGCCGACGGTGCCCTGGACCGGGCCCGCTGGAAGGAAGCGGTCCGGGATCTGCCGCCCCTGCGGGAGCCGGTCGCCCTCACCTGGGACCAGGTGCCGCGCACCGGCACCGGCAAAGTGCGGCGCGGGGAGCTGCTGCACCGACTCACCGGCCGCAGCGACACCTCCGGCTCCGGCCGGTGGACCTGACGACACGACAAGTGCCTGGGACGGCACGGCACAGGGGGAGACACATGCGCGAGAGCCTGGGCCGGGCCCCGGGATACGTCTTCGACAACGACAGCGAGCACAACGACGCACTGCACCGCTGTCTCACCGACGCCTACGACACGATGACCTTCGCCCGGCTCGCCGAGACCGGCGTCACGACCGGCTGGCGGTGCCTGGACATCGGCTGCGGGAGCGGAACGGTGGCGAGATGGCTCGCCGAACGCGTCGCACCCACCGGTGAGGTCACGGCGACCGACCTCAGGCCACACCTCGTCCAGGACGGCCCGTGCCTGACCGTCGTCGCGCACGACGTGGTGACCGATCCGCTCCCCGAGGCGGAGTTCGACCTGGTCGTCGCCCGCCTCGTCCTCCAGCACCTGCCCGAACGGCTCGCCGTCCTCGACAAGCTCGTCCACGCCCTCAAACCCGGAGGACGGCTGCACATCGAGGAGTTCGACGCCTCCTACGAACCGCCCCTGCTCACCCCCGACGAGGAGTCCGCGCGGCTCTACACGGCCTTCCTCGACGCCAAGTGCGCCGTCATGCGGGCCGGCGGGGGAGACCCCCACTGGGCCCGGAAGGCGCCCGCCGCCATGCGGGCCGCGGGACTCGTCGACATCGACCCCCGGCCCCGCATCGAACTGCGCATCCCGGGGTCACCGGGCCTGCGGATGCAGCTCAACCACACCTACCACCTGCGCGACGGACTCCTCGCCGCCGGCATGACCGAGACGCAACTCGCGGACGTCCGGGCGCTGATGCGGGACCCGTCGTTCTGCGCCGCGTCCAGTGTCATCTACTCGGTCCACGGCCGGCGGCCCCGGCCCGGCGAGCGGGACGGCACCCGATGACGCTCCGCGCGCCGCACGCCGAGGCCCCGGCCACCACGCCGGTGGCCGCCCGGGTCGCCGCACACCTGCTCGACCTGGTGGACGACCCCGCCACCGCCACCGTCGGCCGGCACATCGACTGGCAGGGCCCGCTGCCCCTCCCCCTGGCCGACGAGCACGCCGTCCAGGCGGCCTGCGGCATCATGCACGTCCACGGCCGGGCGGCCGGGCACCCCACCCCGCTCGCCGTCGACTACGCCTCCACGGTCGCGGGCGTCCTCGCCGCCCAGGGAGCCTGCGCGGTCCTCCTCGCGCGGGCCGCGGGCGCCGGCCTCAGTCAGGTGCGGACCTCGGTGACCCAGGCCGCGCTGCTGGCCCTCACCCAGTACCTCGCGGCCGCGACCGCCGACGGCGACGACCCGCAGGACGGGCGTCCGGAGGAGGTCCTCCTGCCCGGGGGGTGCCCGTTCGTCTCCGCCGACGCCGTGCGCTTCGAACTCGAAGCCCTCGACGCCGAGCGGTGGCTGGGCTTCTGGCAGACGCTCGGCGCGGACCGGGGCGACACCGGCCGCGGCTGGCGGTCGTTCCAGCAGCGGTTCGCCACCGCCACCTGCCCGCTGCCCCCCGGCCTGGCCGCCACCGCGCGCCGCGCCTCCTTCGCGGCCGTCCGCGCGGCGGCGGACCGGTCGGGAGCCGCCGTCCTGCCCGTACGGGACGATCCCCTCCCGCCGACGGCGACCCCACCGTGGACGCTCACGCCGTTCCCCGCACCGGGCGCCCCCACCAGCGGCCGGACCGGCGCCGCAGACGCGCACCGCACGGCCGGGGGACCGCTCGCGGGCCTCCGGGTCGTCGAGTCGGCGCGCCGCGTCCAGGGGCCCATGGCCGGTCACGTCCTGCGACTCCTGGGCGCCGACGTCGTACGGATCGAACCGCCGGGCGGTGACCCGATGCGCGGCATCCCTCCCCTCGCGGGCACCTGCTCGGCCCGCTTCAGCGCCCTCAACGCCGGAAAGACCGTCCAAGAGGCCGACTTCACCACACCGGCGGGCAGGCGGGCGGTCCGCGCACTCGTGTCCGAGGCCGACGTCTTCCTGCACAACTGGGCCCCGGGCAAGGCGGCCCGGCTCGGGCTGGACGCCGAGGACCTGCGTGCCGCCCGCCCCGGGCTGGTGTACGCGTGGGCGTCCGGCTGGGGCGACGCCCTGGGGCCGGCACCACCGGTGGGGACCGACTACCTGGTCCAGGCGCACAGCGGCCTCGCCGCCGCCGTCCGGCCCGCTGACGAGCCACCCGCCCCCTCCTTGATGACGCTCACCGACGTCCTCGGCGGGCTGGTCTGCGCGCAGGGCGTGCTGGCGGCGCTGGTGGCCCGGCTCCGCACCGGGCGGGGCTGCCGGGTGGACTCCTCCCTCTACTCCGCCGCCGCCCTCGTTCCCCGCGGGCGGCGGCGCGGAGCGACGGCCCGCCCGCTGCCGACCAGTGACGGTTACCTCTGGCCAGGGCCGCGGGCCCACGAGCGGCCGCACCGCCTCGCCCGGGCGCTCGGCCTCGGCTCCGGGGCGGACGCGGAGGCGATCGCCTCCCGGGCCCGGACGCTGCCCACCGCGGTCTGGCTGCCCAGGCTGGCGGCAGCGGGCGTGCCCGCCACACCGGTGTGCACCAGCCTCGCCGACCTGGCCCGCGACCCGGCGTTCGCACCGGCGCTGGCCGTCGGGGAGTACGCCGCCCCCCTCGCACCCTGGGAGTTCTCATGAGGGCCCGATGGACATCGAACGCCGGCATCGAGATCCGCGACCTGGTGCCGGCCCGGCTACGGCGCGCCTGGGTCACCCAGGGCCACTGCCCCGACCGCGACCTCTACACGCTCTTCTCCGCACACGTACGGCGTCACCCCGGCCGGACGGCGGTCATCGACCCGGCGGGCGCGCTGGACTACGCCACGCTCGACACCCGGGTACGGCACATCGCCGCCCGGCTCACCGAACACGGCCTGGGCGAACGGGACATCATCGCCGTACGGATGCCGAACGGGCGCGACGCGGTGGCCGCGGAACTCGCGGTCGCCGCCGTCGGCGCGGTCGCACTGCCCTATCCACCGGGGCACGGCAGCCGGGGCCCGGTGAGCCTGCTCGGCCGCGCCCGCGCCCGCGCGCTCATCGTCGACGAGCCCTCCGACGCGGTGCCGCAAGCCCGTCTCCCGCACCTCGAAACGGTGTTCACCTTCGGGGAAGGCCGGGGAACCGCGCAGTCACTCGCGGCACCCGCCCGGCAGCCCTTCGTCCCCCGCCCCGTCGACCCCGAGGCACCCGCCCGGATCCTCGTCTCCTCCGGCTCCGAGGCCGAACCCAAGATGGCCGCCTACTCCCACAACGCCATGGCCGGCGGCCGGGCCGCCTACGTACGCGCCCTGCACGACGGGCGCGGCCCGATGCGCAACCTCGTCCTCGTCCCGCTGGCGTCCTCCTTCGGCTCCTGCGGCACCTCCGTCACGCTCGCCGCCCTCGGCGGCACACTCCTGCTGCAGGAGTCCTTCGACCCGGCCGCGGCGCTCCGCATGATCGTCGAACACCGGCCCACGCACGTCTTCGGCGTGCCCACGATGCTCCACCGCATCGCCGAGCAACCGCCCGCCCACCGGGAGGACTTCTCCGGCCTGCGGGCCGTCGTCTCCAGCGGCGCGGCCCTCCCGGACGCCACCGCCGACGCCTGCCGCCGACGGTTCGGCCGCCCCGTCATCACCGTGTACGGGTCATCCGACGGCGTCAACTGCCACACCGCCGCCACCGGGCTCCGCCCCGAGACGGGCACCGGCCTGCCCGACCCGGCCGTGGCGCGGATCCGCATCATCGACGACACCGGCGCCGCCGCTCCGGCCGGACAGCCCGGGGAGATCTGCGCCAGAGGCCCGATGACACCGCTGTGCTACGTGGCCGACCCCGGCCTCGACGCCCGGTACCGCACCTCCACCGGCTGGGTCCGCACCGGCGACCGCGGGCTCCTCGACGCACACGGCCGGCTCCACGTCCTGGGCCGCATCAAGCAGATCGTCGTACGCGGCGGCTACAACATCAGCCCGGCCGAGGTGGAACGCGAGATCGGCGCCCACACGGCCGTGGCCGAGGTGGCCTGCGTCGGCGTGCCCGACCCGGAACTGGGGGAGCGCCTGTGCGCATGCGTCCGCGAGACGCCGGGCGCCCGCCCACCGGACCTGCGGGAACTCACGCGGTTCCTGGAGTCCCAGCGCGGCCTCGAACGCCGCAAGCTCCCCGAACTCCTCCTGCACGTCAGGGAGATGCCGCTCGGCCCCAGCGGAAAGATCTGCCGCAGGACCCTGGCGCTCCTGGCCGCCCGTGAGACCTCCGGCCCGCGCTGACCGTCCACCACCCGAAGGGCCCGCCCCATGACGTGTCCCTCCGCACCGACACCCTGCCTCCAGGGAGCGACATGAACAGCGTTGCCGTCATCGGACTCGGCTACACCGGTCTCCCGCTGGCCCGGGAGGCGTGCCGCGCCGGCCTGCGGGTCACGGGGATCGACGAGAACCCGTCCGTCACCGCGGCCCTGAACGCGGGCCGCTCGCACGTCCCCGATGTCACCGACGCCGACCTGGCCGCCATGCTGGACGCCGGTTTCCGGGCCTGCGCCGACGGGAGCCCCCTCGGGGAGGCCTCGGTGGCCGTGATCTGCGTCCCGACCCCCCTGGACGCCACGGGCGGCCCCGACCTCTCCCACGTGCGACGCGCCGCCTCAGGTGTCGGGGACCGACTCAAGCCCGGCACCCTCGTGATCCTGGAGTCCACGTCCTTCCCCGGCACCACGGACGACGTCGTCCGGACGATCGTGGAGCGGGCCTCCGGGCTCAGCGCCGGCACGGACTTCGCCCTCGCCTTCTCACCGGAGCGCATCGACCCGGGCAACGGCACCTTCGGCGTGCGCAACACCCCGCGCGTCGTGGGCGGATACACCCCCCGGTGCACGACGGCCGCGGCCGACTTCTTCCGGCGGCTGTGCGACCGGGTCGTGGAGGCGGGCTCCGCACGGGAGGCCGAACTGGCGAAACTCCTCGAGAACACCTACCGGAGCGTGAACATCGCCCTGGTCAACGAACTCGCCATCGCCGCCCGGGCGTGGGGAGTCGACGTGTGGGACGCCCTCGACTGCGCCCGCACGAAACCCTTCGGCTTCCAGGAGTTCCGGCCCGGACCGGGGGTCGGCGGACACTGCATTCCGGTCGACCCCGTCTACCTCTCGCACTGGGCGCGCGCCGCCGGCACCCCGCTGCGCCTGGTCGAACTCTCGCAGGAGGTCAACGCCGGGATGCCGGCACACGTCGTGCGGCGCGCCGAGCACCTGCTGCGGCAGCACGGCAGGGCCCTGCGGGATGCCCGGGTGCTGCTGATCGGCGTGACCTACAAACGCAACTGCGCGGACCTGCGGGTCACCCCGGCCGCCGCGATCGCCCGGCTCCTGCGGCAGCACGGCGCCCGAGTCGCCTACCACGACCCGCTCGTCGACGCCTGGGCGCCGGACGGCGAACCCGTGGACCGCGCCGCCGACGCACTGGCCGCCGCCGCGGACGCGGCCCTCACGATCCTGCTGCAGGACCACGACACCGTCCCCCTGGAACGACTGCCCGACCACGCCCCCCTGCTGCTCGACACCCGGGGCCGGCTGCGGGGCACCGGCGCCCATCAGCTCTGACGTCCTGTCGCCCTGCGACGGCGGGGCCGTCCAGCGCCGGACCGTCGCTGGACGGCGCGGTCGGTCACCAGGCCGCTGGACGGCGCAGGCGGTCACCAGGCCGCGTCGTCCCACTGGTCCAGCAGGTCGTCGGCCGAGGCTCCCTCGGCGTCGGCCGCCGGGCCGCGGACGGACTGTTCGGTCCAGATGACCTTGCCGCGGGCCAGGTAGCGCGTGCCCCACCGCCGGGCGAACCGCGCGACCAGGAACAGCCCTCGCCCGCCTTCGTCGGTGGTCGCCGCCCGACGCAGGTGCGGCGAGGTGCTGCTGCCGTCGGCGACCTCGCAGATCAGGCTGTTGCGGTCGTGCAGCACCCGAAGCCGTATCGGCTCGGTGCCGTAGCGGATGGCGTTCGTGACCAACTCGCTGATCACCAGCTCGGTGGTGAAACAGAGCTCTTCCAGCCCCCAGGCCTCCAGCCGGCGGGTGACGTCCGCCCGGATCCCGGCGACGGCCGCCGGATCGCCCGGCACGTCCCATACGGCGACCTGGGAGGGGTCGAGCCTCCGCGTGCGGGCGACGAGCAGGGCCACGTCGTCGCCCTGGCGGGCCGGGAGCAGCGCGTCGATGACGTCCTGGCAGGTCTCCTCCGCCGTCCGGGCCGGTCTCGCCAGGACAGCCCGCAGCGCCTCCAGACCCGCGTCGATGCCCTGTTCCCGGTCCTCGACCAGGCCGTCGGTGTACAGGACCAGCCGAGACCCCTCGGGCAGCGTGAGCTCGGCCGTCTCGAAGGGCTCCCCGCCGCCCAGGCCCAGGGGCGGCGAGCCCGGTACGGGCAGGTACTCCACGGTGCCGTCGGGGTGCACCAGGGCCGGCTCCGGATGCCCGGACCGGGCCAGTGAGCACGCCCCGGAGGCCGGGTCGTAGACCGCGTAGAGACAGGTGGCGCCCGTGACGCCCTCGGTGTCCCCGTCCGCGCTCTCCTCGCTGTCGATCCGCGTGACCAGTTCGTCCAGGCGCCCCAGGAGCTCGTCCGGGGGCAGGTCCAGGGCGGAGAAGTTGTGCACCGCCGTCCGCAGCTGTCCCATGGTGGCCGCCGCGTGGAAACCGTGGCCGACCACGTCCCCCACCACCAGAGCGACCCGGGCCCCGGGCAGCGGGATGACGTCGAACCAGTCGCCGCCGACTCCGTCCAGAGCGGGCAGATAGCGGTGCGCGACGTCCACGGCCGACTGGTCGGGCAGGGAGCGGGGCAGCAGGCTGCGCTGGAGCGTCTCGGCCAGGGCGTGCTCGCGGGTGTAGCGGCGGGCGTTGTCGATCGCCACGGCGGCCCGCGCGGCCAGTTCCTCGGCGAAGGCCAGGTCCTCCTCCTCGAAGGGAGCGCTCTGCGAGCGCCAGAAGCCGGCCATGCCCAGCACCATGCCCCGGGCCTGGAGCGGCACGGTGATCAGGGACTGGAAGCCGTGGTCCGGCGCCCGATGCCCGGGGCCGGGTCCGGGTCCTTGAGCGGCCGGCCGGCCGTCGGAGGCGGCCGGACCGGCCTGCAGCACGGCGCGGCCCCGCTCGACGCCGGCCGGCGCGGGCGCGGCCGGAACGAAGCGGACCAGCTCTCCCACGGGCCAGGGGGACGGGGCGCTCTCGACACCATTGGCGCTTTTGAGGCCGCTACCCTTCTGGACCCCGTCGGGACTCTGCACCCCGTGAACGGCCACGCGGCGCATCTCGGGGCCGGGACCGTCAGGCTCCTCACCCCGCAGGACCGGATCCAGCAGATCGACGGTGGCGGCGTCGGCGAACCGGGGGACCGCCACCTCGGCCAGTTCCTGAGCGGTACGCGCCACATCCAGCGTGGTACCGATCCGCACCCCCGCCTCGTACAGCAGCCACAGCCGCTCCCGGGCCACCTCCGCCCGGCCCGCCAGAGCCCGCAGCTCTGTCGTGTCACGCAGCGTGACCACGCTGCCCGCGGGCCGGTCCTCGGGGTCGACCGGCCGCATGTTGACCGCCAGCAGCCGGTCGCCGGCCAGGTGCACCTCGTCGGTGGCCACCCGGTTCGAGAGCAGCAGCCGGACGGTGCCCGCGGCCAGGCCCAGATCGGTGACACGCCGCTCCTCGGCATCCGCGGGCAGCCCCAGCAACCGCCGGGCCTCGTCGTTGGCCAGCAGGAGCCGTCCGTCACCCGAGATGATCAGCACCCCTTCCCGCACCGCGTGCAGCACCGCGTCGTGATGCTCGTACATGCGGGTCATCTCGGACGGGTCGAGGCCATGGGTCTGGCGCCGCAACCGCCGGGAGACCAGCGCCGTCCCACCCGCCGAGACCGCCAGCGCGCCGCCGGCGAAGCCGAGCAGATGCGGCAGCCGGCCCCACACCACGTCGTTCACGCTGTCGACGGTGATGCCGACCGACACGAAGCCCACCAGGGTTGTCCCGTCGGTGTCGTGGACGGGGACCGTGGAGTCCACGGAGAGGCCCAGGCTGCCCTCGAAGGTCTGGGTGAAAGGACGGTCCGCCGCCGCGCCCTCGCGCAGGGCGAAGACGTGCTTGCCGATCAGCCCGGGGTCGGGGTGGGTCCAGCGGAAGCCGTTCGGATCGAACGCGACGACGTAGTCGACCCCCGACTCCTTGCGGGCCTCCTCCGCACGGGGCTGCATCACCGCACTCGGGTCGTCGCCCTTCATGGCCTCCAGCGTCCCCGGGGCGTGCGCGAAGGTCTGGGCGACCCCGAACGTCAGCTGCCGGGCCTCCTGCGTGCTCGCGCTGCGCGCCTGCAGCACCAGGGCCACGCCCGCGGCCGCGGCGAACAGCACCATGATCCCCAACTGCAGCAGGAACACCTGGCCCGCGACGCTGCGCACCCTCGGCAGGGAGGCCGGGCGCGGCCCCGGCGAACGGCCACCGGACTCCCGCCGCGCCTCGTGCCCACCGGCCGGTCGCGCGGCACGCGCGGAACGCGCGTCCCGACCGTCGAACCGATCGGATCGAGAGACCGAGAATCGGCCGAACGTCCTGGCCATAGCCCTCTCCCTGTCATCCAGCGCCGTGCCGCCCCATGGAACTCAGGCCCGCGCCCACGCCCGCCAGCGCTTGGTCACGGAGTGCTGGTTCTCGAGCCACCACTCCACGTCCAGGTCGAAGCCGGACCGCAGGTGCCCGGGGGTGCTCGGCAGGTTCGCGGCGGTGGACTCGGACAGATGGGCGTACGCCGCGGGTACGACGGGGCCGTTCGGATAGCTGCGGGCGAAGTGGGCCTGCACCTCGGGCCGCAGGGCGAAGTCGATGAAGCGGTAGGCGGCGCCGGGGTTCGCGGCCCCCTTCAGGATTCCGTAACCGTTGCTCTGCCTGCGGGCGCCGTTCCACTCGTACGCGAGCCGGGAGCCGCGGCCGGCCGGGGCCTGGAGGCGGCCGAGCCAGGCGCTGGAGGCTGCGACCTCCCCACGGTTCAGCAGCTCGGCAGGCTCGGCGCCGTTGTCCCAGAGCGCGTGCACCGAGCCCTTGATCTCGTCGAGGACCCTGAAGGCACGGCCCACGTCGAGGGGGTACAGCTCGTCGATCGGCACACCGTCGGCCAGCAGCGCGAACTCCAGCTCCGGCCAGTCCAGCTCGCTCTGCAGCGCCCGCCGGCCGGGGAACGCCCCGACGTCCCAGAAGTGCGCCCACGACTCGGGCTTCCGCCCACCGAAGGCATCGGTGCGGTAGGCCAGAACACTGGCCCAGTAGGCCTTGCCCACCCCGTGGGAGAGGAGCAGCGACTTGGCGATGCCGGCCTTCCGGGCGTTCCCCAGCCGGTCGTAGTCGAGCTCCTCGGTGACGCCCTTCCGCTGGAAGAGCGCCAGGAGGGACATGTTGGTGTCCGCGACATCGCACGGCGTACGGCCCGCCTCGATCTCGGCGAGCAGCTGCTCGTGCAGGAGGTTCACCACTCTGACCGGGATGCCGGTCTCCTGGGTGAACGGATCGTAGAGGGCCTTTCGGTTCGCCTCGCCGTAGGAGCCGCCGATGTCACGGACGACGAGCACGTCGGCGCTCCGGCTCCCCGCGACGCTCCGGCCGGCACGCGACCCGCAGGCGGTGAGCGGGGGAGCTGCGGCGAGGCCTGCCGCGGCGCCGCCGACCCCGCTCAGAAACGCCCTGCGGCTGATCCCCCCGCCCGTCACCGTCTGCCTCCGTCGCGTCCGGGGGCAGCGGCGGTCGACACCTTGATATACCGGGGGAGAGTAACGGTGGCAACCATTCGAGGGATCTTTCTTCGTGGAACCTTCGTATGTGTGTAGCAGGAAAAGTGGATTTTTCACAGACGTGGCGTCGAAGAAGATTTCCGCGCGATGCGATGTACGGGATTCCGGTATCCGCGTCGTTTGTCGACGATCTTGCGTAGTCGAGGTCGTCCGCTGGCCCGCTTGTATTCGAGGAATTCGTCGATGCCGACGGTGGCGCCTTCGCGGCGGAGGCCGGATTGACGGTGGTGGAAAGACGGGCCGGGCACTGGGGGAGGGGGCGCCCGGCCCGTCAGCTCAGCAGCCCGTCGGCCGGTGACGGTGGGGTCGACGTCGAACTGGAGGGCGTTGAAGACGAGGACCGGCAGGGTGCGGGTGTCGGGGGTGGACAGGAACTGGGCGATGAAGAACTCGTCGAAGCTGGTGATGAAGGAGAACACCGCGGCGGCGATCAGGCCGGGGGTGGCCAGGGGGAAGGTGATGCGCCGGGCGATGGTCATGCGGCTGGCGCCCATGCTGGCGGCGGCGTCCTCCAGCCGCTCGTCGATGCCGCGCAGGGTGGAGATCATGATGAGGACGGCGATGGGCGCTGCCAGGACGGTGTGGCCGAGGGCGATGGCCAGGGGGCTGCCGAGCATCCCGGCGGGTTCGAAGAACAGGAACAGCCCGAGCGCGATGACGACTTGGGGGATGAGCATGGCCCGGTGTCGAGGCGGACCGGGGTGCACCCGTCCTCGGTCGATTCCTCGACCTTGCCGGTGAGGAAGTCGGCGGCGCCCAGGAAGTCGGCCACGAAGGGAGAGGAGGGTCGTTCGAAGAGGCCGCGAGGGGTGTCGAACTGCTCGATGCGGCCGTCCTTCATGATGGCGATCCGGTCCGACATGACCAGGGCTTCCTCCTGGTCATGTGTCACATACACGACGGTCAGGCCGAGTTCGCGCTGGATGGGGCGGTAGACCAGGACCCGGCACAGCGCGACAGGCTGCTGGGGGGGCTTGCGGCCGGCGAACTTCGACGGCCCGGCCGCCTCCAGCGTCTCCCCGACCCGCCGGCGGATCTCCGTCTTCGACAGCCCGCGCAGTTGACGAACTCACCCGCCGCGATCTCCATGTCCACCCCGTCGGCCACCGTCGCTGGAGGTCAGATGCCGAGCATGGTGTTGAGGTCGTCCAGGGACTTCACCGTGACGTAGTCGTAGCCGTGGGTGACCGGGTCGTAGCCGCGGTCCAGCAGGACCAGGTTGCGGAAGCCCATGTCGTGCATCGACATGTGGTCGTAGCGGGTGTGCGAGGCGACATGCACGAAGTCCTCGGGGGACGCGTCGAGCTGGTCGAGCATGTACTCGAACGCGGCGTAGCGGGCACGTCGGCGTGCGGGCCCCAGCTGCGCACGCCGTCGGCGAGCCGCTTGCCCGCGTCGGGGGCGGCCTTGATGTCTGGTCACCGACGAGTTCCCGCGTGATGGGGGTCATCGGCCACTCGATCAACGTGCCGTAGGTCGAACGAGACGTACTTCGGACGGAACCGCAACGAGGAAATAGCCATGGAGCTGCTCCAGTTTTTGAGGGGAAACTGCACGTGTTCGGACCTGGCTTCTCAGAAATGCCCGTGGCCGGCTTCCCGGAGGTGCGCGACGACGTCGTCCAGGCTCACGGCCAGGGAATGCTCGACGTTGATCCAGTCGTCCTTGGCGTGGTCGAGGAGGTATTCACGCCGTTCCGGCGTGCGCTCCGCTCGCCAGTTCGTGATCAGTGCACGGAGTGTGAGCCGGGCCAGTGCGGCGACCGGGAGCAGCGGAATTTCCAAGGCCCTGATCGGCCGCTTCCGCTGGTAGCCGGAGACGAAGGCACAGGCGTCCCGCCAGGGCTGTTCCGGCGTCCGGCCGAGCAGGTTCGCCATGGGCACGGCGGGGTCGAAGATCACCGGGCTGCGCACGGTGTCGCCGAAGTCGATGACACCGGTGACGAAGTGTTCCTCGCTGCCGGGGTCCACCACGACGTTGTAGGGGCTGAAGTCACCGTGGATCACCTGTGTCTCGAGATCACTCAGCCTCGGGACGACGGTCTCGCCGAAGAGCCGGAAGACCTCTCGGGCCACCTGGCGATGTTCCGGAACCGGCGTGTGTTCGACCAGTTCGGCCATCCGGTGGAAGTGCCGAGTCCCATGCCAGCTCGCGTCGGTCGGCCGGGTGCGTGAACGTCCTGAGGGCCACGTCGATCCGTCCCAGCATCTCGCCTGCCTTGGCGAGTTGCTCCGCGTCCGGGTTCGTCTGGGCCAGGACGGGACCCGCGACGAAGTCGAACACCCGCAGGATCCGTCGTCTGCCGTCGTTCAGCAGGATGGCCACGCTGTCGTCCCCGCCGGCGGTCAGCCTCACCCGCTGGACGGGCAACTGCGGGGCGGCGTGTTCGAGGTAGCGCATCGCGGCGGTCTGGAGGTCGACGACCTCCTCCGCCTCGTCGGGCGGTGAGACCTTCACGAGGTGGTCGCCCGCGTCGGTCCGGAGCCTGAACGTGTCGTCCTTCTCGGTCGCCAGCCGCTCCAGCCGCCCGCCCAGGCGGTAGTGCTCCTCGAGGAAGATGCTCACCAGCACCGCGTCGATGGGCTCGTGGGACGCGGCCAGGCCGCTTACCTCCAGGAGCCGTTGTGCATGGTGCGAAGCTGGTGAGGTGTTCACGGTCGTTCCCTTCGGCCGGCCTGCTACAGACGGTTCTTCGCGACTTCGGCGAAGGTCTCCAGGAAGCGGGTGACGTCGGCGGAGTCGAAGGCCAGCGGGGGGCGGATCTTGAGGGTGTTCGCCGACCGGCCCGTGCCGTTGATCAGGATCCGTCGGTCCCGCATGTCGTTGATGACGTCCTCGGCAAGCGCACGGTCGGGTTCGAGGGTGTCCCGGTCCTTGACGAGTTCGACGCCGACGTACAGGCCGGCACCGCGCACTTCGGCGACGAAGGGGGAGTCCTTGGTGATCTCCCGCAGCCCGGCGCGCAGAGCGTTGCCGCACTCCAGGACGCGCTGCTGCACGTTCTCCTTCTCCAGGACGTCCAGCACGGCGGCGCCGGCGGCCACGGGGATCGAGCTGCCGCCGAAGGTGTTGAAGTAGCGGACGTTGCGTCCGAACTCCTCACAGACCTCGGGACGGAAGACCACTCCCGAGATCGGCAGGCCGTTGCCCATCGGCTTGCCCATCGTGACGATGTCGGGCAGCACGCCGTGGCGGGTGAACCCCCACATCGAGTCTCCGAGCCGGGCGAAACCGGACTGGACCTCGTCCGCGATGTAGACACCGCCGGCCGCGTGCACCTCCTCCACCACACCCGGCATGTAGCCGGGCGGGTCCGTGAAGATGCCGTCGCTGCTGTGGGCGCAGTCGGTGATCAATGCCGCCAGGCGGTAGCCGTGGCGCTCCAGGTCTTCGATCGCGCCGCGCACCTGCTGCCGCATGTGCTCGGCGAGCGTGGAGCCGGGTGCCACGAGGCGCGGGTCAGGAGCGTCGATGAGCCGGACGTTCGGTCCCAGCGGCGAGCCCGTGCCCAGGGTCGGCGAGAAGCTCGCCACCTCGCGGGTGATGCCGTGGTAGGCCCAGCGGGTGACGATGATGCCCTCGCCGCCCGTGTGGAACCGAGCCACCCGCACCGCCAGGTCGTTCGCCTCCGAGCCGCTGCACGCGATGCTCAGCTTCGACAGTTCCTCGGGGAAGGTCGCGAGCAGCCGCTCCGCGTAGTCGACCAGGGCTTCCTGGACGTAGCGCGTGTTGGTGTTGACCGCCTTCATCTGGCGGGCGACGGCCTCGGCCACGTGCGGGTGGGCGTGCCCGACGCACGGGACGTTGTTGTAGGCGTCCAGGTAGTCGTTGCCGTCGCGGTCGATCAGGTGGGCCCCGTGACCGGAGACGAACTCGACCGGCTCCTTGTAGAGGAGCGTGTAGCCGGGGCCCAGCACTTTGTCCCGGCGCCGAATCGTCTTCTGGAGGTGTTCGGGGAGCTCGCTCGTTGCCCCGGGGTCGAACCGGTTGGGGTAGTGGGCGATCGCTCGACTCAGCGTCGAAGTCATCTGCAGGCACCTTCAGTCAGTTCTGTAAGGGTTTCCCGCTTGCGGTGGCTGAGACCATACCATTGATTGTTCCAGTTCCAGCCTGAAACTAGAAATATTTTTGAGGAGGCGTGTGGCGCCCGGCAGCTCAGGTGGCGGACTGGTGGGAGGGCGTGTCGGGGCTGGTGCGACGCGCCTTCCTGTCGAGCCGTGCAGCCCCTGTCTCATAGGTTCCAGTTCCAATCTGAAACAATAAGGTTCTGCCTGGGGCGTCAGTCGACTGGCGACCCCCTGTCTTTTGGTACGTGCGGAGGCATGACATGAGTCGCGAAGCGTCCGGCGAGGCGAGCGAACCCGGCGAGAAGCCGCCGGTCATCACGCCGCAGCCGGGGCCGACACGGTCGATGTACCGGCCTCGTTATGGTCATCAGGTGACCAGTAACCCGACATCACGCGACTACAACAAGGCGTCAGTCCTCGAAGTGGTCCTCACCAGGGCGCCGTTGACGCGGAACGAACTCATGGAGCTGACAGGCCTCAGCAAGGCCACGGTGTCCAGAGCGGTGGAGGAGTTGCGGGCGGACGGCTTCGTCGTCGACGGCGGAGTCGACGAGGTCACCGGCCGCGGTCGCCGGTCCACCTATCTGGACGTGCCCGGCACGACCGGACACGTCGTCGGTATCAGCTTCGGTGTGCAGACCACCGGTGTCATGGTCACCGACCTGAGGGGCCGTGAGATCGCGCAACTGACGGTTCCCACCGTCGAACACCTGGAGGTCGGGGACGCCGCGCGCTGGCTGGTCGACCTGGTCGGGCAGGCCGCCGAGTCGGCGCGGGGGCCCCTGCGCCAGATCGTCGTCGCGGTGCCCGGCCGGGTCCGGGGCGGCACGGAGATCTTCGGCCCCGCGGAGTCGATGAAGATCCTCGTCGGCTCCGGCCTCCAGCGAGCGATCGAAGAGCTGGCCGACGCTCCCGTGCTGCTCGACAGCGACGCCAACGCCTCGCTGCTCGGGGTCCTCACCGACGACGCGACCATCAGGAACGCCGCCCTCTTCAGCGTCAGCACCATACTGAACTTCGGCAGTTGCACGGATCACGAGCTCGTCCGGGGGAGGACACCCGCCTTCGGCGACATCGGTGTGCTCTCCTCCGGATTCGGCGACGAGATCCTCGACGAGCTGCTGAGCACGTGGGGCCTCCTTCGGTTCGCCCGTAAGCGGGGGCTCGACCTGGAGCGCATCGAGGACCTCTGGCTGGAAGCCCGCACCGAGGCTCCACACGCCGAGGCTCCGCGCGATGAGGCTCTGCGCGCCGAGGTGCTGGAGGCGTTCACCAGGGCGATCGTGACCGCGGTCAGCGTCGTCGCGGTGACGCTGGACCCCGAGTCGGTCTATTTCGTGGGCCGGTTGCGCCCGCTCGTCGACGTCGTCCTTCCCGAGGTGCGCGAGCGGCTCGGCCGGAACCTCCCGGTGGTGCCGGAGATCAGGACGGGTTCGCATCTGATCGGTCTGTCGACGGCGCAAGGGGCCGTGTACGCGGGTCTGACCATCGCTCATGAGAGGCTGCGCGATGCCGTGTTGGGGGCACGTGGTCAGGGCCGGGTCACCGAGCAGTCCGTACCGGCCTTCTGACGGCATGGCTCCCTCCGATCGCGCGGTGGGCCCCGCGGTGGTCAGTGTGACCGCGTGAGGCGTTCCACCCGGTCGTGGAGGTGCTCCACATGGCGCTCGGACTCCGGCTTCATCAGGACGCTGCGCAGGATACGCGCGCCGTCGGCGTCCGCGTCGACCTTCGGATGGCGTGCGGTGAAGGTATCGCGGTCGGCCCTGAGGGTGCTGAGGAACACCGGATCCGGGTCGGCCATGCCGTCCGCCAGGACCCGTGCCGACGCCGCGTCGACGGCGCTGAGGGTGGCGGGCTCCACCACCGGGAAGTAGCTGACGATGTCCAACTCGGGGGGCTGGTACAGCTCGAGTGCGTCCGACGCGCTGATCAGCTCGGACCACCGCAGGGCGGCCCGGCGGCCGGCCCCGAGGGCGCGGCCGAGGCCGTCGGGCGTGGGCGGGAGGAGCTGGAAGGTGAGCCACAGGGCGGCGGCCGCGGCCCCGGCGCGTGAGCACTCCAGGCTGATCTCACCGAGGTGGAGCTCGCTGGAGGTGAAGTAGGTGTACGGCGAGTCGTGCAGGTAGAAGCGGCCCACCTCGGGGTCGCGGAAGAGGACGGCGCCGCAGCCGTAGGGCTGGAGCCCGTGCTTGTGCGGGTCGACGACGATCGAGTCGCAGCGGGCGATCGCCCGCCAGGGCTCCGGGGGGAGACCTTCGGGCCCGTCGGCGCCCGCCAGCAGCGTGAAGAAACCGCCGTAGGCGGCGTCGACGTGGAGCCGGACGCCGTAGCGGTCCCTGAGGGCCAGGGCGCTGTGGATCGGGTCGATGGCCCCGAGGCCGGTGGTGCCTGCGGTGAGGACGACCGTGCCCACCTCGCCCGTCCGCAGGACGTCCTCCAGCGCGTCGAGGCTCATGCGGCCGCGGTCGTCGGTGGGGATCGGCCGGCCCTTCATGCCCAGGACGTGGCACATGCGGCCGTGCGTGTAGTGCGCGTCGGCGCTGTAGGCGACGCCCCGGCCGGGGTGGAGTTCCCGGGCGACGAAGAGGGCTTCGAGGTTGGCGATCGTGCCGCTGGTGGTGAGGTGGCCGAGGTGGGTGTCGTAGCCGAACATCGCGGCCAGCTGTGCGACGGCCTCGCGTTCCATGCGGGCGGTGGCCGGTCCGCCGTCCAGGGCGTGGTTGTTGGGGTTGATCAGCATCGTGGTGAGGTAGCCGACCACGGCCGCCGGGTGCGGGGGCTTGAGCATCTGGCCCGCGTAGTGCGGGTGGAAGAACGGGTAGTTGTCCTTCAGTCGCCCGGTGAACTCCTCGAAGGCGGCGGCGAAGCGGTCGTCCGTCACGAGGAGGGACGGGTGCCGCTCGTAGGGACCGAAGGTGTCGGACCACTCCTGTATCGCGTCGTTGGCCCGGCCGAGCCAGTGCTGGAGGTCCACTGATCTCCCTTTCTGCCGCGTGCTGAGGTGGTGGGTGCTCACCATAGAGCTTTCGTTGACTGCTCAGCAATTGATTGCTCAGTATTTGAGAGAGCAGTAGGTGAAGGAGCAGTAGGTGAAGGAGCAGTAAAGTCGGCGGGGTGAAGACGACGAACCGAGACGACGACGAAGCCGCCCGCGCCGCCGGCAGCCCGCTCGTGCACGACTTCGGGCTGCTGATCAAGGCCGCCACCCGCCTGGAACAGCGCATCGACACGGCCCTGCGGCGCGAGTGCGAGATCAGCCACACGATGTTCGAGGTCCTCATCAGGCTCTGCCGGGACCCGGGCGAAGAGGTCTCGCAGCGCCGGCTCGCCGACGACCTCACCCTCACCAGCAGCGGCATCACCCGCCTGATCGACCGCATGGAGGGGGTCGGGCTGGTGCGCCGCGTGCCCGCGCCCGAGGACCGCAGAAGCGTCCTGGTGGAGGCGTCCGACCGGGGCCGCACGGTGTTCCTGCGGGCTGCCGCCGTCCACGCGGAGGTCATCGAGAAGTACTTCGTCGCGCCGGTGGCCCCCGGCGACTACCGGCGGATGACCGGCGCGCTGGGCGAGATCCACAAGGCGCTGAGCGACACCTGACCGGCATGCCCGCACCGGGATCGGCAGCGGCACCGGGACGGGGGTCGGGTCCGGCAGCGGGACGGGGATCGGGTCCGGCAGCGGGGCCGGATACGGCGCCAGCACCGGGACCGGGTCCGGCACGGGCACCGGCACCGGCGCCCGGCGGTCACGTACCCGGAACCTTCGCCCCGCCCGCGTCCAGGACCAGCACCGCCACGTGCAGGGACGTGCGCTGCAGACCCGATTCCAGGTCGCAGCCCAGGAGCCGTTCGATGGTGTGCAGGCGCTGGTAGAACGCCTGCCGGGACATGCCGGCCCGTTTCGCCGCGACCGACTTGTTCCCGGCCGCCGTCAGATAGGCCCGCAGCGCGGGGAGCAGGTCGCCGCCGTTGCGGTCGTCGTGGTCGACGAGCCGCGTCAGTTGCCGCTCCGCGAACCGCTGGAGACGGGTGTCCTGCCGCAGCACGCCCAGGAGTTCCGGCAGTTCGACGTCGGCGGGGACGTAGAACCACCGCTCCGGCGAGGCCGGCGTGATGGTGTCGGCCGTCTGCTCGGCCTCCTGCCAGGACCGGGCGATCCCGGAGAGGTCGGTCACGCCGGGCCCGACGGCGACGACGGCGTCCGGGCCGAGCTCCTCGCGGGAGAGGCGGCCGATGCGCTCGGCGACCGGCTGCCACGCGCTCGCCTGCGCCAGCGCCAGGAGCACGCCGATCCGGCCCGGCGCCGTCTCCCCGACCAGCGCGCGTACACCGGTCTGCGTCAGCGCCTTCGCGATCCGCTCGTCGAGGTGCTCGCCCTCGGTACCGGTCTCCGTGTGGCGGATCACCACGGCGAAGAGG